>NZ_JBEOVH010000046.1:7576-42088 GCF_040295385.1 Streptomyces sp. NPDC002825
CGCCGCTCGACCTCTCCCCCACGCCGCGCTCGCACGGCTCGGCCCGAGGGGGCCTCCCCGGCTTCGCCCGGCTGCGCCGGACTCCGTCCGCCGGCCGTGGCCCGGGCCGCGTCTACCGCCGGCCGCCCGGGGTCACCGCGCCCGCTCCACCCGCCGCTCGACCTCTCCCCCACGCCGCGCTCGCACGGCTCGGCCCGAGGGGGCCTCCCCGGCTTCGCCCGGCTGCGCCGGACTCCGTCCGCCGGCGGTGGCCCGGGCCGCGTCTACCGCCGGCCGCCCGGGGTCACCGCGCCCGCTCCACCCGCCGCTCGTCCCAGACGGGCTCGCTGGTCTCCCGTACGACCCCGTCGGAGCCGAAGACCAGGAACCGGTCGAAGGACTTCGCGAACCACCGGTCGTGCGTGACGGCCATCACCGTCCCCTCGTACGACTCCAGACCGTCCTGGAGCGCCTCGGCGGACTCCAGGTCCAGGTTGTCCGTGGGCTCGTCGAGGAGCAGCGCCGTCGTGCCCGCCAGCTCCAGGAGCAGGATCTGGAAGCGCGCCTGCTGCCCGCCCGAGAGCTTGTCGAAGGACTGGTCGCCCTGCCGCTCCAGCTCGTACCGCCGCAGCATCGACATCGCCGCGCCCCGGTCCTTGGCGTGCTCCGTCCACAGGATGTCGACGAGCGGCCGCCCGGCCAGCTCGGGGTGCGCGTGGGTCTGCGCGAAGTGCCCCGGCACGACCCGCGCGCCGAGCTTCCACGTACCCGTGTGGGCGACCGTCGGGTCCCCCGCGAGCAGCCGCAGGAAGTGCGACTTCCCGGACCCGTTCGACCCGAGGACGGCGACCCGCTCCCCGTAGAAGATCTCAAGCGAGAACGGCTTCATCAGCCCGGTCAGCTCAAGGTTCTCGCAGGTCACAGCCCGTACGCCGGTACGCCCGCCGCGCAGCCGCATCCGGATGTCCTGCTCGCGCGGCGGCTCCGGCGGCGGCCCGGCCTCCTCGAACTTCTTCAGGCGGGTCTGCGCCGCCGCGTACCGGGACGCCATCTCGTGGCTGACCGCGGCCGCCTGCCTCAGGTTGATCACCAGCTTCTTCAGCTGCGCGTGCTTCTCGTCCCAGCGCCGCTTCAGCTCCTCGAAGCGGGCGAAGCGCTCGCGCCGGGCCTCGTGGAAGGTGTCGAAGCCGCCGCCGTGCACCCACACGTCGGACCCGGCCGGGCCGGGCTCGACCGCGATGATCTTCTGGGCGCCCCGGGAGAGCAGCTCACGGTCGTGGGAGATGAAGAGCACGGTCTTGCGGGTCTCCCGCAGCCGCTCCTCCAGCCACCGCTTGCCCGGGACGTCGAGGTAGTTGTCGGGCTCGTCGAGGAGCAGCACCTCGTCGGGGCCGCGCAGCAGCGACTCCAGGACCAGCCTCTTCTGCTCGCCGCCGGAGAGCGTCCTGACCTCACGGAACTGCGCCTTCTCGTACGGCACGCCCAGCGCGGCCATCGTGCAGATGTCCCAGAGGGTCTCGGCCTCGTACCCCTGGACCTCGGCCCAGTCGCTGAGGGCCTGCGCGTACTTCATCTGCGCGGCCTCGTCGTCGACGGTCATGATCAGGTGCTCGGCCTCGTCGACGGCCTTGGCGGCCTCCCGGATCCGGGGCTGGGCGACGGAGACCAGCAGGTCACGGACGGTGGACTCGTCCCGTACGGAGCCGACGAACTGCGGCATCACGCCGAGGCCGCCGCTGACGGTGACCGTGCCGCCGTGCGGCTGCAGCTCCCCGGCGATCATCCGGAGCAGTGTGGTCTTGCCGGCGCCGTTGGCCCCGACGAGGGCGACGACGGCGCCCTCCCCGACCCGGAAGGAGGCGTCCCCGAGCAGGACCCTCCCGTCGGGAAGGTAGTACTCCAGATGCGCGGCCTCGACATGTCCCATGGGATGCATTGTCGCCGCCCGCGTGGGCCAGCCCCAACCGGTTTAGGATGCGCGGCATGAGCTTTGGGGGACCGCAGTGGCCGCAGGATCCGCAGCAGCAGGGGCAGCAGGGGAACGCACAGCAGCCCGGGTACGGGTATCCGCCGCAGCAGGGGTACGGACAGCAGGCCGGGTACGGGTATCCGCCCCAGCAGGGGAACGGGCAGCAGCCGGGCTACGGCTATCCGCAGCCGGCGGCGCAGCCGAACCCCTTCCCGGGCGCCCAGGGCAGCACTGACACCCCCGACTGGGGCGCCCTCGCCGACGCCAGCGCCTCCCGCGGCCGCCGCAAGCGCCTCCTGCTGATCGCCGGCGGCGTCCTGGCGACGGTGGCGGTGGGCGCGATCGTGGCGACGGCGGTCGTGAGCACCAACAAGAAGAACGACGAGGCCAAGAACGGCCCGGTCCCCACCGGCACGGTCTCCCCCACCGGCACGCCGAGCCCGGAGCCGACCTTCTCCTCGGTGGCGCCGCCGCCCCCGCCGAACCCGAAGGACTACATCTCGGACCCGAAGAAGGACAAGGCCCCCCTCACCGCCGAGGGCCTCTTCCCGGGCAAGAAGATGACCATGAACGGCCGCGCGTACCAGAAGGGCGCGACCTCCGCCACGACCAACTGCGCGGCCGTCACTCAGGGCGGTCTCGGCACGGTCCTGAAGCGGAACGGCTGCCAGAAGGTGCTCCGCGCCACGTACGTGAAGGACGGCGTGGCGATCACCGTCGGCGTCGCCGTCTTCCCGTCCGAGGCGGCGGCCCAGAAGGCGAAGGACCAGGCCACCGGCGGCGTCGCGCCCCTGACGGGCGCGGGCGTGGGTGATTTCTGCCACGCCACGGTCTGCCTGCGCCGCTCGAACGCGATCGGCCGCTACGCGTACTTCACCCAGGGCGGCTTCGCCAACGGCAAGAAGGTCACCAAGGCCGACAAGCCCGTCTTCCAGGCCAGCGACGACCTCGGTACCTTCGCCTTCAACCAGATCTACGCCCGGGGCCGCGCCCAGGCCTCAGCAGCAGCCGGCACTCCCGGGGAGTGACCGCTTGTTGCGCGCCTCCCTGCTGCGGGCGGCGAGCAGCGCGTCCTCCGGGTAGCCGACCTCTTCGAGGGTGAGGCCGTGCGGCCGCACGACGTGGACGGCCGAGTCGCGGACGCCGGCGGCGAGCACCTTGCCGGGCCAGTCGACCGGCCGGTGGCCGTCGCCGACGAAGAGCAGGGCGCCGACGAGCGAGCGGACCATGTTGTGGCAGAAGGCGTCCGCCTTGACGGTCGCCTCCAGGATCCCGTCGTCCCGGCGCTCCCAGCGCAGCACCTGCAGCGTGCGGATGGTGGTGGCGCCCTCGCGCTTCTTGCAGTACGCGGCGAAGTCGTGCTCGCCGACGAGCGCGGTGGCGGCCTCGTTCATGGCGTCCATGTCGAGGGCCCAGTCGTGCCACAGGACGTGCCCGCGGAGCAGCGGGTCGACGCCGCCGGGGTTGTCGGTGACGCGGTAGGCGTAGCGGCGCCAGATCGCGGAGAACCGCGCGTTGAAGCCGGCGGGGGCCTCCGCCACCTTCCACACCCGGACATCGTGCGGCAGCCGCCCGGCGAGCCGCCGCAGCAGCTTGTCCCGGTGCTCCTCCCAGAGCTCCACGGGGAGGTCGACATGGGCGACCTGGCCGCGCGCGTGCACGCCGGCGTCGGTCCGGCCGGCGACGGTCAGCTCGTACGTCTCCTTGGACCGGGTGACGGTCCGCAGGGCGTCCTCGATCTCTCCCTGTACGGTCCGCTGCCCCTGGGCCTGCTTGGCCCAGCCGGAGAAGTCCCTGCCGTCGTACGAAAGGTCGAGCCGAACCCGTACGAACCCGTCCTGCACGTCATCGCTCACGCGAAGATCCTCTCAAACACACGGGAACGGGCCCGCACCCCAGGGGGTACGGGCCCGCTCACGAGAAACGTACGAAAAACGCTTACGCGTCCTTCGCCTCGTCCTCGGTCGCCTCGACGGCGGCGGCCTCGTCGGCCTCCTTGACGGCGCGCTTGGTGGCGGCCTCGGCCTCGGCAACGGTCGCCTTCTTGGCGATCTCGCCCTCGACCAGCTCGATCACGGCCATCGGGGCGTTGTCGCCACGACGGTTGCCGATCTTGGTGATGCGGGTGTAGCCACCCGGACGCTCCGAGTAACGCGGGGCGATCTCGGTGAAGAGGGTGTGGACGACGCCCTTGTCGGTGATCGTCTGCAGCACCAGGCGACGGTTGTGGATGTCGCCCTTCTTCGCCTTGGTGATCAGGCGCTCGGCGACCGGACGCAGGCGACGGGCCTTGGCCTCGGTCGTGGTGATGCGGCCGTGCTCGAAGAGCGACTTCGCCAGGTTGGCGAGGAGCAGCTTCTCGTGCGCGGCGGAACCGCCGAGGCGGGCACCCTTCGCGGGACGCGGCATGGTGTTTCTCCTTGTGATCTGCACCGGCCGTATGAGGTACCGATGTCAGTGTCCGAGCGGGCGGTCACCCGTCGGAGACCCCGCGCCCCATAGGGGCGCGGGGAGGTGTCAATCTTGCGGCTAACGCCGCGTGGGCGCGACCAGCCGAAACCGGTCCGCAGCAAGACTGCGACTAGTACTGCTCGGTCTCGACGAAACCGGCGTCCGCGTCGTCGTCGGCGCCGAAGGCGTCCGCGGCGGCGGTCGGGTCGAATCCGGGCGGGCTGTCCTTGAGGGCCAGGCCCATGCCGGCCAGCTTCGCCTTGACCTCGTCGATCGACTTCGCACCGAAGTTGCGGATGTCGAGCAGGTCGGCCTCGGAGCGGGCGACGAGCTCACCCACGGAGTGGATGCCCTCACGCTTGAGGCAGTTGTACGAACGAACGGTGAGCTCGAGCTCCTCGATCGGCAGCGCGAGGTCGGCGGCGAGGGCGGCGTCCGTCGGGGACGGGCCCATGTCGATGCCCTCGGCGTCGATGTTGAGCTCGCGGGCCAGACCGAACAGCTCGACCAGGGTCTTGCCGGCGGACGCCATGGCGTCACGCGGGCGCATGGCCTGCTTGGTCTCGACGTCGACGATGAGCTTGTCGAAGTCGGTGCGCTGCTCGACTCGGGTCGCCTCGACCTTGTAGGTGACCTTCAGCACGGGGCTGTAGATGGAGTCGACCGGGATGCGGCCGATCTCCTGGCCGACCTGCTTGTTCTGGACGGCGGAGACGTAGCCGCGACCGCGCTCGACGGTCAGCTCCATCTCCAGCTTGCCCTTGGCGTTCAGGGTCGCCAGAACGAGGTCGGGGTTGTGCACCTCGACACCGGCCGGGGGCGCGATGTCGGCGGCGGTGACCAGACCCGGGCCCTGCTTGCGCAGGTACATCACGACCGGCTCGTCGTGCTCCGAGGAGACGACCAGCTGCTTGATGTTAAGGATGAGGTCGGTGACGTCCTCCTTGACGCCCGGCACGGTGGTGAACTCGTGCAGGACACCGTCGATGCGGATGCTGGTGACAGCGGCACCCGGGATCGAGGAGAGGAGGGTACGGCGGAGGGAGTTGCCGAGGGTGTAGCCGAAGCCCGGCTCCAGCGGCTCGATGACGAACCGGGAGCGGAACTCGTCGACGACCTCTTCGGTCAGCGACGGACGCTGAGCGATAAGCATGTCTGTGTTTCCTTCAGTCGTGGACGCCCACTATTTGACGCCCGACGGCACCGGGCGGAGCCCGATGATTTCGCTGCTGCGTACTGCAAGGGTACGGGCGGTACGTCCCACAAGGGGACGCACCGCCCGAAAAGTCCTGCTCAAGCAGCCCGTGCGTCAGACGCGGCGGCGCTTGGGGGGACGGCAGCCGTTGTGCGGCGTGGGGGTGACGTCCTGGATCGAGCCGACCTCGAGGCCCGTGGCCTGGAGGGAGCGGATCGCGGTCTCACGGCCGGAGCCGGGACCCTTGACGAAGACGTCGACCTTGCGCATGCCGTGCTCCTGCGCGCGGCGAGCGGCCGACTCGGCGGCCATCTGCGCGGCGAACGGGGTGGACTTGCGCGAGCCCTTGAAGCCGACGTGGCCGGCGGAGGCCCAGGAGATCACGTTGCCCGAGGGGTCCGTGATCGAGACGATCGTGTTGTTGAACGTGCTCTTGATGTGCGCGTGGCCGTGAGCGACGTTCTTCTTTTCCTTGCGGCGCACCTTCTTGGCAGCGCCCTGACGACCCTTGGGGGGCATCTCTTACTCCTACGGGAGGTGGTCGGTCCTACAGCGAAGACCGCTTGGTCAAGCGTCCGCTGAGGACTACTTCTTGCCCGGCTTCTTCTTACCGGCGATGGCGCGACGCGGGCCCTTGCGGGTACGAGCGTTCGTGCTGGTGCGCTGACCGCGGACGGGCAGGCCACGACGGTGGCGGAGGCCCTGGTAGCAGCCGATCTCGACCTTGCGGCGGATGTCGGCGGCGATCTCGCGGCGGAGGTCACCCTCGGTCTGGAGGTTGGCGTCCACGTACTCGCGGATCTTGACGAGGTCTTCCTCGGCAAGGTCGCGGACACGGGTGGACTCGTTCACGCCAGTGGCGGCGAGGATCTCCTCGGACCGGGTGCGCCCGATACCGAAGACGTAGGTGAGTGCGACCACCACACGCTTGTCACGCGGGATGTCAACACCGGAAACGCGTGCCATTCAATGGCTCCTGTGTTCTCGGGGGTCTGCTGCAGAACCGTTCCCGGCTGCCGTATGAGGTACAGGTCGGGTCCCCGGCCCCCGCCGGAGGTGCCGTCAACCGTGGGACACGGTCGGACGGGCTCTGCGTATGTACGTGTTGCTATTGCGTCGCGCGAAGAACTGCGAAATGCAGGTCGGTCGGCGTGCGTCAGCCCTGGCGCTGCTTGTGGCGCAGGTTGTCGCAGATGACCATGACCCGGCCGTGACGGCGGATCACCTTGCACTTGTCGCAGATCTTCTTGACGCTCGGCTTGACCTTCATGGGATGTGAGGTTCTCCGGGTCAGTGCCACCACCCGCGCGGAGGGCGGGTGCGGGCAAGATCTACTTGTACCGGTAGACGATCCGGCCACGCGTCAGGTCGTAGGGAGAGAGCTCCACCACGACCCGGTCGTCCGGGAGGATTCGGATGTAGTGCATCCGCATCTTGCCGGAGATGTGCGCGAGGACCTTGTGACCGTTCTGGAGCTCCACCTTGAACATGGCGTTCGGGAGGGACTCGATCACGGTGCCCTCGATTTCGATGGCACCTTGCTTCTTGGCCACGCTTCGCCTTTCGAATCGGCTACCTTGATCGACTCTCGCCGCCGGGTGCGGACACACGGGTACACGAGAGCCGACGCATCAGTCTACGTCAGGGCCCAGGAAAAGACGAATCGGGAAGTCTGCCCACGCTAGAAGATCATTACGCGACCCCCGAAACCGGCCCCCCACACGGCCGCCGCACCCTCCCCGACGCAGCCCTCGCGGGCTCGGCGCCCGGGGCGCCTCACAAGCTTCGGCCTGCTGCGCCGGACTCCGTCCACCGAGCCCGGGCCCCGCTACGCCAGCGGGTCCGGGGCCGCCGTCACGCCCAGTTCCGCGAGCTTCGCCTTGCCGCCGACCCAATCCCCGACGCAGCCCTCGCGGGCTCGGCGCCCGGGGGCGCCTCACAAGCTTCGGCCTGCTGCGCCGGACTCCGTCCACCGAGCCCGGGCCCCGCTACGCCAGCGGGTCCGGGGCCGCCGTCACGCCCAGTTCCGCGAGCTTCGCCTTGCCGCCGACCCAATCCCCGACGCAGCCCTCGCGGGCTCGGCGCCCGGGGGCGCCTCACAAGCTTCGGCCTGCTGCGCCGGACTCCGTCCGCCGAGCCCGGGCCCCGCTACGCCAGCGGGTCCGGGGCCGCCGTCACGCCCAGTTCCGCGAGCTTCGCCTTACCGCCGTCGACCGCCGTCAGGACCAGCGGGCCGGCCTCCGTCAGGGCGACCGAGTGCTCCCAGTGGGAGGACCAGGTGCCGTCCGTCGTGATGACCGTCCAGTCGTCCTTCAGGACCTCCGTGTGCGGGGTGCCCAGGGAGACCATCGGCTCGATCGCCAGGCACAGGCCGGGGACCAGCTTCGGGCCCTTGCCGCGCTTGCGGGAGACGTAGTTCAGCAGGTGCGGGTCCATGTGCATCTCGGTGCCGATGCCGTGGCCGCCGTAGTCCTCGATGATCCCGTACCGGCCCAGGCTGTGGTCGCCCACGGCCGGCCGCGGCTGCCGCTTGATGTACGTCTCGATCGCCTTCGAGATGTCCACCAGACGGTTGCCCAGCTTCATGGCCGCGATGCCGGCCCACATCGACTCCTCCGTCACCCGGGAGAGCTCCACCAGCTCCGGCGCGTGGCCCGTGCCGACGAAGGCCGTGTAGGCGGCGTCACCGTGCCAGCCGTCCACGATCGCGCCCGCGTCGATGGAGATGATGTCGCCGTCCTTGAGGACGGTCTTGTCGTCGGGGATGCCGTGGACGACGACCTCGTTCACCGAGGTGCAGATCGTCGCGGGGAAGCCTCCGTACCCGAGGAAGTTCGACTTCGCCCCGTGGTCGGCGATGACCTTCCGCGCGACCTCGTCCAGGTCCCTCGTCGTGGCGCCCGGCACGGCCGCCTCACGGGTCGCCGCGTGGATGGCGGCGACGACCAGCCCCGCCTCGCGCATCTTCGCGATCTGCTCGGGGGTCTTGATCTGCACCATCGTGGCCGCGGCCTTTCCATCGAGTACGGGGAACAGAACAACGATACGGCCGCGACGCCCCCTAGGGGCACCGCGGCCGTATCGAACGAACCAGGGTTACTTCTTGAGCGCGGCCATCGCCTTGGCGGTGACCTCGTCCACCTTGCCGAGCGCCGAGATCGTCTCGACCAGGTTCTGCGCCCGGTAGTAGTCGATGATCGGCTCGGTCTCGGTGTGGTAGACCGCCAGACGCTTGCGGACGGTCTCCTCCGTGTCGTCGTCGCGCTGGTACAGCTCACCGCCGCAGACGTCGCAGACGCCCTCGGTCTTCGGAGCGTTGTACGTCACGTGGAAGACGTGCGCGGAGTCCTTGCGGCAGATGCGGCGACCCGCGATCCGCTTCACGACCTCGTCCTCGGGGACCTCGAGGTCCAGGACCGCGTCCAGCTCGATGCCGCCGGACTTGAGGAACGCGTCCAGGGCCTGGGCCTGGGCCACGTTCCGCGGGAACCCGTCGAGCAGGAAGCCGCCCTCGGCGTCCGCCTGGCGCATGCGGTCCTCGGCCATCCCGATCGTCACGGAGTCCGGCACCAGCTGGCCGGCCTTCATGTACGACTGCGCCTCTACGCCGAGCGGCGTGCCCTGCGAGATGTTGGCACGGAACAGGTCGCCCGTAGAGATGTGCGGGATACCCAGGTTCTTGGCGAGGTACGCGGCCTGCGTGCCCTTGCCCGCACCGGGCGGTCCGACGAGGACGATTCGCATCAGCGGAGGAACCCTTCGTAATTGCGCTGCTGGAGCTGGCTCTCGATCTGCTTCACGGTCTCCAGCCCCACACCCACGATGATGAGGATGCTCGTCCCACCGAAGGGGAAGTTGGCATTGGCGCCACCGAAGCCTGCCAACGCCATCGTCGGCACAAGAGCGATCAGACCCAAGTACAGCGAGCCCGGCCAAGTGATCCGGTTGAGCACGTAGCTCAGATACTCGGCAGTAGGTCGACCAGCCCGGATACCCGGGATGAAGCCACCATACTTCTTCATGTTGTCCGCGACTTCCTCGGGGTTGAACGAGATCGCCACATAGAAGAAGGCGAAGAACACGATCAGAAGGAAGTACGCGGCGATGTAGTAGGGGTGGTCACCCTTGACGAAGTGGGCTTCGATCCAGGTCTTCCACCCTGCGGTGGAGTTCGAGAACTGCGCGATCAAGGCCGGGATGTAGAGCAGCGACGACGCGAAGATGACAGGAATCACACCCGCCTGGTTCACCTTCAACGGGATGTAAGTGGACGTACCGCCGTACGACCTGCGGCCGATCATGCGCTTCGCGTACTGGACCGGGATGCGTCGCTGGGCCTGCTCGACGAAGACCACGAGGGCCACCATCACGAAGCCGATGAGGATGACGGTGCCGAACTCGATCCAGCCCTTGGCGAGCTTGCCGCTCTCCTTGATGGCCCACAGGGCGCCCGGGAAGCCGGCGGCGATCGAGATGAACATCAGGATCGACATGCCGTTGCCGATGCCGCGGTCGGTGATCAGCTCACCGAGCCACATGACGACGCCGGTGCCCGCGGTCATCGTGATGACCATCGTGGCGATGGTGAAGATCGACTGGTCGGGCACGACCTGGTCGGCGACGATGCAGCCGCTGAAGAGCGCACCGCTCTTGGCGGTCGCGACGAGGCCGGTGCCCTGGAGGATGGCGAGAGCCACGGTCAGGTACCGGGTGTACTGCGTGATCTTGGCAGTACCGGCCTGACCCTCCTTCTTGAGGGCTTCGAGGCGGGGGATCACGACGGTCAGCAGCTGCAGGATGATGCTCGCCGTGATGTACGGCATGATGCCGAGCGCGAAGATGGTGATCTGCAGCAGCGCCCCGCCACTGAACATGTTGACCAGGCCGAACAGGCTGTTGTTGCCCTCGCTGGCCTGCTTGACACACTGCTGGACGGCCTCGTAGCTGACGCCGGGCACCGGGATGTGGGCCCCGAGGCGGTACAGCACGATGATGGCGAGCGTGAAGAGCAGCTTCTTGCGCAGGTCGGGCGTCTTGAACGCCCGGGCGAACGCGGTGAGCACGGTGCCTCCTGCGACCCCCGCGCTATGCGTCAAGGGTGACGGTCTTGAGGTTCGACGATTGGGTATCGGTCATCAATTCCGCGCGGGCATACCGCACGGAGCCTAGACAGTGCACGCCACCTTACCGGCGACCATGCCCCCCTAGGAACGACCAACCGGGGATGCCCCTTTTGGGAGGCATCCCCGGTCGGATGTTCAGGCCATCGAGTCGTCTCAGACGAGCTCGGTGACGGTGCCGCCGGCGGCGGCGATCTTCTCCTTGGCGGAGCCGGAGACGGCGTCGACCGTCACCTGCAGCGCCACGGAGACCTCGCCCTGGCCCAGGACCTTGACGAGCTGGTTCTTGCGAACGGCACCCTTGGCGACCAGGTCGGCCACCGTGACCTCGCCACCCTGCGGGTAGAGCGCGGTGAGCTTGTCCAGGTTCACGACCTGGTACTCGGTGCGGAAGGGGTTCTTGAAGCCCTTCAGCTTCGGAAGACGCATGTGGAGGGGCATCTGGCCACCCTCGAAGCGCTCCGGAACCTGGTAGCGGGCCTTCGTACCCTTCGTACCACGACCGGCCGTCTTACCCTTCGACGCCTCACCACGACCCACACGGGTCTTGGCGGTCTTGGCGCCCGGGGCGGGACGGAGGTTGTGGGCCTTCAGCGGGTTGTTCTCCGCCATGTCAGTCAACCTCCTCGACCGTCACGAGGTGGCGGACGGTGTGCACCATGCCGCGGAACTCGGGGCGGTCCTCCTTGACAACCACGTCACCCAGGCGCTTGAGGCCCAGGGAACGGAGGGTGTCGCGGTGGTTCTGCTTGCTGCCGATGTACGACTTCGTCTGCGTGACCTTGAGGCGAGCCATTACGCACCCGCCCCAGCACGCGCACGGAGCAGAGCCGCGGGAGCGACGTCCTCGAGCGGCAGACCGCGGCGAGCCGCGATCTCCTCGGGACGCTGCAGGCCCTTCAGGGCCTCCACGGTCGCGTGCACGATGTTGATCGCGTTGTCGGAGCCGAGCGACTTCGACAGGATGTCGTGAACGCCGGCGCACTCGAGCACGGCGCGCACCGGGCCACCGGCGATAACACCGGTACCGGGGGAAGCCGGCTTGAGCAGGACGACGCCCGCGGCCTTCTCGCCCTGGATCGGGTGAGGGATGGTGCCCTGGATGCGGGGAACCTTGAAGAAGTTCTTCTTGGCTTCCTCGACGCCCTTGGCAATGGCCGCGGGAACTTCCTTGGCCTTGCCGTAACCGACACCTACGGTGCCGTCACCGTCACCCACCACGACGAGCGCGGTGAAGCTGAAGCGACGACCACCCTTGACAACCTTGGCGACGCGGTTGATCGCGACAACGCGCTCAACGTACGCGGTCTTCTCGGCGGCAGCGCCACCGTCGCGGCCCTTCCGGTCCCGCCGCTCGCCGCCACCGGCACCGCTGCCGCGGCGCTGGGGTCCAGCCATTGGATTACCTCTCTCTGTTACGTCCGTTAGTCCCGGAACCGGGGCTTAGAACTTCAGCCCGGCTTCGCGGGCGGCGTCAGCCAGAGCGGCAATGCGCCCGGCGTACCTGTTGCCACCACGGTCGAACACGACAGCCTCGACACCGGCGGCCTTGGCGCGCTCGGCGACCAGGGCGCCGACCTGCTTGGCCTGCGCGGACTTGTCACCCTCGCCGCCACGGATCGACGCGTCCAGGGTCGACGCCGACGCAAGGGTGTGACCCTTGAGGTCGTCGATGACCTGAGCGGTGATACCGCGGTTGGAACGCGTCACGACGAGGCGCGGACGCTCCGCCGTACCCGACACGTTCTTGCGGATGCGGATGTGGCGGCGCTTCTTGGCGGCGCCCTTGTAGGCGTCGCCCTTGGCGATCTTCACACCGTATGCCATGGCTTTACTTACCAGCCTTTCCGACCTTGCGGCGGATGACCTCGCCCGCGTACTTGACGCCCTTGGCCTTGTACGGGTCGGGCTTACGCAGCTTGCGGATGTTGGCGGCGACCTCGCCGACCTTCTGCTTGTCGATGCCCTCGACCGAGAACTTGGTCGGCGACTCGACCTTGAACGAGATGCCCTCGGGCGCCTCGACCACGATCGGGTGGCTGTAGCCGAGCTGGAACTCCAGAGCGGAGCCCTTCGCGGCGACGCGGTAACCGACACCGCTGATCTCGAGCGCCTTCACGTACCCCTGGGTCACACCGGTGATCATGTTGGCCACCAGCGTGCGGGACAGGCCGTGCAGGGCCTTGTTCTGACGCTCGTCGTTCGGACGGTTGACGTTGAGCACGCCATCCTCGCCCTTAACGATCTCGATCGGCGCGGCGACGGTGTGGGTCAGGGAGCCCTTGGAACCCTTGACCGTGACCGTGCGGCCTTCGATGGTGACGTCCACGCCGGCGGGAACCGTGATGGGGAGCTTGCCAATACGCGACATTAGCTATTCCTCCGTTCCCGACTACCAGACGTAGGCGAGGACTTCCCCACCCACGCCCTTCTTCTGCGCCTGCTGGCCGGTCAGGAGACCGTGGGACGTGGAGATGATCGCCACGCCCAGGCCGCCGAGAACCTTCGGCAGGTTGGTGGACTTCGCGTAAACCCGGAGGCCCGGCTTCGAGATCCGCTTGATGCCCGCGATGGAGCGCTCACGGTTCGGACCGAACTTCAGGTCGAGCACGAGGTTCTTGCCGACCTCGGCGTCCTCGACCTTCCAGCCCGTGATGAAGCCCTCCTGCTGGAGGATTTCCGCGATGTGAGACTTGATCTTGCTGTGCGGCATCGTCACGGAGTCGTGGTATGCCGAGTTCGCGTTACGCAGACGAGTCAGCATGTCCGCGATCGGATCAGTCATGGTCATGAATTGGCCTTCGGCCTCTCTCGCCGGGGTTTCCAGTGCGCCATCCCTCTCCCCACACAGGGGCGGGACGGGTGCGGCGCGGGGACCTACGGCGTAGTAAGTCGTACGGGCGGCGGACGCCCAACCCCACAAGCCTAAGGCATACGGGGGTGGGCCTCCGCCGACCCAATGCTTACCGAGAGACTCCGGTCATCCCTAACGTCCAAAGGACGAAGGGAAGTTACCAGGAGCTCTTGGTCACGCCCGGCAGCTCGCCACGGTGAGCCATCTCACGAAGGCACACGCGGCACAGGCCGAACTTGCGGTACACGGAGTGGGGACGACCACAGCGCTGGCAGCGCGTGTAGCCACGCACGCCGAACTTGGGCTTGCGGGCAGCCTTCGCGATGAGAGCCTTCTTCGCCATCTCGCTTACGCCTCCTTGAACGGGAAGCCGAGGTGACGGAGAAGGGCACGGCCCTCAGCGTCGTTGGTCGCCGTGGTCACCACGGTGATGTCCATACCCCGGACACGGTCGATCTTGTCCTGGTCGATCTCGTGGAACATGACCTGCTCCGTGAGACCGAAGGTGTAGTTGCCACGGCCGTCGAACTGCTTGGGGGACAGGCCGCGGAAGTCGCGGATGCGCGGAAGCGCGAGCGACAGGGTGCGGTCCAGGAACTCCCACATGCGGTCGCCACGGAGCGTGACGTGCGCACCGATCGGCTGGCCCTCACGCAGCTTGAACTGCGCGATGGACTTGCGAGCCTTGGTGATCGCCGGCTTCTGGCCGGTGATCGTGGTGAGGTCACGGACGGCACCGTCCATGAGCTTCGAGTCACGGGCGGCGTCGCCGACACCCATGTTGACCACGATCTTCACGAGGCCGGGGATCTGCATGACGTTCTCGTACTTGAACTCGTCACGCAGCTTGCCCGCGATCTCCTCGCGGTACTTCGTCTTGAGACGCGGAGTGGTGGTAGCCATCAGATGTCCTCACCCGTCCGCTTGGCAACGCGGATCTTGTTGCCCTCGTCGTCGAAGCGGTAACCGACACGCGTGACGACCTTCTTGCCGTCCTTCTCCACGACCAGCTGGACGTTGGAGACGTGGACCGGAGCCTCGGTCGTCACGATGCCGCCGGCCTGCGAGGGACCGGCCTTGGTGTGCTTCTTGACCCGGTTGACACCCTCGACCAGGACGCGGTTCTCGCGGGGGAAGGCCGTGATGACCTTGCCCTGCTTGCCCTTGTCCTTACCGGTGATGACCTGGACCAGGTCGCCCTTCTTGATCTTCATGCTTACAGCACCTCCGGCGCGAGCGAGATGATCTTCATGAACTTCTTCTCGCGCAGCTCACGGCCGACCGGGCCGAAGATACGGGTGCCACGAGGGTCGCCGTCGTTCTTGAGAATGACAGCGGCGTTCTCGTCGAAGCGGATGTACGAGCCGTCCTGGCGGCGGCGCTCCTTGACGGTGCGAACGATGACCGCCTTGACGACGTCACCCTTCTTCACGTTGCCACCGGGGATCGCGTCCTTGACGGTGGCGACGATGACGTCACCGATGCCCGCGTAGCGGCGACCGGAGCCACCGAGAACACGGATGCAAAGGATCTCCTTGGCACCAGTGTTGTCGGCGACACGCAGTCGCGACTCCTGCTGGATCACGTCTATCTCCTGATTGTCTGCCGGTTCCCGGCCGGGGCTTCAGAAGAAGCCCCGGCCGAGCCTGGCGGAACTGACCCGAGGGAAACCCCTCGAGTAATTACTTGGCCTTCTCGAGGATCTCGACGACGCGCCAGTGCTTCGTGGCGGACAGCTTCCGGGTCTCCATCAGGAGGACGCGGTCGCCGATGCCGGCAGCGTTCTGCTCGTCGTGAGCCTTGAGCTTGTTCGTACGGCGGATGACCTTGCCGTACAGCGCGTGCTTGACGCGGTCCTCGACAGCGACGACGACGGTCTTGTCCATCTTGTCGCTGACGACGAGGCCCTCGCGGACCTTACGAGCGTTGCGCTCGGTCTTCTCAGTCACGTTGCTCTCGCTCATCAGGCGTTCTCCACCGTCTCGATGCCCAGCTCACGCTCACGCATCAGGGTGTAGATCCGGGCGATGTCCTTACGGACGGACTTGAGCCGACCGTGGTTCTCGAGCTGACCCGTCGCCGCCTGGAAGCGGAGGTTGAACAGCTCTTCCTTGGCCTCGCGGAGCTTGTTGAGAAGCTCCTCGTTGCCCAGCTCGCGCAGCTCGGACGCCTTGGTACCGGCCGACATCACAGCTCACCTGCTTCGCGCTTCACGATCTTGCACTTCATCGGCAGCTTGTGGGCCGCACGGGTCAGGGCCTCGCGCGCGATCTTCTCGTTCGGGTAGGACAGTTCGAACATCACCCGACCCGGCTTGACGTTCGCGATCCACCACTCCGGAGAACCCTTACCGGAACCCATGCGGGTCTCGGCGGGCTTCTTCGTCAGCGGGCGGTCCGGGTAGATGTTGATCCAGACCTTGCCGCCACGCTTGATGTGGCGGGTCATCGCGATACGGGCCGCCTCGATCTGGCGGTTGGTCACGTACGCCGGCGTGAGGGCCTGAATGCCGTACTCGCCGAACGCAACCTGCGTACCACCCTTGCTGGCGCCGGAGCGCTTCGGGTGGTGCTGCTTGCGGTGCTTGACCCTACGGGGGATCAGCATGTCGGTCAGGCCTCCGTTCCGGTGCTCTCAGCCGGAGCAGCGGCGGCAGCCTCGGCCTTGGGGGCCTCGGCGGCCGGAGCCGACTGCTGCGGCTTGCGGCCGCGGCCGCCACGCTCGCCACCGCGGCCACCACGGCCGGCCGGGCGGTCGCCAGCGCCGGCGCCACGGGCCGGGCGGTTACCCGCACGGGCAGCGGCGTTCTCGGCGCGGACCTCGGCGATGTTCTTGACGTCGCCCTTGTAGATCCAGACCTTCACGCCGATGCGGCCGAAGGTGGTCTTGGCCTCGAAGAAGCCGTAGTCGACGTTCGCGCGGAGCGTGTGCAGGGGCACACGGCCCTCGCGGTAGAACTCCGAGCGGGACATCTCGGCGCCGCCGAGACGACCGCCGCACTGGATCTTGATGCCCTTGGCGCCGGCCTTCATCGTGCCCTGCATGCTCTTGCGCATGGCACGACGGAAGGAGACGCGCGAGGAGAGCTGCTCGGCAACGGCCTGGGCGACCAGCTGAGCGTCCATCTCGGGGTTCTTGACCTCGAGGATGTTCAGCTGGACCTGCTTGCCCGTGAGCTTCTCGAGGTCGCCGCGGATGCGGTCGGCCTCGGCGCCACGTCGGCCGATGACGATGCCGGGACGCGCGGTGTGGATGTCCACACGCACACGGTCACGGGTGCGCTCGATCTCAACCTTCGAGATGCCGGCGCGCTCCATGCCGGACGTCATCATCCGACGGATGGCGACGTCTTCCTTGACGTAGTCCTTGTACAGCTTGTCGGCGTACCAGCGGGACTTGAAGTCCGTGGTGATGCCGAGCCGGAACCCATGCGGGTTAACCTTCTGGCCCATTACCGGGTTCCTTCCTTGCTGCTGACGACCACGGTGATGTGGCTGGTCCGCTTACGGATCCGGTAGGCACGGCCCTGGGCACGCGGACGGAACCGCTTCAGGGTCGGGCCCTCATCGACGAACGCCTCGCTGATGAACAGCGAAGAGGCGTCCGTGTGGTCGTAGTTGTGCGCGGCATTGGCGATGGCGCTGTCCAGCACCTTGCCAACCGGCACGCTCGCGGCCTGCGGGGCGAAACGCAGGACCGCCTGAGCCTCCGTGGCGTCCATGCCACGGATAAGGTCCACCACACGGCGGGCCTTCATGGGCGTAACGCGGATGTACCGCGCCTGGGCCCTGGCTTCCATGGTTGTCCTTCCAGTGTCTGTCATGGTCATTCCACCCCGCTACTAGCGGCGCTTCGACTTCCGGTCGTCCTTCACGTGACCCCGGAAGGTGCGCGTCGGCGAGAACTCGCCGAGCTTGTGGCCGACCATCGACTCGGTGACAAACACCGGAATGTGGGTCTTGCCGTTGTGCACCGCGATCGTGTGGCCGAGCATGGCCGGGATGATCATCGAGCGACGGGACCAGGTCTTGATGACGTTCTTGGTACCGGCTTCGTTCTGGGCGTCCACCTTCTTGACGAGGTGGCCGTCGACGAAGGGTCCCTTCTTGAGACTGCGCGGCATCTAAACCCGCTCCTAGCGCTTCTTGTTCGTCTTGCGGCGGCGGACGATGTACTTGTTCGAAGCCTTCTTCGGCGAACGAGTACGACCCTCCTTCTGACCCCACGGGGAGACCGGGTGGCGACCACCGGAGGTCTTGCCCTCACCACCACCGTGCGGGTGGTCGACCGGGTTCATCGCCACACCGCGAACGGTCGGGCGAACGCCCAGCCAGCGCTTGCGGCCGGCCTTGCCCCAGTTGATGTTCGACTGCTCGGCGTTGCCGACCTCGCCGATGGTGGCGCGGCAGCGGGCGTCGACGAGACGGATCTCACCGGACGGCATACGAAGGTGGGCCATCGTGCCCTCCTTCGCCAGCAGCTGCACGGAGGCACCGGCCGAGCGGGCGAACTTGGCGCCGCCACCGGGACGGAGCTCGATCGCGTGGATCGTGGTACCGACCGGGATGTTGCGGAGCGCCAGGTTGTTGCCGGGCTTGATGTCCGCGCCCGGGCCGTTCTCGACGCGGTCGCCCTGGGTCAGACCCTTGGGGGCGATGATGTAGCGCTTCTCGCCGTCCACGTAGTGGAGGAGCGCGATGCGCGCGGTGCGGTTGGGGTCGTACTCGATGTGAGCGACCTTGGCCGGCACGCCGTCCTTGTCGTGACGACGGAAGTCGATCACACGGTAGGCGCGCTTGTGGCCACCGCCCTGGTGACGGACGGTCACACGACCGGTGTTGTTACGGCCGCCCTTGCTGTGCAGGGGGCGGACCAGCGACTTCTCCGGCGTGGACCGCGTGATCTCGACGAAGTCGGCTACGGAGGAGCCACGACGGCCCGGCGTAGTCGGCTTGTACTTGCGGATTCCCATTTCTCAGTCCTCGTCCGATTCCGGACGATCCAGACCGCCGTTAGGCGGTCGGACCGCCGAAGATGTCGATACGGTTGCCCTCAGCAAGGGTCACGATGGCGCGCTTGGTGTTGGCGCGCTTGCCGAAACCGGTGCGGGTGCGCTTGCGCTTGCCCTGGCGGTTGATCGTGTTGACCCCGGTGACCTTGACCGAGAAGACCGCCTCGACGGCCTGCTTGATCTGGGTCTTGTTGGAGCCAGGCGCGACGATGAACGTGTACTTGTTCTCGTCCAGCAGGGCGTAGCTCTTCTCGGAGACGACCGGCTTGACGAGAATGTCGCGCGGGTCCGAGAAGGTCTTGCTGGTGACGACGGCCTCAGTCATCAGGCGTCGCTCCCTTCGGTCTCAGCGGTCTGGGGGCCAGACACGAAGGACTCGAGGGCGGCCTGGGTGAAGACCACGTCGTCGGAGACGATCACGTCGTACGTGTTGAGCTGGCCCGGCTCCAGGATGTGCACCTGGGGCAGGTTGCGGGCGGACAGCCACGCGGCCTCGTCGGAGCGCTCGGCGACCAGGAGCAGGTTCTTGCGCTCCGAGATCTTGCCGAACAGCGTCTTGGCGGCCTTGGTGGAGATGCCACCCTCGACCACGCCGGTGACGACGTGGATGCGGGAGTGGTTCGCCCGGTCCGACAGGGCACCGCGGAGGGCGGCGGCCTTCATCTTCTTCGGGGTCCGCTGCGAGTAGTCACGCGGCACGGGACCGTGCACGACGCCACCACCGGCGAACTGCGGGGCGCGGGTCGAACCCTGACGGGCGCGGCCGGTGCCCTTCTGGCGGTAAGGCTTCTTGCCACCACCGCGGACTTCGCCACGGGTCTTGGTCTTGTGCGTGCCCTGACGGGCCGCGGCCAGCTGCGCGACGACGACCTGGTGGATCAGCGGGACGCTGACCTTGGCGCCGAAGATCTCCGCGGGGAGCTCGACGGTCCCGGCCTTGTCGCCAGACGGCGAAAGGATGTCAATGGTGCTCATCGGTTCCTCAAACCCCCTTGGCCGCGGTGCGGACCAGGACGAGGCCACCGTTGGGGCCGGGGACGGCGCCCTTGATGAGCAGCAGACCCTTCTCGGCGTCAACGGCGTGGACGGTCAGGTTCTGGGTGGTCACACGCTCGTTGCCCATGCGACCGGCCATGCGCATGCCCTTGAAGACGCGGCCCGGGGTGGCGCAGCCACCGATCGAACCCGGCTTGCGGTGCACGCGGTGGGCACCGTGCGAGGCCTTGCCACCACGGAAGTTGTGGCGCTTCATCGCACCGGCGAAGCCCTTGCCCTTGCTCTTACCGGTGACGTCGACCTTCACGCCGGCCTCGAAGACCTCGGCGGTGATCTCCTGGCCGAGCGTGTACTCGGAGGCGTCAGCGGTGCGGAGCTCCACCAGGTGGCGGCGCGGGGTGACGTCGGCCTTGGCGAAGTGGCCCTTGAGGGGCTTGTTCACCTTGCGCGGGTCGATCTCGCCGAAGGCGATCTGGACCGACTCGTAGCCGTCGACGTCGTTCGTACGGACCTGGGTCACGACATTCGGGCCGGCCTTGACGACGGTCACCGGGACGACCCGGTTGTTCTCGTCCCAGACCTGCGTCATGCCGAGCTTCTCGCCCAGGATGCCCTTGATGTTCTTAGCCATCTCGCGCGTCACCTCAGAGCTTGATCTCGATGTCGACGCCAGCCGGCAGGTCGAGGCGCATGAGCGAGTCAACCGTCTTCGGCGTGGGGTCGAGGATGTCGATGAGGCGCTTGTGCGTGCGCATCTCGAAGTGCTCGCGCGAGTCCTTGTACTTGTGCGGCGACTTGATGACGCAGTACACGTTCTTCTCAGTGGGCAGCGGCACCGGGCCCGCGACCGACGCACCAGTGCGGGTCACCGTCTCGACGATCTTCTTCGCCGAGGAGTCGATGACCTCGTGGTCGTAGGCCTTGAGCCGGATGCGGATCTTCTGTCCCGCCATGGCTACTAGTAGTCCTTTGTCTCGTAAACGCTCTGGAACCCGGTCGGTTCGCGTTCTCCTCCGACCCACGCGGTCGGGCGTGTCGCGTTCCCTCTACGCAGAAATCCCTAGGGATCTCCCAACCAAGGGGACGCGGTCACCATGACCGCAGGCCGGGGGCAGAACACCCACCGGGTGCCTGGCCGGCACCCCGCTGACGCTTCCCAGAAGATTCCCGTACGTCCGCTCCTGAGAAGGAGCGACGAGTACTGTGGGACTCGCTTCCGGTCCTCCCGACGGGAGGCGCGCAGCATCGGCACTCAACCGAGCAACTTGGACAGTCTGCCATACGGGGCCTTCCGGCCGCCAATCGAGGGCGAAGACTGTACCCCACGTCACGTACGACCATGCGCCGGGGCGCATGCGCCTGTCGTGCGCGCCCCCTCTCCCCCTCGTACGAGGCGCGGCTCACCCCAGGCGCCGGGCCCGCTCCGTCAGATGCCGCCTTTCGGGCGCGCTCGTGGTGTGGCGGGCCGCCTCGCGGTAGGCCGCGGCCGCGTCCTCCTTCTCGCCGAGCAGTTCGAGCAGGTGCGCCCGGGTCGCCAGGAGGCGGTGGTTCCGGGCGAGCCGCCGGTCCTCCGCGAGCCCGTCGAGCAGCTCCAGACCCGCCCGCGGCCCGCGGACCATGGCGACGGCGACGGCACGGTTGAGGGTGACCATCGGGTTCGGCCCGGTGTGTTCCAGGAGCTCGTACAGGGCGAGGATCTGCGGCCAGTCCGTGGCCTCGGCGGAGGCCGCCTCGTCGTGCACGGCCGCGATCGCCGCCTGGAGCTGGTAC
This sequence comes from Streptomyces sp. NPDC002825, assembly GCF_040295385.1. Classification (NCBI taxonomy): domain Bacteria; kingdom Bacillati; phylum Actinomycetota; class Actinomycetes; order Kitasatosporales; family Streptomycetaceae; genus Streptomyces; species Streptomyces sp. NPDC002825. The sequence goes on from NZ_JBEOVH010000046.1 coordinate 28,922, forward strand.
GGGCCGACCCGGCCCTGCGGCAGGGTGCGGCTGATCAGCTCCACGCCCTCGGCGATCAGGGCGCCGTCCCAGCTCCCCCGGTCCTGCTCCGCGAGCGGTACGAGCTCTCCGTGCGGTCCCGTACGGGCCGGGCGGCGGGCGTCGGTCAGCAGCATCAGCGCGAGCAGGCCCGCCGTCTCGGTGTCCTCGGGGACGAGCCGGTGCAGCATCCGGGCGAGCCGGATCGCCTCCGTGGACAGCTCCGGCGCCGTGAGCTCGTCGCCGCCGCTGGCCGTGTAGCCCTCGTTGAAGACCAGGTACAGCACGTGCCGCACCTCGGCGAGGCGGGCGGTGCGGTCCTCGCCCTCGGGCGGTACGAGGGAAAGACCGCCGTCCTTGATCGCCTGCTTGGCCCGGCTGATCCGCTGTGCCATCGTCGGCTCGGGCACCAGGAAGGCGGCCGCGATCTGCGCGGTCGTGAGGCCTCCGACGGCGCGCAGGGTGAGCGCGATCCGGCTGGGCGGCGACAGGTCCGGGTGGCAGCAGAGGAAGAGCAGGGCCAGCGAGTCGTCCCGGTCGGCGTCCGGAGCGTCGTCGGCGGCGTGCGCGAGGAGCGCGGAGTCCGGGGTGGCGAGCGCGAGTGCGTCCTCGCGGCGCCGGCGTGCCGCCTCGCTGCGCACCTGGTCGACGTACTTCCGGTGGGCCACGGTCAGCAGCCACGCACGCGCGTGCTCGGGGACCCCCTCCTCCGGCCACTGCCGCGCCGCGGCGATCAGGGCCTCCTGGACGGCGTCCTCGCACAGGTCGAAGTCGCCGAACCGGCGGACGAGCGTGCCGAGGACCTGCGGCGCGTACGTGCGCAGCAGGTCCTCGATCTCGCGGGGCCCGGTCACAGCGCCCGGCCCCCTGCCACGCGGACGACGGTCACGGCGGCAGGTCCCCGGCCACGCGGAGCGCCGGCCACGGCAACCGGTCCTCGGCCTTGTGCCACGCCGCTCACACGTCCGCCGCGGACTCGTGCAGGATCGGCCACAGCTCGACGGGCTCGACGTCCGCGAAGGGCATGTCCGCGGCGATCGCCTGGGCCCGCTCCAGGCTGTCGCAGTCGAGCAGGTAGAAGCTGGCCAGGTACTCCTTGGTCTCCAGGTACGGGCCGTCGGTGACCGCGGGAGCGCCGCCCTCGCGCCGCACGAGCTGGGCGGCGGCCGCGTCGGCCAGGCCGTACGCGCCGAGCAGCTCGCCGGTCTCCCGGTACCTGCGGTTGAAGGCCTCCTGCCGGGCGATCGCCTCGGGCCAGGCCTCGGCCGGGAAGGAGTCCCACTTGGCCTGGTTGCCGTAGATCATCGCGACGTACTTCATCTCGGGTGTCCTCCCCGTCCCGCCCGCCCCGGTGGCGCGCTGTCACCCTTCGGTCGGAACCAGGATCGTCCCCTCGACATCCGTGCGCACGTTCCCGAGATCTTTTTCCGGGGATCTTCCCCGGCGGCCCGGCGCGGCGCACAACCGCCTCACTCGCAAATCCGTCTTCCAGTGGACCGATTGAGCGAAAGGCCCTGTCGTGCACACTCCACCCCGTCGGCGGACGGTCCTCGCCGCCGCCCTCGCGGTCACCGCGGCCGCCGCCGGGTGTTCCGTACCGGAGCCGCGCCGGACCGCGCCCACCGCCGATCCGGCGCCGGGCAAGCCGATCGAGGCCGCGCGGGCCCGGCGGGCGCTGCTCCTGCAGTTCTCCGCGCACCCGGACGACGACCTGTACTTCATGAACCCGGACACCCAGCGGCTGCTCGACGCGGGCGTCCCGCTCGTCTCCGTGTACGTGACGGCCGGCGAGCACACCGGCCGCAACCGGATCGCGGGGATGCCCGAGACTCCCCCGGACCGGGCGGCCTACTCCTCCGCCCGCCACCAGGGCCTGCGCCAGTCGTACGCGGTGGCGCTGGGCCTCCCCGCCTTCACCCCCTGGCGGCGGGAGGTCCTGACGCTCCCCGGCGGCCGGCGGGCCGAGATCGACACCCTCGCGCACGGCGACCGCCGGGTCGAGCTGGTCTTCCTCAACCTGCCGATGCACACCGGCCGCCGCTACATGGCCGTGCCAGCCCTCTGGCAGGACCGCGCCCTGGAGCTGCGCACCCATCTGTCGGCCGGCTCCCCCGTCACCCGCGCCGACACCTACGACTACGACCAGCTGATCGACGTCCTCGTGGGCCTGCTCCGCCGCTACCGGCCCACGGTCGTGCACACCCTGGACCCGGACCCCGACATCCAGCTGAGCGAGGAGGCCACCCGGCAGCGGGACTCCGAGCAGCCCGGCTACTCGGACCACGGGGACCACACGGCCGTCGCCTCCTTCACCTGGGCCGCGCTCTGCCGCTGGGTCACCGACGCCGTCCGGGACGGCGAACCCATACCGGCGTTCACGACCACCGCCTTCCGCGGCTACTACAACCGGCACTGGCCCAAGAACCTCCCCCCGGCGGTGCTCCGGGAGAAGGCCGCCCGGCTCGTCCCGTACGGCGGGGACCCCTCCTGGCAGTGCGGCAACCCCTCCGGCTGCGGCGACTACGGCGTCGGCGGCGAGCGGCCGCTGACCAACCGCAAGGGCTGGGTGCGCTCCACGCACCACCGCTGGCCCGGCGCGGCCCCGGCGCTCGCCCGGGAGCCGGACGGCCGGCTCGCCGCGTACGGGGTGCTCGGGCTGCGCGCGGTCCGCTGGCGCGAGTCCGCGCCCGGCGTCTGGGGCGAGCCGGTGGACCTCGGCGGCGGCCCGCTCGCCCCGGCGCTCGGCTCGGCGGTCCTGCCCGACGGCCGTGTCCTGCTCCTCGGGGTGCGGTTCGCCGCGCTCGACGGGCACGGCGGGGCCAACCGGCGCGAGGTGGTGCTCCTGGAGCAGCGCTCCCCCGGCGGCGGCTTCCTCGCCTGGCGGGGCCTGGGGAATCCGGAGCGCCCGGACGACCGGGGCCGGCGGATCGGCGCCCCGGTGGCCCTCGCCACCCCCGACGGCCGGGTCCACCTCTTCGTACGGAACGCCGACAAGGGCGTCTCCACCCGCGTGCGTGCGACGGACGGGTCCTGGTCCCCGTGGCGTCCGCTGCCCGGCGACGCGGAGGTCCAGGACGGACTGGCCGTCTCGGCGGACGCGGCCGGGCGGGTGCACGTGTACGCGGCGGGGCGGGAGTCCGTACGCCACTGGGTGGACGGGGTCCCGCACTCCGCTCCGCTGCCGCTCTCCGGGTCGACGGTGGCGAGCGCGGGCGGCGCGCTCTACTTCCGGGCCCCGGCCGTCGCTCGGCTGACCGGGCCGGCGGGCGACGCCGGTCTCGACGGGTACGGGGACGTGGTCGCCGTCCGGTCCCCGGCGCTCGGGACGGTGCTGCTCGGCAGGGACGAGAAGGGCCGGACGGTCCTCAGGGCCGGCGGCCGGCTCCGTACGCAGAAGAAGGCGGCCGTCTCGACCGCACTCCACGTGGACGCCCGGGGGGCGACGGTCGTGGGCCTCGGCGCGGACGGCCATCCGTGGAGCTGGCGACCGTAGGGACCCCGGGAACGCGAGAAGGCCCCGCACCTTTCGGTGCGGGGCCTTCCCTTACTGCTCAGCAGCTCTTGCGAGCTACCAGGTCAGTTCAAGATCAGGCAGTGATCTTGACGACCTGGCCGGCGCCGACGGTCCGGCCACCCTCACGGATGGCGAACTTGAGGCCCTCCTCCATGGCGACGGGCTGGATCAGCTCGACGGACATGGCGGTGTTGTCGCCCGGCATGACCATCTCGGTGCCCTCGGGGAGGGTCACGACGCCGGTCACGTCCGTGGTACGGAAGTAGAACTGCGGGCGGTAGTTGTTGAAGAACGGGGTGTGACGGCCACCCTCGTCCTTCGACAGGATGTAGGCCTGGGCCTCGAACTTGGTGTGCGGCGTGACCGAGCCCGGCTTGATGATGACCTGGCCGCGCTCGACGTCCTCGCGCTTGATGCCACGGAGGAGCAGACCGACGTTCTCACCGGCCTGGCCCTCGTCGAGCAGCTTGCGGAACATCTCGATGCCGGTGACCGTGGTGGTGGTCTTCTCGGTCTTGATGCCGATGATGTCGACGGTCTCGTTGACCTTGAGGACACCACGCTCGATACGACCGGTGACGACGGTGCCACGACCGGTGATCGTGAAGACGTCCTCGATCGGCATCAGGAACGGCTTGTCGACGTCACGCTCGGGCTGCGGGATGGACTCGTCGACGGCGTGCATGAGGCCGAGGAGCTTCTCGCCCCACTCCTTGTCGCCCTCGAGGGCCTTGAGCGCCGAGACGCGGACGACCGGCAGGTCGTCGCCCGGGAACTCGTACTCGGAGAGGAGCTCACGGACCTCGAGCTCGACGAGCTCGAGGATCTCCTCGTCGTCCACCATGTCGGCCTTGTTCAGGGCGACGACGATGTACGGAACGCCGACCTGGCGAGCAAGGAGGACGTGCTCCTTGGTCTGCGGCATCGGGCCGTCGGTGGCGGCGACCACGAGGATGGCGCCGTCCATCTGCGCGGCACCCGTGATCATGTTCTTGATGTAGTCGGCGTGACCGGGGCAGTCGACGTGCGCGTAGTGACGCGACTCCGTCTGGTACTCGACGTGCGCGATGGAGATGGTGATACCGCGCTGGCGCTCCTCAGGAGCCTTGTCGATCTGGTCGAAGGCCGAGGCCTCGTTCAGGTCCGGGTACGCGTCGTGCAGCACCTTGGTAATGGCGGCCGTGAGGGTCGTCTTACCGTGGTCGATGTGACCGATGGTGCCGATGTTGACGTGCGGCTTAGTCCGCTCGAACTTCGCCTTCGCCACTGGGGTCCTCCTGGAGTGGTTCTGAACGCCTTGCTTCATCGGCGCCAGGTGATCTTTGCTGGGATGCCAGTAAACCGGGGCCCGATCCCTCGGGTTTCGGGGGGCTGGGCCCCGGCGACTGGTGTCAAGCCTAAAGCGTGAACTCGGGAGAGTTACTCGCCCTTGGCCTTCGCGATGATCTCCTCGGCGACGTTCCGCGGAACCTCGGCGTAGGAGTCGAACTGCATCGAGTAGCTTGCGCGACCCGAGGTCTTGCTGCGGAGGTCTCCGACGTAGCCGAACATCTCCGAGAGCGGCACGAGGCCCTTCACGACGCGGGCGCCGCTGCGCTCCTCCATGGCCTGGATCTGGCCACGGCGGGAGTTGATGTCACCGATGACCTCGCCCATGTAGTCCTCGGGCGTGACGACCTCGACGGCCATCATCGGCTCAAGGATGACGGGAGAAGCCTTGCGCGCGGCCTCCTTGAAGGCCTGCGAACCGGCGATCTTGAACGCGAGCTCGGAGGAGTCGACCTCGTGGTAGGCACCGTCGAGAAGGATGACGCGGACGCCAGTCATCTCGTAGCCGGCCAGGATGCCGAACTGCATGGCCTCCTGCGCACCCGCGTCGACCGAAGGGATGTACTCCTTCGGGATGCGGCCACCGGTGACCTTGTTCACGAACTCGTAGGAGGCGTCGCCACCCTCGATGGGCTCGATCGCGATCTGCACCTTGGCGAACTGACCGGTACCACCGGTCTGCTTCTTGTGGGTGAAGTCCACGCGCTCGACGGCCTTGCGGATCGTCTCGCGGTACGCGACCTGCGGCTTGCCGACGTTCGCCTCGACCTTGAACTCGCGACGCATGCGGTCGACGAGGATGTCGAGGTGAAGCTCGCCCATACCACCGATGATGGTCTGGCCGGTCTCCTCGTCCGAGTGGACCTGGAAGGAGGGGTCCTCCTCCGCGAGACGCTGGATGGCGACACCCAGCTTCTCCTGGTCACCCTTGGACTTGGGCTCGATGGCGACCTGGATGACCGGCGCCGGGAAGTCCATGGACTCCAGGATCACCGGGTTCTTCTCGTCGCACAGCGTCTCACCGGTGGTGGTCTGCTTGAGGCCCATGACGGCGACGATGTCGCCGGCGCCCACCGAGTCGATCTCCTCACGCTTGTTCGCGTGCATGCGGTAGATCTTGCCGATGCGCTCCTTCTTGCCCTTGACGGAGTTCAGCACCGCGGTGCCGGCCTCCAGGCGACCGGAGTAGATCCGGACGAAGGTGAGCTTGCCGAGGTGCGGGTCGCTCGCGATCTTGAACGCGAGGGCGGCCAGCGGCTCGTCGTCGGACGGCTTGCGCTTGACGACCAGCTCGGCGTCCTTGACGTCGTGGCCCTCGATGGCCTCGACGTCCAGGGGGGACGGCAGGTAGCGGACGACAGCGTCGAGCAGGGGCTGAACGCCCTTGTTCTTGAACGCGGTGCCACAGAACACGGGGGTGACCGTGGTCTCGCCGCCCTTGCCGGAGGCGATCGTGATACGACGGACCGCGGCGTACAGCTGCTCCTCGGTGGGCTCAGTGCCCTCGAGGAAGAGCTCCATGATCTCTTCGTCGTTCTCGGCGACCGTCTCGACGAGCTTGGCGCGGTACTCCTCGGCCTGCTCGAGCTTGTCCGCCGGGATGTCGACGACGTCGTACATCTCGCCCTTGCTGGCCTCGGCGGACCAGACGAGGGCCTTCATGCGGACCAGGTCGATGACGCCCTGGAAGTCGGCCTCGGCACCGATCGGGAGCTGCATGACGATCGGGGTCGCGCCGAGGCGGTCCACGATCATGTCGACGCAGCGGAGGAACTCGGCACCCGTGCGGTCGAGCTTGTTGACGAAGCAGATACGCGGAACGCCGTAGCGGTCCGCCTGACGCCAGACAGTCTCGGACTGGGGCTCGACGCCGGCCACACCGTCGAACACGGTGACAGCACCGTCGAGCACGCGCAGCGAACGCTCCACCTCGACGGTGAAGTCGACGTGACCCGGCGTGTCGATGATGTTGATCGTGTGATCGACATTCTCGAGCGGCCAGTGGCAGGTCGTCGCGGCGGACGTGATCGTGATGCCGCGCTCCTGCTCCTGCTCCATCCAGTCCATCGTGGCAGCGCCGTCGTGGACTTCACCGATCTTGTACGAAACGCCGGTGTAGAACAGGATCCGCTCGGTGGTGGTCGTCTTGCCCGCGTCGATGTGGGCCATGATGCCGATGTTGCGCACCTTGGCCAGGTCAAGCGAAGTGGTAGCCATAAGGCTTCAGTCTTCTCTCGGTCTCGATGTGGGTTGCGACTACCAGCGGTAGTGCGCGAAGGCCTTGTTGGACTCGGCCATCTTGTGCGTGTCCTCGCGCTTCTTGACGGCAGCACCGAGGCCGTTGGAGGCGTCGAGGAGCTCGTTCATGAGGCGCTCGGTCATGGTCTTCTCGCGACGGGCGCGGGAGTAACCGACGAGCCAGCGGAGGGCCAGCGTGGACGCGCGGCCCGGCTTGACCTCGATCGGCACCTGGTAGGTGGCGCCACCGACACGGCGGGACTTGACCTCGAGGGCCGGCTTGACGTTCTCGAGAGCGCGCTTCAGCGTGATGACCGGGTCCTGGCCGGTCTTCTCACGAAGACCCTCCATGGCGCCGTACACGATGCGCTCGGCGGTGGAACGCTTGCCGTCCAGCAGGATCTTGTTGATCAGCGAGGTGACAAGAGGAGAGCTGTAGACCGGGTCGATGATGACCGGGCGCTTCGGGGCGGGGCCCTTACGAGGCATTCTTACTTCTCCTTCTTGGCGCCGTAGCGGCTGCGAGCCTGCTTACGGTTCTTGACGCCCTGCGTGTCGAGGGAACCGCGGATGATCTTGTAACGAACACCCGGCAGGTCCTTCACACGGCCACCGCGCACGAGCACGATGGAGTGCTCCTGCAGGTTGTGACCCTCACCCGGGATGTAGGCCGTGACCTCGATGCCGGAGGTCAGACGCACACGCGCGACCTTACGGAGGGCCGAGTTCGGCTTCTTCGGGGTGGTCGTGAACACACGCGTGCAGACGCCGCGACGCTGAGGGGAACCCTCGAGTGCGGGCGTCTTGTTCTTCTCGACCTTGTCCTGCCGGCCCTTACGGACCAGCTGCTGGATCGTAGGCACTACTTCTCCGGTTTCTGTGTGCCGTCGGTAAAACTAACCTGGAACATTCGCCGACCCACGCGGTCGGGTGTGTCGAATCTCGCGGACCTCCGCACGGGGCGGAAAAAGCGCGGATCGCGGTGGCCGGTATATGACTCGCCGTGCGGTTGAGGACACGCACGGGAGCCCAGGCACACCCCAGGCACAAGGCTTGAGCGTACCTATCGCATGGACTCCGGTCAAAACAAATGCCCACGCGCACGGGACCCCGGCCGGGGGCGGGCCGGACCGGGCACGGATCGCTCCCGCACGGGGGCCCGGACCTGCCCCGCACGACCTCCGCCGCACGGGCCGGAACCCGGCCGCCCGGGCGGGGCGACGGTCGCCTCCACGCGGGGTGGCAGCCGGGAAGGACCGGCCGACCCGCCCATCCGGGGGTGGCGGGCGATCCGCGCGAGGCGCGGCCAGGGAAGGACCGACCCCGCCCGGCCGCCCGGGCGGGGTGGCGGTCCCGCCTCCGCGCGGGGCGCGACCCGGAAGAACCGGTCGCCCCCGCCACCCGGGCGGGGTGGCGGTCCCGCCTCCTCGCGGGGCGCGACCCGGAAGAACCGGTCGCCCCGGCCACCCGGGCGGGGTGGCTTTCCCGCCTCCGCGCGGGGCGCGACCCGGAAGAACCGGTCGCCCCGGCCACCCGGGCGGGGTGGCGGTCGCCTCCGGCGCCCGGGGACGGCCGGGAGGGACCCGGCCCCGGCAGGGCGACGGGCCGTCAGTCGCGGGCCGTGCGGCGGGGCTCGGCGGTCTCGCCGGGGGCGCCGGCGTCGGTGTCGGGCTCCAGGAACTGGTTGACGACCTTGACGAAGACGCCCATGCGCTCGTCCGGCACGCCCAGCCAGCGGGCGAAGTCCTCCATAGAGGGCTGCCAGTCGCTCGGCGGCAGCAGGTCCGCCGCCATCGGGAGCTCTTCGGGGGTCACGCGGCCGGACCGGATGAGCATGTCGCGGACGGAGACGCCGAGCAGCGGGGCGATCCGGCGCATCGTCTCCAGGTCGGGCATGCTCTGTCGCTGCAGCAGGCGCGTGACGGCCGCGCGGTGGACACCGGCCTCGTCCGCGATCCTGGACTTGCCGCCGCCGCGCGGGCTGTCGATGTCGTAGCCGCGCTGTCTCATCAGGCCTTCGACCCAGCCTGCGAACTCGTCGAGCCCTTGTGTGCTCATGTGTACCGCTCCTCTTTCCCCACCACCGGATCACATACCTTAGCGTGCTTGCGCGCACGGAATTACGTGCTTTCGGGCACGCAATCGTGTCGAATCGGTGAAGGACGGCCCACGGTCCCCCCGTTTTTTGTTGCGCGCTCGCACGCAACGTGTAAGTCTGGCTCGCCGCCGCACTCGTCGGCCCCCTGAGCCCCAGGCGCCCCACCGGCCCCGTGGTCGGCCCGGGCGGGCCCCGGACCGTGGAGAACCCTTTGTTCCATCCCGACCCGTCCCCCTGGCAGGCCTCCGCCGCGTGCGCCGGCCTCTCCCCGTCCGTCGTCTTCGCCCGCCGCGCCAAAGAGGCGGCCCCGGCCCTGCGGGCCTGCGCCTCCTGCCCCGTGCGGACCGAGTGCGAGAAGGCGGTGGCCCCGGCCGAGAGCTACTTCGACGGTGTCTGCGCCGGCCGCCTCTGGCGCAACGGCCGCCCGGCGGACGCGCGGCGCGTGGCGAAGGCCCTGGCGAAGACGGGAAGCGCGTACCGTGACTGACGACACCCTGTCCGCGCGCCCGGCCGGCGAGGTCTCCCCCACGGACCCCGCGGTCGTCCTCGTGCTGCGGGACATCACGCTCTGGACCGCCTCCCTCGTACGGCAGTTCCCCGAACTCTCCGAGGAGCTCGCGCCCGGGCGGCGCGGGCCCGCCGGGACCGCACCCGTCCCCTCCCCCGCCGGCCGTGACGAGCTGATCCGCGAGGAGCGCCGGGAGGCGCTGCTGCTCCAGCAGCGGCACGGGCTCGCCGTCCCCGGCCACGGGGCCGCCCCGATCCGGCTGCACGTCTCCGACGCCATCCGTGACATCACCGACGGGGTGGTGGAGCTGGAGGAGGCGGTGTGCGCCCGGCTCACGCTGCCGCGCCCGCCGCGCGCCCGCGTGATCGACCGGCTCCGCCGCCTGGTGGGGCTGCTCGAACCGATCGCGGCCCATCCGGACCTGGCCCGGCACGTGCGGGACGAGATCCGGCGGATGGCCCGGCGCTGCGCCAGGACGCTCGGCGACTCGGAGACGATCGTGCGGGTCTCGGGCCGCTGCCCCTGGTGCGACTCGGTGTCGCTGCGGGCCTTCCCGGACCGGCGCGCGGTGCTGTGCGTGAACCCGGCCTGTGTGTGCACGGACGAGGTGTGCGGCTGCCAGGACGACCCCGCCTACCGGCACCTGTGGCCGGAGGAGCGGTGGGAGGAGCTGTCGGAGGCGTCGGGGACGCGTACCGAGGAGATCGAGGCGGCGATGGACGACCCGAAGGAGACCTCATGCTGAGCTCGCCCGCACTGCCCACCCTGGTCCCCGGCCCGCTGGCCGCCGAGGAGGCGGGGGTGGCGCCCGCGACGATCCGCAAGTGGGTCCAGCTGGGCCATCTGCGGGCCGCGGGCCGGGCGGGCCGGGCGCAGCTCTTCCGCCTGGAGGACGTCTTCGCGGCGGAACGACTGGCCCGCCGCCGCCCCCGTACCGCCTGACCGCCTGACCGCCTGACCGCCTGACCGCCTGACCGCCTGACCGCCTGACCGCCTGACCGCCTGACCGCCTGACCGCCTGTCATCGAAGCGCCCCGAGTCCGGATCCTCCGGACCGGGGCGCTTCGTCATGCCGCGAGGAAGCGGCGGAGGGAAGCGGTCAGCGCGTCGGCGAAGCGCTCGCGCACAGGCTCGGGCACCCGGTCGAGGGAGAGGTACGGGTTGAGGTCCTCCAGCTCGACGAGGAGCAGCTCGCCGCCGGGGGCGCGGCAGGCGTCGACGCGCTGGATGCCGTGGTCGAGGGTGTTCCAGTCGATGAAGCGGCGGGCGAAGGCGAGATCGTCCGCGGTGGGTTCGTACGGCTCCAGGACCCAGCGGCGCTCGGGGTCGGGGGCGTACAGGGCGTACTGGAAGAGGTCGTCGACGAAGTAGAAGGAGACCTCGTACCGGAAGTCGACGCGCGGCTGGACGAGGACCTCGCCGTACGAGAGGCCGGCGAGGTCCTCGTACGGGAGGAAGCTCAGGCCTATGGAGTCGGCGCCGGCCTTGGGCTTGACCGCGTACTGCTCGGCCCGGGGCAGGCGGTGGAGGTCCTCGGGCCGGTCGACGGTGGGGATGACGGGGTGGCCGGCGGCGGTGAGGTCGAGGAGGTACTGCTTGCCGGCCATGTCGCCGCGGCCGTGGAGCGGGTTGTAGACGCGGGTGCCGCGGGCGAGGGCCTGGTCGCGGAAGGCCTCGTACTGCTGCTGGTAGCCGAGGACCGGGCCGCTGTTGCGGACGACGACGGCGTCGAAGCGGTCCATGAGGGCGGCGGCGTCGAGCGGGTGACAGAGCGCCAGGTCGAAGCTCTCGCGGAGGCGGGCGGTGAGCTGCACGTCCTCGTCGCCGTAGCGCCGGCCCCGGGCCGGGTAGGCGAGGTCGGTCACGTAGAGCAGACGGGGGCGGGCGGACACGGGGCGGCTCCTGGGTCGATGACGGCCCAACCTATCGGGCCCCACGCGCGCCCCACACGACCGCCCGCTCCGACCGGGCCCGGCAGCGGGGTTCCGGCCTCCGGGGGCGCCTGGCGCCGGGGCCTCGGGGAATCCGATCCAGAACTAGTTGCGTGCGCGCACGCTCCCTGTCACAGTTGGTGCAGCGGCGGAGCTGCGCCCGCAGGGCGGGAAGCGGCTCCGCCGTACGCCGTCCGGGAGCGCTCCGCGCCCCCGCCCCCTCCCCCGCGTCGAGCGCCCCGGACGGCGCCCGTCCCGCTCCCCCTTCCCGAGGAGAACCGTCATGACCACTCCCCCGAGTGCGTTCCCGGACGTCGAGAAGCTGGTCGTCGACGTCCTCAAGGCCGACCCGGCGATGGCCGGCGTCACGGTCGCCGTCCAGGCGCCGGCCGGCTTCGACGGCACGCAGAACGCCGTCCTGGTGAACCGCCGCGGCGGCGCCTGGATCGGCGACCTGCACGTCGACAAGCCGCTGATCGAGTTCGAGGTGTACGGCCCGAGCAAGAACGCGGCCCACGTCCTCGCCAACGCCGCCCGGCGCGCCCTGCTCGCCACCATCGGCAAGCAGCTCGGCGCCAACTTCGTCAGCGACGTCGAGGAGCAGGACGGGCCCCGCTGGATGCCCGACTACCTCTACCGCGGCGCCAACCGCTACCTCTGCGTCATCCAGCTCTCGCTGAACGTCTTCTAGCGCCCCGGCGCGCAGGACCCAGCGACCCACAGACCAGGCCTCGCCGTTCGGCGGGGCCTTTGCCGTACCCGGATCCCCTGATCCGGGGCGGTCTTCTCACCCCAACCCAAGGAGAAACCCACCATGGCAGGAAACAACTCCGCCGAGATCCGCGTCGCAGGCATCGGCAAGCTCTACGTCGCCGACGCCGGCACCTCCCTCCCCGCCACCTTCGGCACGGACTCCGCCGCCGACTGGTCCGGCGCGGGCTGGAAGGACCTCGGCTTCACCTCCGGCGACGGCGTCACGTTCTCGAAGAAGGACAAGCTGGAGGCCATCGACTCGTGGCAGTCGGTCTCCCCGGTCCACTACATCTACTCGAGCCGTGACCTGTCGCTGAAGTTCTCGCTGCTGCAGTTCAACGAGGACACGCTGCCGTTCTTCATGGGCGGCGACGCGGTGAAGGCCGAGCCGACCCCGGCGGTCGACACCTACCGGTACGAGATCGCCGAGCGTCCGTTCGCGGACGTCCGCGCCCTCGGCCTGGAGTTCACCGACGTCAAGGCCGGTGGCACGACCGCGGTGAAGTACCGCTTCATCATCCCGCGCGGCCAGGTCACCGCCACCGACGACATCAAGCTGGCCCGCAAGGCGGCCTCCCAGCTGGGCGTCACCTTCACCGCCATGTCGAAGGGCGACGGCAAGCCGCTGGCGACCTTCCTCATGAAGGACAGCCAGTACTCCGCGACCGTCTGATCCTTCTCCACCCGGGGCGGGACGGCGCGGACGATCCGGCCGGCCTCGTCGAAGGCCTGCCGCCATTCGGCGCCCGGGTCGATCTCGTGGAGGATGCGCCGCAGG
>NZ_JBEOVH010000047.1:0-41362 GCF_040295385.1 Streptomyces sp. NPDC002825
GGGCGTGCTGACGGGGGAAGGAGAGCCCGGCCGAGGGTGTGGCCGGCTGCTGCGAAGACAAGGTCATGCGGCTGAAACTAGCGCCGTGCGCCCCCTTCGTGCCTCCGTCCGCCGATCGATGCGGCCGCACGGATAGTTATGATCCGTAGCGCTAGGTGGGTATGCATCGGACTGGCATGCCCTCTGGCACATGCTGATCGACCGAACCGCTCGAATATCCGACCGAAGGTGGAGGTGAACCGCCGTGGCACTCTCGATCTCCGTGGTGGTGCTGCTGGCGATCGTCGTCTTCCTGCTGATCCGGAAATCCGGGCTGAAGGCTGGACATGCGGCGGTCTGCGCGCTCCTGGGCTTCTACCTGGCGAGCTCCTCCATCGCCCCGTCCATCAGCACCCTGACCACGAACGTGGCGGGCATGATCGGCGGCCTCAAGTTCTGAGCGGCCCGACCTCGTAGGGTGGGGGGCATGTCCGATCTCCCCGCCCGCCGTCTGCTGCTCGTGCACGCGCACCCGGACGACGAGTCGATCAACAACGGCGCCACCATGGCCAGGTACGCGGCCGAGGGCGCCCTCGTCACGCTCGTCACCTGCACGCTCGGCGAGGAGGGCGAGGTCATCCCGCCCGACCTCGCCCATCTGGCCCCCGACCGGGAGGACCGGCTCGGCCCGCACCGCGTCGGCGAACTCGCCGCCGCGATGACCGAGCTGGGCGTCACCGACCACCGCTTCCTCGGCGGCCCCGGGCGCTTCCGCGACTCCGGGATGATGGGCGCCGAGCAGAACAAGCGCGAAGGCGCCTTCTGGAACACCGACGTCGACGTCGCCGCGCCGCACCTCGTCGAGGTGATCCGCGAGACCCGCCCGCAGGTCCTGATCACCTATGACCCCGACGGCGGCTACGGCCACCCCGACCACATCCAGGCCCACCGGGTCGCCACCCGCGCCGCCGAACTCGCCGCCGACCCGGACTACCGGACCGACCTGGGACCGGCCCACACGATCGCCAAGATCTACTGGAACCGCGTCCCGCGCCCGGTCGCCGAGGCCGCCTTCGCCCGGCTCCGCGCCGAGGGCTCCGCCTTCCCGGCGATCGCCGCGATCGACGACGTCCCGGGCGTCGTCGACGAGGACCGGATCACCGCCGAGATCGCCGCCGACCCCGCGTACGCGGCCCGCAAGAGCGCCGCGATGGCCGCCCACGCCACCCAAGTCGCCGTCGACGGACCCTTCTTCGCCCTCTCCAACGACCTGGGCCAGCCGATCTTCACCACCGAGTACTACGAGCTCGTCCAGGGCACCTCGGGCGCCCCGGCGGGCGAGCGCGAGACGGACCTCTTCGCGGGGGTGACGACGTGAGCGACACCCCGGTCTCCCCGGCCGTCCGATACGTCGCGTACGCCCTCCTGCTGGTCCTCGGCGCCCTCGTCGGCACCGCCGGATCCCTCGTCCAAGCCGCCTGGTTCCCCTTCGGCCTGCTCCTCGCGCTCCTCGCCACCGCCGCCCTCTTCTACGGCGGGCTCCGCGCCACCGGCACCCAGGTCGGCGTCTTCGCGGCCGGCGGCGGCTGGCTCGTGACCGTCATCCTGCTCAGCCTCGGACGCCCGGAGGGCGACGGGGTGTTCGGCGGAGGCGGCGGCGAGCTGCTCTTCCTCTTCGGGGGCATGGCGCTCGCTGTGATGTGCGCCACGTTGCCCCGGCTGGCGCGACCGACCCCGTGAACAGGAGGACTTGAGACCGGGGACGCCCTGACTTCGGCCGGATTGCCCGTCGTCCGTCACCCGGGGGTCGGGTATGAGTCGGCGGCGTTCAGTATGGTGGTGCGCGCCGCCGAACCGCCCGGGTCAACACGAGCATCAGCAAGAGCGGGCGGTGGAGCCAACCGGGAGATCCTGCTTTGAGTCGTGAAACTGGTCGAGAGACTGACAGTTCGTCCTCCGGCGCCCAGGGGCGCGGTGGAGCCGCCTACCCCTCGGGTACCCCGCCATACGGATCCCGCCAGTATCCGTCGCTCCACCCCACGCAGGACGCGCCGGAGGAGACCCCCGGCGCGTCCGCGCCGCCGGAGGAGCCCAAGACCGAGACGACGCTGACGACCCGGATCCGGATCAACATCCCGGGTTCGCGTCCGATTCCGCCGGTCGTGGTCCGCAAGACGGTCAACGAGGCGTCCGCCCCCGACCCCGAGCCGGAGCCCGCTCCCGCCGTGGAGCCGGAGGCCGAGCCGGCGGCCGTGACCGCGCCGGAGCCGCAGCGCGCGGCCGAGGAGGCCGCCCAGGCGCCGCAGGCTCCGAAGGCGAAGGAGACGAGCGACTGGTTCGCCCCGCGCAAGGCGGCGGCCCCGGCGCCCGCACCCGCCCCCGCTCCGGCACCCGCGCCCGCCGCCAAGCCGGCCCCGGCGCCCACCGGACCGGACGCCCCGGGCACGGGCTTCGCGGGCTCGGCGACCTCGGGCGTCCCGACGGTCGGCACCACCCCGTCGAGCCGTCCGGTCACCGCGACCGCGCAGACGCCGCCGGGCAATCCGCTGTACGAGAGCGGGACGCCTGCGGGCGGAACCCCGATGTACGAGGGAACTCCTGCGGGCGGAACCCCCATGTACGACGGGACCCCCGCGGCCGGTACCCCGATGTACGACGGGACCCCCGCGGCCGGTACCCCGATGTACGACGGGACCCCCGCGGCCGGTACCCCCATGTACGACGGCACCCCGGCCGCCGGCACGCCCGCGTACCGCGGTCCGGGCGCCCAGGGCGGTCCGGCGGCGCCGACCGGCCCCACCACGGGCCCGGTCACCGGCACCGCCACCTTCGGCGGCGCCAAGACCGCCCCCCGGCCGCCCTTCGGCGGCGGCCCGGGCGCGGCGGGCTCCCCGTTCGCCACCCCCGGCGGCGGCGCGCCCCGCATGTCCGACGACACGGCGGTCCTGACGCCGCAGCAGCCGGCACCGGCGCCGCAGTCCGGCCCCGGCCAGGCCGACAACGGCGCGCACATCTCCGGGGACACGCTGACCAGCGGCATCCCCGTGGTCCCGCCGACGGCGGCCCGCCCGAACCTGACCCCGCGGATCGAGGAGCTCGCGACCCCGGCGCCCGCGCCGGCGCCGCGCCAGGCACCCCCGGCGAACCGGGCCCCGGCGAAGAAGGGCCGCTCCAAGCTGGTCCTCGTCGCGGCCGGAGTCGTCGGCCTCGCCGGCGTCGCGTACGGCGCCGGACTGCTCCTCAACCACTCCGACGTCCCGAAGGGCACCACGGTGCTGGGCGTGGACATCGGCGGCGGCACGAAGGAGGAGGCCGTCAACAAGCTGGACGCGGCGCTCGGCAAGCGGGCCACCGCCCCGCTCCAGCTCAGCGTCGGCGGCAAGAAGGTCCAGCTGGCCCCGGACAAGGCGGGCCTGGCGCTCGACAGCCAGGAGACGGTCCGCGCGGCGGCCGGCAGCGACTACAACCCGGTCTCGGTGATCGGCTCCCTCTTCGGCGGCGAGCGGGTCGCGAAGCCGGTCTTCCCGGTCGACGAGGAGAAGCTCGCGGTCGCGCTCACCGACCTGGCGGGCACGTCCGCGTCGGCGACGGAGGGCACGATCCTCTTCGCCCCGAACAAGGTGACCCCGGTCGAGGGCAAGCCCGGCAAGGGCCTGGACGTCCAGCGCTCGATGATCTCGGTACGGGACGCCTTCCGCGCCCAGGTCGAGACGGGCCAGAACAAGCTGGTCGAGCTGCCGGTCACCATGCGGCAGCCGACGATCACCAAGGCCGAGCTGGACCGGGCGATGAAGGAGTTCGCGACGCCCGCGATGTCCGGCCTGATCAGGATCAAGGCGGGCGGCAAGCAGATCGACTTCGGTCCGGCGCGTTCGCTGCCGCAGATCCTGTCGATGAAGGCGGTCGACGGCCGCCTGATCGAGGTCTACGACAAGAAGGCGATCGACCGGCTCCTCGACGGCGCCTTCGACGGCGTCATGATCACCAAGGGCGACGGCACGAAGCACCAGGTCTCCGCCGACGACGTGGCCTATGTGATGCGCGACGCCCTGAGGGGCAAGACCCTCGCGGAGCGCACGAAGACGATCGACCTCAGCGGCGAGGGCTAGAAAGCCCCGGGGCCTCGCGGCCGAGCCCCCCGTCCCTGGTGAGGGACGGGGGGCTCGCGCGTGCTCCGGGGGCGTCAGCGCATGTCGGCGGGGCGGGCCGTGCCCTCGAAGGGGAAGCGGCGCCGGAAGTCGTCGGCGGCGTCCTCCAGGGTGCAGAAGCTGACGCCGGCGTGCCCCGACACGTACTCGATGAACCGTTCCAGCATCAGCAGCACCTGCGGCCGGCCGCTCACGTCCGGGTGGAGGGTCACGGGGATCACCGCGTAGTCCAGCTCGCGGTGCACCCAGTCGAACTGGTCGCGCCAGTCCTGCTCCAGGGCCCGGGGGCTGACGTAGCCGTGGCTGTTGTGGGCGTGCTTGTTGAACATCATCGGCGGCAGGTCGTCGACGTACCAGTTGCCGCAGAACTCCACCAGGTCGACCTCGTGGCCGTGGACCAGCGGCTTCATCCAGTCCCTGGCCTCCTTCGAGTAGTCGATCTTCGTCCAGCTGTCGCCGACGCGGGCGTAGAAGGGCGTGAAGTCGCGGTAGTTCTGGCTGTGGTCGTACGAGAAGCCGTACTTGTGCAGGAGGGCCGCCGTGTGCGGGGACATCTCCCACCAGGGCGCCACGTAGCCGCGGGGCCTGCGGCCCGTGTACTCCTCGATCAGCTCGACCGAGCGGGCGAGGACGTCCTCCTCCTGCTGGGGGCTCATCGCGATCGGGTTCTCGTGCGAGTAGCCGTGCGCGCCGACCTCGTGGCCCGCCTCCACGACCATCCGGGTCTGCTCGGGGAAGGTCTCGATGGAGTGGCCGGGGATGAACCAGCTGGTCCGTATCCCGTACCGCTCGAACAGCTTGAGCAGGCGCGGGGTGCCGACCTCGCCCGCGAAGACACCGCGCTGGATGTCGTTGGGGGAGTCCTCGCCGCCGTAGCTGCCGAGCCAGCCGGCCACGGCGTCGACGTCGACGCCCAGGGCGATCCTGATGTCCTTGGTGGTCATGCGGCGTGAGCCTTTCCGTACGTGTCGAGCAGCTGGTGCACCTCGGCGATCGCGGCGGCCATGACGGCCCGGTCGGCCGCGTCCCACTCCCGCTCCGCGAGGCTGTGGGCGGAGATCCACCCGGTCATGTCGGTGTCGCGGACGACCGGCGCGAGCATCTGGGCACGCACGCCGTAGACGTCGATCAGCGCCTGCGGCGGCTTCGGGTCGTCCCGGAAGTGCGGCTGGACGAGCGGGAGGCGGTGCTCCTCCAGCCACTCGACCGTGTTGAGCCGGCGTTGGTCGAGGCCCGCGTCGCGTCGGATGGACCGCACGCCCGGGCCGAGCGCCTCGCCCGCGGTGAGGTCCACGTGCAGACCGTGTCCGGGCACGTCGAGCCGGAGGGTGGTGCGGTCGGCGCCGATGGCCGTCCGCAGCCCGGTGAGCGCCCGCTGGAAGCCGGCCCGCAGAGCGCCGGAGCGCAGCAGATCGCCGTGGCCTTCGAGGACCGGGTGCGCGCCGGCCAGGTCGAGCGCCTTCCACAGGGTGGCGGTGACGCTGTCGAAGACCGGTATGCCCAGGACGGCTTCGAGTCCGGCGGCCGCCCCCGCGCCGTACACGTTGGTGCACACGACGGCGACGGCGTGCGCGTCCCCGGCGCCGGCCTGCTCGATCTGCCGGGCCACCTCCGGCTCGGGGATCCGGGCGAAGGCCTCGTTGTCATGGACCCCGAACGGCTCGGCGAGCGAGCAGTCCAGGCCCTCGGCGGCGTACGTGGTGACGATCCGCTCGGCGACGTCCCGGGTGTAGGGGACGGCCAGCCCGAGCCGGGTCACGCCGTACGCGGCGCAGGCGTCGAGCAGCGCGAGCGTGGAGGTGGTGGCAGGGACGCCGGTCTCCGCGGTGATCGCGGCGGCGAGCCGCCGGTCGTGGTCGACGCCCAGCCAGGAGCCCGAGGTGCCGTTCCAGGCGATGACGTCGACGCGCGCGTCGGCGAGCTGCCGCGCGGCGGCGAGCATCGGCTCGGGGGCGAACTGGGCGTCGGAGCCGCCGTCGAGGGCGATCCGGGTGACGGGGACGCGGGCGAAGTGGGCGCTCGCGAGGTCCCCGGCACCGGCGAGGAGGCGGTAGGTGACCGGCTCCAGACAGGTGTTGGAGGACGGGGTGAGCATGCCGATACGGATCATCGGACGGCCAGCCTCCTGCTGTAGTCGATGACGAGGGACGAGACGGTGAAGAGGACGCCCGCGCCGACGAAGTAGAGCAGCGCCCAGGTGTACGAGCCGGTGCCGCCGACGATGTAGCCGACCGCGATCGGGGTGACGATGCCGGCGATGTTCCCGGAGAGGTTCATGGCGCCGCCGACGACTCCCGCGTTGGACCGGCCGGCCAGGATCGACGGCAGCGACCAGTAGAGGCCGGCCCAGCGCAGGAAGAACATGACGACGGAGAGCAGGGTGACGGCGGTGATCGGGTCCGGTACGAGGACCACGCCGAGCAGTCCGGCGACGACGGCCGCGCCCGCGACGCCCATCATCGTGCGCATCACGGTGTTGGCGCCCGCGCCGGTGGCCTTGCGCCGGTCGGAGATCCAGCCGCCGGTGAGCTCGCCGACGAAGCCCGCGCCGAAGATCACCAGGGTCGACCAGCCGATGGTCTTGATGTCGAAGCCCTTGGTCTCGGAGAGGTAGAGCGGGCCCCAGGTGAGCAGTCCGTAGAAGACGCCGTTGAAGCCCATCCAGCCCAGGCACATCGCCCAGAACGAGCGGTGCCTGAGGTACGGGCGCAGGCCCGTGCGCTCGTCGGCGGGGCCGGCCGCGTCCTCCTCGGCGTGGGCGCGC
Organism: Streptomyces sp. NPDC002825; assembly: GCF_040295385.1. Classification (NCBI taxonomy): domain Bacteria; kingdom Bacillati; phylum Actinomycetota; class Actinomycetes; order Kitasatosporales; family Streptomycetaceae; genus Streptomyces; species Streptomyces sp. NPDC002825. The sequence goes on from NZ_JBEOVH010000047.1 coordinate 6,892, forward strand.
TCGATGTACGAGGCCTCGGCCTCGTCGACGCCGGGGTGCTCGCGCGGGGTGTTCCGGATGTACCAGGCGGCGAACAGGCCGATGACCACGGTGAGCAGACCGGCGACGACGAAGCTGATCCGCCAGCTGCCCGTCCAGGCGATCAGCGCGGAGATGATGACGCCGCCGAGGGCGGCGCCGAGCGGGGCGCCGCCGTCGAGGAGCACGGCGCCGCGGCCGCGTTCCTTCGCGGGCAGCCACTGGGCGTTGAGCTTGCCGCCCGCGGGCATGACGGGCGCCTCGACGGCGCCGAGGAGCAGCCGGTAGCCGAGCAGGGAGCCGGCGCCGGTGGCGGCGGCGGTGACGGCCTGGGCCACGCCCCAGCCGACGCAGGCGCCGGAGACCATCCGGCGGGGGCCGAAGCGGTCGGCGAGCCAGCCGGCGGGGATCTGCATCAGCGCGTACGTCCAGAAGAAGGCGCTGAGGACGAAGCCGGTGGTCTCCTTCGACAGCCCCAGGTCCTCGGTGATCAGGGGCAGGGCGACGGAGACGGAGCCCCGGTCGATGTAGTTGAGCGCGACGACGCCGAGAAGCAGGACGAACATCTTCCAGCGGACCCGGCTGGGACGGCCACCGGAGGGGGTGGCGGCCGTCGCCTGGGGGACGGTCTCGGGGACCGGTTGGGTACTCACGGGCAAACCCTCGATTCGCAGATCGCACAGGGTGAGACGTCGAAGCGCGGCGGGGCCCCGAGCCGCGTTTCGGTATACCAAAGCAGCGCACTGGGAGGGCGTCAAGCGTTTGGTATACCGTGACCGCATCGATACGGGGAGGGCGAATGACCGAGACCGAACCCGCCGTCACACCCGCGAACGGCGGGGGATGGCTCCGCGACCAGGTGTGCGAGGGGCTGCGGGACCGCATCATCGACGGACGGCTGCGACCGGGGGACCGGCTCGTCGAGCGCGACGTCGCCGAGGAGTTCGGCGTCTCCCGCGTCCCCGTGCGCGAGGCCATCCGCATCCTCATCGGCGAGGGCTTCCTGCACGCGCTCTCGCCGCGCCGGATCGTGGTCCGGGAGCTCTCCTGGCAGGACGTGGAGAACCTCTTCGACCTGCGCGAGGCCCTTGAGGTGCTGGCCGCGCGCCGGGCCGCGGAGCGCCGCACCGAGACGCAACTCGAAGAGTTGCGCGCCCTGTTGGAGGAGGCGCGCAAGGTGACCCCGGCCGGCAGGCCGGAGCGCGTCTCGCACGCCAACGCCGCCTTCCACCACCACATCGTGGAACTCGCGGGCAACGACATGCTCGCCTCGGCCCTCGGCTCCCTGGAGGGCCGGCTGCGCTGGCTCTTCCAGCAGATCGACGACCCCGGCCCCCTCTGGGAGGAGCACCGCACGCTGTACGAGGCGATCGCCGCGGGCGACGCCGACGCGGCGGCCGACTGCTCGCTCCGGCACATCCGCCACTACCGGGACGTGGCGCTCGGCCTCCTCTTCGACGGGGACGCCGAAAACGGTTCGCCGTCCCGGCCGGCCGTCCCCTAGGGTTCCTCGCAAGGGCGGGGCCGTAGCACAGAGGTAGTGCGCCGCGACAGCATCTCGGAGGACGCCGGTTCGAATCCGGCCGCCCCGCCCCCTCCGCCGGCCTTCACCGGCCGACCGCGTCTCAGTTGAGCATCGCCCGGGCCGCCTGCGCCCGCCGCCGGATCGCCGTCGCCGACTCCGGGTCCACCGCGTCCATCACCTGCGCGTACGCCTCCATCTCCACCGCACCCGTCAGGAACTCCCCGCGCTGGACGAGCACCTCCGCCCGCTCGTAGCGCAGCCTCGCCGGGTGCGAGGGGAGCAGCAGCGCGAGCTCCACCGCCCACAGGGCCACGTCGGAGCGCTCGGGACGGGGTGCGGCCCAGGCGCGGATGTTGTTGAGGATCCGCAGGACGATCGCCCCCGGCTCCGCGGGCCGCAGCATCGAGCGGTCGAGCGCCTCGCCCGTCGCGCTCGCCACCAGGAGCTCGGCGTCCGCGCCCGTCATGGCCCGCCCGCCCGCGAACGGATCGGCAAGGTTCAGGTCGGCCGGGTCGCCGAAGCCGACGACGAAATGACCGGGCAGCCCGAGCCCGTACACCGGCGCGCCGGCCCGGCGGGCGACCTCCATCCAGACGACGGAGAGCAGGATGGGCAGCCCCCGGCGCCGCCGCAGCACCTCGTGCAGCAGCGAGGACTCCAGACGCTCGTAGTCCGCGGGCACGCCCTCGAAGCCCTCGTGACGGCCGAGCAGCGCGGCGAGCTCGGCCGCCCAGTCGCCGGTGATCCGGGTCGCGTACGGGACGAGCCCGGCGAGCCGGTCGAGTTCGATCTCGGCCTCGTCGATCTCGCGCCGGGTGACCGAGGGGTCGGCCACGGCGCCGATCAGCAGACAGAGCCGCGCCAGGTCGGGGCGCTCGGACCGCGCCTCCTCGGCGAACTCCCGCCGCCAGTCGGACGCCTCGACCGGTGGTTCGTCCTCGCTCACGCCTCCGCCCATCGGTAGTGGTGGTAGTGGTGGTGGGGCGCGAAGCCCATGCCGTCGTACAGCGCCCGCGCGCCGCCGTTGTCCGACTCCACCTGGAGCCAGGCCGCCGACGCGCCCTCGTCGAGCGCCTGCCGGGCGAGCGCCGTCATGACGGACGTCGCCAGGCCCCGGCGCCGCTGCTCGGGGTCGACCTCGACCGCCATGAAGCCGGCCCAGCGGCCGTCGACCACACAGCGTCCGATCGCCGCCGGTACCTCCCCCGTGCCCGCGACGGACGCGAACCACACACTCGGGCCGGACGCGAGCACGGACCGGACGGCCGGGCTCGGCTCCTCGTCGCCGGAGAAGCGCTGGTAGCGGCGCAGCCACGGCTCGTCGACCGTCCGGGAGAGGCGCACGGCGGAGACGTCGGCGTCCAGGTCGCCGATCGGGGCGAGCGCCGCGATCCGCACCTCGGCGGAGACCTCCCGCCGCCAGCCGTGCCGGTCGAGGGCGGCGCACAGCAGCTCCTGGGTGCCCTCGGCGCCGGTCGCGGTCTGGACGTACGCGGGCAGCTTCCGGGCCGCGTACCACGCGCGCACGTGCGTGAGGGCCTCGGCGACCGGCAGCCCGGGATCACCGAGCGGCAGGACGGAGTTGGCCCGCCGGGTGAATCCGTCGGCGGCCCGCAGCGTCCACTCGCCCAGGGCCTCGCTCTCGACCGGCTGCCACGCGCGCGCGGTGGCCCGGGCGAGCTCCGGGAAGGTCGCCGAGGGGCCCCGGCGGCGGGCCGGGGCGGCCGGCACGACCTTCCCCGCGGCCAGCGCGGATTCCGCGATCCGGACGCTGTCACCGCTCTTTCGTGTGATCAGCAGCACACCGGCGTCCCATGATGTGAGAACCCCGACCGCGTCGGTGAACTTCCCGCCGGGTTCCGCCGAGTCCGTCACGTACCGAACGGAGACACGTTTTCCCACGTCAGCGCTGGTAATTCGCACTTCAAGGCGCCCTCCGCCGGTGATTTCCACAGCTTCTCCGCCCCTCCTGTTCGGATCGCCCTCAAGAACGGAGATACTAGGTGCGGGCATCGACGACGCCGCGCTCCCGCGCAGACCAGCCCTATCGAGGAGGAACGACAGCGTGACCTACGTCATCGCGCAGCCTTGTGTCGACGTCAAGGACAAGGCGTGCATCGAGGAGTGCCCCGTCGACTGCATCTACGAGGGCAAGCGGTCCTTGTACATCCACCCGGACGAGTGCGTCGACTGCGGGGCCTGTGAGCCGGTCTGTCCGGTAGAGGCGATCTTCTACGAGGACGACACCCCGGAGGAGTGGAAGGACTACTACAAGGCGAACGTCGAGTTCTTCGACGAGCTCGGTTCGCCCGGTGGTGCCTCCAAGCTCGGCGAGATCGAGCGCGACCACCCCTTCATCGCCGCCCTGCCGCCGCAGAACGGCTGATTCGTTCGCCCTCGGTCCCGTACGGCCTCGCCGCTGTACGGGACCGAAGCGTTTTCCGTACGCACTGAGGAAGTGAGCCAACCCGTGAGCGCAGTCTCTTCGCGCCTGCCCGTCTTCCCCTGGGACAAGCTGGAGCCGTACAAGAAGACGGCCGTGGCGCACCCGGACGGAATCGTGGACCTGTCCGTCGGCACGCCCGTCGACCCGGTCCCCGCGCTGATCCAGGAGGCCCTGGTCGCGGCCGCGGACTCGCCGGGCTATCCCACGGTGTGGGGGACGAAGGAGCTGCGGGACGCGCTCACCCGCTGGTGCGAGCGGCGCCTGGGCGCGGTCGGCTTCGCCCACGAGAACGTGCTGCCGGTGGTCGGCTCCAAGGAGCTCGTGGCCTGGCTGCCGACGCAGCTGGGGCTCGGCGCCGGTGACGCGGTGGCCTACCCGCGGCTGGCCTACCCGACGTACGAGGTGGGGGCGCGGCTCTGCGGCGCGACGCCCGTCGTCTACGACGACCCGGTCGCCGACCTCGACCCGGCCGCGGTCAGGCTGCTGTGGCTCAACTCGCCGTCCAACCCGACCGGCAAGGTCCTCGCGAAGGACGAGCTGATCCGGATCGTCGCCTGGGCGCGCGAGCACGGGATCCTCGTCTTCTCCGACGAGTGCTACCTGGAGCTGGGCTGGGAGGCCGACCCGGTCTCCGTCCTGCACCCGGACGTCTGCGGCGGTTCGTACGAGGGGATCGTCGCGGTCCACTCGCTGTCCAAGCGCTCCAACCTGGCCGGCTACCGGGCGGCGTTCATCGCGGGCGACGCGGCCGTCCTGGGCGAGCTGCTCCAGATCCGCAAGCACGGCGGCATGATGACCGCCGCGCCGGTGCAGGCGGCGACGGTCGCGGCGCTCGGCGACGACGCGCACGTGGCCGAGCAGCGGGAGCGGTACGCGGCCCGCCGGGCGGCGCTGCGGGCGGCCCTGGAGTCGCACGGCTTCCGCATCGAGCACAGCGAGGCGAGCCTCTACCTGTGGGCGACGCGCGACGAGCCGTGCTGGGAGACCGTGGCGTACCTGGCGGAGAAGGGCATCCTCGTGGCGCCCGGCGACTTCTACGGCGAGGCCGGGGAGCGGTTCGTGCGGGTGGCGTTCACGGCGACGGACGAGCGGGTCGAGGCCGCGGTCAAGCGCCTGGGCTGAGCCCGTGGAACGCCGGAGGGCCCGGGGAGCGTGTGCTCCCCGGGCCCTCCGGCGCGTCGCGGTGCGGGTCAGCCGCCGATGGGCAGGCCGCCCAGGGTCTGGCCGGTCGGCAGGCCGCCCAGGCCGCCGCCCAGGGCGCCGCCGGTGGGGGCCTCGGTGCTCTCGGCCGCGGCGCCGGCGGTCTGGCCGACGACCTCGCCCGTGCTGCCGGCCGTCTTGCCGACGACCTCCTGCGCGGCGGGGGTGGCGGTCTTGCCGGCCGTGCCGACGGTCTTGCCGGCGGCCGGGACGGCGGTGCCGACGGCCTTGCTGCCGGTCTCGCCGACCACGCCGGTCGCGGTCTGCGAGGCGGCGTCGACGGCGGTCCCCGCGCCGGCGGCGTCCAGGGCGGTCACGCCGCCGAGGGCCCCGGTCGGCGCGAGGCCCTGGTCCAGAGCGCTCGCGGAGCCGGCCGCACCGACCACGGGGGCTGCTCCGGCCGCGACGATGAGGGCGGCACGGGCGATCCGGCGGGTCAGGGAGAGGGACATGGTGCTCCTTCGACGGAGAGGACGATTACGCGGTGACAACCGGCCCTGGGGAGGGGGAGGTTGCGGCGGCCGAAGGTAAAGAGTTGGCAATGCGTCGTATTGTCGGGTGGGGAGGAAAACGGACGAACGCGTCATTGCGAGAGGCCCTGGCGAACCGTCACTTCCCTTGTGCCGCAAGGGATGCGAGGGGGAGGGGTGACGCCTGGGGAAAGCGGCGCGGGGACGGCGCGAATTTCCTCGCCGCCGACCCCGCCCGATGCCACGCCCGAGTGAACGACCGCACGCCTGCGCGACCGCGGGGCGGGCCGTGTGCGGAGGGATTCAGCGCCCCGGGCCCCGGGACGAGCCGCGGTGCGCGCCGCGCGTGCGCCGATTCGGGGGACCCGGCCACTGGACGAGCCGCACGCGGACCGATTCCGGGGACCGACTGCCGGGCCGGTCGTACGGGACCGAATCCCCGACCCGACTGTCGGGCCGGTCGTGCCCGGACCGATTCCCCGCCGCGGCTACTGGGCGTGTCGCACGCGGACCGATTCCGGGGACCGACTGCCGGGCCGGTCGTACGGGACCGAATCCCCGACCCGACTGTCGGGCCGGTCGTGCCCGAACCGATTCCCGCCGCGGCTACTGGGCAGGTCGTGCGCGGACCGATTCCGGGGTCCGGGCTACCGGCCCAGCCGCACCCGGACCGAATCCACGCCCCGGCTACTGGGCCAGTCGTACCCGGACCGAGGTGGCGGTGCCGGTGGTCGTGGACTTCGACCAGCCGCCGGCCGCCTCGCCCGCGCGCCAGACCCGGCCGCCGAACGACACCTCCGTGATGCGGAGCTCGTCCGCCCGGGCCACCGCCCACTGCGCCAGCTCCCAGCCGCGCCGCTCGTCCGAACCGGCCCCCGGCGCGCTGCCCGCGCCCGTCGCCGCCCGGACCGGGACCACGAGCACCGGCGGCTCCGCGGCCGAACGGCCCGCGCTCGGACCGCCCGTCACCACCTCCGGCGCCGCCTTCGCGCCGAAGGCCCGCACCAGCTCCCGGCGGACCTGCTCCGGATCGCCCGGCCGGCCCTTCACCTCGCTCGTCGTGCAGGTCAGCGCCGCCGGCGACCGGCCCGTCAGCGCCGCCGACAGCAGCGCCGCGTCCGGCTCGTGCTTCGCGTACGCCTGCGGGAAACCGCTCCGCTGCACCTTCTGCGCCGCCACCGTCAGCGGCATCCGCGAGTACCCCGGGACCTTCTCCAGACCCGCGTAGAACTTCCCCGCCGAGTACACCGGGTCCATGATCTGCTCCGCCGTCCCCCAGCCCTGCGAGGGCCGCTGCTGGAAGAGGCCGAGCGAGTCCCGGTCGCCGTGCTCGATGTTCCGCAGCGCCGACTCCTGCAGCGCGGTCGCGAGCGCGATCGTCACCGCCCGCTCCGGAAGCCCCCGCGTCGTGCCCACCGCCGAGATGGTCGCCGCGTTGGACGCCTGCTCCGGAGTGAACTCGTACCGGTTGTCCCCACTGCCCACACTGCACCGGGGCGCACCCGTGCTCCCCGTCAGCTGGTGGACGGCCACGTACGACGCGAGGCCGAGGAGCACGGCGAAGGCGGCCGCGGAACGGGCGAGGCGGCCGCGACGGCGGGGGCGGGTGGGCTCGGACACGGGGCCCACCGTACTGGAGGCCGCGTTAGGGTCGGCACATGGCAGACATCACCCCGCTCGACGGCTCCCTCGACCTCTCCCTGGACGGGGCCGCGCTCACCGCCGCCCTCGTCGACTTCCCGTCCGTCAGCGGGACCGAGCAGCCGCTCGCCGACGCGATCGAGGCGGCCCTGCGCGCCCTGCCGCACCTCACCGTCGACCGCCTCGGCAACAACGTCGTGGCCCGTACGAACCTCGGCCGCGCCGAGCGGGTCGTCCTCGCCGGCCACATCGACACCGTGCCGATCGCCGACAACGTGCCTTCGCGCCTCGACGAGGACGGCATCCTCTGGGGCTGCGGCACCTCCGACATGAAGTCCGGGGTCGCCGTCCAGCTGCGGATCGCCGCCACCGTCGCCGAGCCCAACCGCGACCTCACCTTCGTCTTCTACGACAACGAGGAGGTCGCCGCCGACCTCAACGGCCTCGGCAAGGTCGCCGCCGCGCACCCCGACTGGCTGGAGGGCGACTTCGCCGTCCTCCTCGAACCCTCCGACGGCCAGGTCGAGGGCGGCTGCCAGGGCACCCTGCGCGTCATTCTGCACACCGCGGGCGAGCGCGCCCACTCCGCGCGCGCGTGGATGGGCTCCAACGCCATCCACACCGCCGCCCCGATCCTCGCCCGCCTCGCCGCCTACGAGCCGCGCAAGCCCGTCATCGACGGCCTCCAGTACCACGAGGGCCTCAACGCCGTGAAGATCGAGGGCGGCGTCGCCACCAACGTCATCCCCGACGCCTGCTCCGTCACCGTCAACTACCGCTACGCCCCGGACCGCTCCCCGGCCGAGGCCCTGGCGTACGTCCGCGCGTTCTTCGACGGCATCGACATCGCCGAGTTCGTCGTCGACGACGAGAGCCCCGGCGCCCTGCCCGGCCTCTCCCACCCGGCGGCCGAGGCCTTCATGAAGGCCGTCGGCGGCAGCGCCCAGCCCAAGTTCGGCTGGACCGACGTCGCCCGCTTCAGCGCCCTCGGCGTCCCCGCGGTGAACTACGGACCCGGTGACCCGCTGTACGCGCACAAGCGCGACGAGCACGTCCACGTCGACCGCGTGCACCACTGTGAGGCGCGGCTCCGCGACTGGCTGACCGCCCGTCTCCCGTAATTTCGGATTTCGTCACCTCTGTGGACCTACCCTGACCCCACCAGAAGATCGTCGGTTCGACGGAGGGAGCAGGCCATGGGTATCCCCGAAGGGGAGACGAAGCCGGAGGAGCAGCGGCTGGGACCGGTGCTCAGGCGCAGGGACCAGGTCCAGCCGGGCACCACGGACCAGAGGCTGCTCGACACCGAGGGCGACTCGGAATGGGTGCACACCGACCCCTGGCGGGTCATGCGCATCCAGTCCGAGTTCGTCGAGGGCTTCGGCGCCCTCGCCGAACTGCCGAGCGCGATCAGCGTCTTCGGCTCGGCCCGCACGCACCCGGACTCCCCGGAGTACGAGGCGGGCGTACGGATCGGCCGGGCGCTCGTGGAGGCCGGCTTCGCGGTCATCACGGGCGGCGGCCCGGGCGCCATGGAGGCGGCCAACAAGGGGGCCAGGGAGGCCAAGGGCGTCTCGGTGGGCCTCGGCATCGAGCTCCCCTTCGAGCAGGGGCTCAACCCGCACGTCGACATCGGCGTGAACTTCCGCTACTTCTTCGTCCGCAAGACGATGTTCGTGAAGTACGCGCAGGGCTTCGTCGTCCTGCCCGGCGGCCTCGGCACCCTCGACGAGCTCTTCGAGGCCCTGACCCTGGTCCAGACCCGCAAGGTCACCCGCTTCCCGATCGTCCTCTTCGGCACCGCGTACTGGAAGGGCCTCGTCGAGTGGCTCCGCGACTCGGTCGTGGCGGGCGGCAAGGCCTCGGAACGCGACCTCCTCCTCTTCCACGTCACGGACGACGTGGAGGAAGCGGTCGCGCTCGTCACCAAGGAGGTCGGCCGGTAAGGCCCACGCGGTGGCCCGGCTACGCCAGCCCGCGCCGGGCCACCGCGGGCGCGCGGTGTCCGGCGATGGACGCCACCATGTCCAGGACCTGCTTCGTCTCCGCCACCTCGTGCACCCGGTACACCTGCGCCCCCAGCCACGCCGACACGGCCGTCGTGGCCAGGGTCCCGAGGACCCGCTCCTTGACCGGCCGGTCGAGCGTCTCCCCGACGAAGTCCTTGTTCGACAGGGACACCAGCACCGGCCACCCGGTCGCCGCCATCTCGCCGAGCCGCCGCGTCGCCTCAAGGCTGTGCCGCGTGTTCTTCCCGAAGTCATGACCGGGATCGATCATGATCCCGTCCCGCCGCACCCCGAGCGAGACCGCGCGCTCCGCGAGCCCCACCGTGACCCGCAGGATGTCGGCCATCACGTCCTCGTACTCCACCCGGTGCGGCCGCGTCCGCGGCTCCGCGCCGCCCGCGTGGGTGCAGACGAGCCCCGCCCCGTACTTCGCGGCGACCTCGGCGAGCCGCGGGTCGACCCCGCCCCACGCGTCGTTCAGGACGTCCGCCCCGGCCTCGCAGACCGCCTCGCCGACGTCCGCCCGCCAGGTGTCGACGCTGATCACCACGTCGGGATGGCGCCGCCGGACCTCGGCGACGAACCCGACCGTGCGCCGCGCCTCCTCCTCGGCCGTCACCTCCTCGCCGGGGCCCGCCTTCACCCCGCCGATGTCGATGATGGCCGCCCCCTCCGCCACGGCCTGCTCGACCCGGGCGAGCGCGGGCTCGTCCCGGAAGGTCGCGCCCTGGTCGTAGAAGGAGTCCGGGGTCCGGTTCACGATCGCCATGATCACCGGCTCGTGCGGCCCGAATTCACGCCGTCCCAAGCGCAGCATCCCTTTTGTCCTCCCTCGCGTCCGTTCGCCTGCGACCCTAACCGTCGGTGGCGCATGGCACGATCGGCACGGGACGTTTTCCACTCCGGGGAGAGGCGCGCAGTGTTCTGGTTTCTGCTCATCACGATGGTCGTGGTCGTGGCCGCGGTGACCCTCGCCGTGGTCGGCGGCGGCGACAGCGAGGTGCTGCCCGAGGTGGCGCCCGAGCAGCTCGTCGACCCGCTTCCGGTCGCGCGCCCGGTGGACCGCGCCGACGTCGAGGCGCTCCGCCTCCCCGTCGCCGCCCGCGGCTACCGGATGGCCGACGTGGACGACGTCCTCGTCCGCCTGGGCGCCGAGCTCGCGGAGCGCGACGCGCGGATCGCCGAGCTGGAGGCGGCGCTCGCGGGCCCCGCGGGCGAGGCCGGCACGGAGGGCGGCGAGCAGTGACGGGCGAGGCGATCCCCGGGCCCGACGGGCGGCCGCGCTGCCCCTGGGGCCTGTCGACCGAGGACTACGTCGCGTACCACGACGAGGAGTGGGGCCGCCCGGTCCACGGCGACGACGCGCTGTTCGAGCGGCTCTGCCTGGAGGCCTTCCAGTCGGGCCTGTCGTGGATCACGATCCTGCGCCGCCGGGAGGGCTTCCGGAAGGCGTTCTCCGGCTTCCGGATCGCCGACGTGGCCCTCTTCACCGAGGCCGACCGCGAGCGGCTCCTCGCCGACGAGGGCATCATCCGCAACCGCGCCAAGGTCGACGCGACCCTGGCCAACGCGAAGCTGCTCGCCGACTGGCGGCCGGGCGAGCTCGACGCGCTGATCTGGTCCCACGCCCCGGACCCGGCGACCCGCCCGGCCCCGCGCACGCTCGCCGAGGTCCCGGCGGTCACCGACGAGTCGACGGCGCTCTCCAAGGCGCTCAAGAAGCGCGGCCTGCGCTTCATCGGCCCCACCACGGCCTACGCCCTGATGCAGGCGTGCGGCCTGGTGGACGACCATCTGGCGGGGTGCGTGGCCCGGGGCGGCAACTGACCCCGGGCCGGGCACCCGTCAGAACACGTGGACGTGGTCCGCGGGGTCGTACATGGTGACGTACTGCGGGGCGCCGACGCTCCCGCGGCCGTTGCCCGGGTAGACGCTCAGGTCCCAGAAGTTGATCGTCCGCATGAGGTCGGACTTGCCGTCCCCGGTCACGTCGCCGACGGCGATGATCGGCTCGTTCAGCGGCCAGGCGTACGGCAGCTTGGTGCGGGTGCCGAACCAGCCGCGGCCGTTGCCGGGGTACAGCCAGAGCCCCCGTCCGCCGTCGCGCGCGACGAGGTCGGCCTTGCCGTCGCCGGTCATGTCGCCGGGGGCGGCGAGCGCGTTCATGGTGTTCCAGCCGCCGCCGACCTTCTTCCGGGTGCCGAACCAGCCGCGGCCGTTGCCCGGGTACGTCCAGAGGACTCCGGCCGTGTCCCGGGCGACCAGGTCGCCGCGGCCGTCGCCGGTGAGGTCGCCGACCGCCTCGATCTCCTTCATGGTGTTCCAGCCGGCGCCGACCTTCAGGCGGGGCTTGAACCAGCCGTAGCCGTTGCCGGGGTAGAACCAGAGCACGCCGGACCGGTCGCGGGCGAAGACGTCCTCCTTGCCGTCGCCGTTGTAGTCGCCGTGCCGGACGAGCGTGGTCATGGCGTTCCAGCCGCCGCCGACCAGCAGGCCCTTGGTGTTCCAGTTGGCGTCCCGTACGCCGTTGAGGAACCACAGCCGGCCGTCCTCGGCCCGCTCCAGGAGGTCCGGGCGGTTGTCGTTGTTGAGGTCGCCGAACTTCGCGGCGGCCGGCAGGCCGGTCGGACGCTTCTCCGTCGACCAGTCGATCCACGGCACGCCCTGGGTCGCCTCGTACCGGGTGGTGGCCACGCGGATGGAGCTGATCCTGTTGTCGAGCTGGCCCATCACGGACCCGTCGAAGCTGATGGCGCCGTTGTGCGGGTCCGTGTGCAGGGAGTCGCTGCCGGTGAATCCGGGGTCGGTCCACAGGACGGCGTACAGGTCGGAGTTGTTGACCATGGACGACGTCTTGTCGTTCCAGGTCCCCAGGGTGGACTGACTGGACGTGATGATCTTCATCTCGCCCTGGTACTCGCGGTACTGGAAGAGGCAGATGCGGCCTGCGGGGCAGCGCTCCGAGCCCGCCGCGGCGGGCGGGGCGGCCGTCATCAGCGTCGCCAGGGAGGCCGCCGTGGTGACGGCGGCGGCCAGGGCGCGGCGGCCCCGGACAGTGCGGATCATGATGCGGAATCCGTTCACGGAAGAGGGTCAGAAGACGAAGGAGGTGGAGCGGACGTGCCCGAGGTCGCGGGGGGCCTGGAGGCGTCCGTCGGCGAGGCCGGGGTAGACCAGGAGCCGGACGTGGCCCTCCCAGGACTCGGCGCCCTTGGCGTGCGCGCCCAGGTCGGGGCGGCCGTCGCCGGTGACGTCGCCGAGGCCGATGAGCTCGTGGTGCCCGTTCCAGCCGCCGGTGCCGATGAGCTTGCGGGTGGAGAACCAGCCGCGGCCGTTGCCGGGGTAGAGCCAGAGCCTGCCCGTCGTGTCGCGGGCGACCAGGTCGGCCTTCTTGTCGGAGTTCATGTCGCCGGCGCCGACGAGCTCGTTCATGGCCTTCCAGCCGCCGCCGACCTTCTGCCGGGCGCCGAACCAGCCGCGGCCGTTGCCCGGGTACGTCCACAGGACGCCGTCGCCGTCGGAGGCGAGGAGGTCACCCCTGCCGTCGCCGGTCAGGTCCCCGGCGGCCGCCAGGTCGCGCATGGTGTTCCAGCCGGCGCCGACCTTCAGGCGGGGCTTGAACCACCCCCGGCCGTTGCCCGGGTAGAACCAGAGGACACCGGCCTTGTCGCGGGCGTAGACGTCCTCGTTGCCGTCGCCGTCGTAGTCCCCGTGCCGGACCAGCTTGGTCATGCCGTCCCAGCCGCCGCCCACGAGCAGCGGACTGCCGGGGCTGTTCCAGGCGTGGCCCGTCCACAGCTGGCCGATCAGGTTGCGCCCGAGGACGTCGGCGTACCCGTCCCGGTCGATGTCGCCGAAGTGCCCGTCGGCGGGCAGGGTCGCCGGCCTGTGCTTCACGGCCTCGTTCAGCATCGGGAAGCGGCTCTCGGCGCCGCAGAAGTCGTCCGCGTCGGGACCGACGTCCACGGAGCTGACGGCCTTGTCGAGCCCGGGATAGGCGCTCTCGTCGAAGGACTCCGAGGTGTAGAAGTGGACGGAGCCCTCGGGGGCGAGACCCGGCTTCGGGTAGAAGCAGACCGCGTCGTAACCGGAGGTCTTGACGATGAAGGACCGGATGCGGTTGTCCCAGGTGCCGAGGGACCCCGTCGGCTTCCGGATCACGATCATGTCGCCCTGGTACAGCGGCTGGCTGAAGCCGCAGACGGCGCCGGTGGGACAACGGTCCCAGCCGTCGGCCGCCTGCGCCGGCGTGGTCAGGGCCGTGGCGGACAGGCCCAGAGCCGCACCCGCCGTGAGCGCGCCGCGAAGAAGGCGCGCGGAAGGAGAAGGACGCACGGAACCCCCCAGGTATGTGCGTACGAATGGTGAGCGGATCCTATAGACCCGCCCACCACCCGTACGAACGGGTTCCGACCGGCGTCAGCGGCCCAGGTACTGCGGCTTCTCCTTCGCGATGAACGCGCGGACCGCGATCGTGTGGTCCTCCGAGGCGCCCGCGAGCGTCTGCAGCTCCTCCTCCTTGCCGAGGGCCTCGGTGAGGGAGTGGTCGGCGCCGTAGGCCAGGGACTCCTTCAGGGCCGCGTACGCCACCGTCGGGCCCGCGGCGAGGGTGCGGGCCACCTTCTCCGCCTCGGCGGCCAGGTCCGCGGCCGGGACCAGACGGTTCACGATGCCGAGCTCGTACGCCTCCTGGGCGCCGATCGAGCGCGGGAAGAGCAGCAGGTCGGAGGCCCGGCTCGCGCCGATCAGCCGGGGGAGCGTCCACGACACGCCCGAGTCGGCGGTGAGCGCGACCCCCGCGAACGAGGTGTTGAAGGACGCGGTGTCCGCGACCACCCGGTAGTCCGCGGCGAGCGCGAAGCCGAAGCCGGCCCCGGCGGCGACGCCGTTCACGCCCGCGACGACCGGCTTGCGCATGCCGGTGAGCGCCCGCACGATCGGGTTGTAGTGGTCACGGACCGTGTTCATGGTCTCGCTCGTGCCGGACTCCTTGTCCGACATGAGCAGCCCGACGTGCTCCTTCAGGTCCTGGCCCACGCAGAACGCCCGGTCGCCGGCGGCCGTGAGCAGCACCGCCCGTACGGCCGGATCGGCCGCGGCGGTCTCCGCAGCGTCCCGGAGGGCGACTTTCGCCGCCACGTTCATCGCGTTCATGGCCTCGGGCCGGTTGAGCGTGATGGTGGCGAGTCCGTCGCTCACCTCGTACAGCACCGTGTCGGCCATCGGGTTCCCTTCGCCTCATTGCGTCGTTGACCAGCCCAGCATGGCGGAGATCACCCGTGCCGCCCATGTGAGCTGCGTCAAAGATTTGGAGGGGGTCCGTCCGACGTCGAGCGGCGAAGTATCGCAGGCCGATCCCCGAAATGTGGGGTTTTGCGGGAGCGCGTTGCGCAAGCGATGCCGATCGATGTTGGTCATCGGGTCCTGCCATGCGGGATAATGACCTGGAAGCAATGTGTTCGAAGCCGGTGACGCGTGCTCCACATCAAGGAGCTGCCCGGCTGACGATGAGCTGGTTTCAGGAAGGGGAACAAGCATGGCGGCCATGAAGCCGCGGACGGGTGACGGCCCGCTCGAGGTGACCAAGGAGGGGCGGGGCATCGTCATGCGCGTTCCGCTCGAAGGCGGCGGTCGGCTTGTCGTCGAGCTGACCCCGGACGAGGCCGAGGCGCTGGGCGACGCCCTCAAGAAGGTCGTCGGCTGACCCTCTTCTCCACGATTTCCAGCGCTGCCCCGGTACGGTCCGCCGTCCCGGGGCAGCGGTGTCTCCAGGACCGGAGGCCCGGGGCGAGCCCGTCAGCCCCGTCGTACCGCGCACAGCAGCCCGTCACCGACCGGCAGCAGCGAGGGGACGAGCTCCTGGCTCTCCCGCACCGCGCGCAGCAGCTCCCGGATCCGCTGGACCTCCGCCGGCTGGGCCCCCGAATCGACGGTGCGGCCGTCCGCGAAGACCCCCTCGAAGCAGACAAGACCCCCCGGTCGCAGCAGGCGCAACGATTCAGCGAGATAGTCCAGGTACTCGACCCGGTCGCCGTCGCAGAACACGAGGTCGTACCCGCCGTCCGCGAGCCGGGGCAGCACGTCCAGGGCGCGGCCCGGGATGAAGCGCGCCCGGTTGCCCGCGAAGCCCGCCGCCCGGAACGCCGTCTTCGCCAGCTGCTGCCGCTCCGGCTGGAGGTCCACCGTCGTCAGGACGCCGTCCGGCCGCATCCCGAGCAGCAGGTAGATGCCCGACACGCCCGTGCCGGTGCCGATCTCCGCCACCGCCTTGGCGTCCGCCGTCGCGGCGAGCAGGCGCAGCGCCCCACCGGTGCCCGGGGACACCGAGGGCAGCCCTGCCTCCCGGGCCCGCTCACGGGCCCAGCGCAGAGCCTCGTCCTCGGCGACGAAGGCGTCGGCGAACGACCAGCTCGGCTGCTGGTTGGCGGTAATGGCCCTCTCCTGTCCCCGTAGTTGACGCAACGGTGACTGTATCCGCTGTCCGTGGGAACCCGCAGATGGGACCGGGCGTTCACCAGGGGAAGGACGCGACCGAGGCAGCCGGGCGAGCCGGTTCCAAATTCGCGTAAAGATTCTTATCCGGAGCTAACGGGCGAGGTGGCTATGGTAGGGGCTCCACTGGACACCACCAGAGCCGACAGGGGAGGTGCGGCTGCGCCTGTGGATCGGGGAGGAGTGCTTCGGCGTCTTCTCAGGTCGGCGGGTGAGCCGAAATCCGTGACCGACACCGCTGACCGTTTCCGCACCACCGACTCCGCTCCCACCACCGCGACCTTCGCATCGGATGCGGAATCGCAGGCGTGGACCCCTCCCACCTGGGAGGAGATCGTCAGCACGCACAGTGGCCGGGTCTACCGCCTCGCCTACCGCCTGACGGGCAACCAGCACGACGCCGAGGACCTGACCCAGGAGGTCTTCGTCCGCGTCTTCCGCTCGCTGTCCACGTACACCCCGGGCACCTTCGAGGGCTGGCTGCACCGCATCACCACCAACCTCTTCCTCGACATGGTCCGCCGCAAGCAGCGCATCCGTTTCGACGCGCTCGCCGACGACGCTGCCGAGCGGCTCCCCAGCCGTGAGCCCTCGCCGCAGCAGGCGTTCAACGACACGCACTTCGACGCCGACGTGCAGCAGGCACTCGACACCCTCGCGCCCGAGTTCCGCGCGGCCGTCGTCCTCTGCGACATCGAAGGCCTCTCGTACGAGGAGATCGCCGCGACCCTCGGAGTGAAGCTCGGCACCGTCCGCAGCCGCATCCACCGCGGCCGCTCCCACCTGCGCAAGGCGCTCAAGCACCGCTCGCCCGAGGCCCGGGCGGAGCGTGCCCTCGCCTCCGTCGGATGGGAGGCAGGGACAGCGTGAGCGGCACACGTCCGACGTCGCCGACCCCCGCGGAGCACCACCTCGGGGACCGGCTGGCCGCGCTCGTCGACGGCGAACTCGGCCACGACGCCCGCGAGCGGGTCCTCGCCCACCTCGCGACCTGCGCCCGCTGCAAGGCCGAGGCCGACGCCCAGCGCACGTTGAAGAGCGTCTTCGCCTCGGCGGCTCCGCCACCGCCCTCCGAGGGCCTCCTCGCACGTCTCCAGGGACTGCCCGGGGGACCCGGTGAGCCGGGAGGGCCCGGCTCGCCCCGCGGCCCCCTCGAAGAGCTCCTCGGCGCGGGCGGCGTGAAGTCCGACGGCTTCGCCACCGCCGCCGTCGTCACCCCCGGGGCCGGTTTCCGCATCCACGAGGTCGGCTACCGCCGCTCCGGAACCTCCGGGCGGGGCCGGCGCTTCGCCTTCGCGGCGGCCGGTGCCGTCTCGTTCGCGGCGATCGCCCTCGGGGGCACGCTGCCCCTGGAGGCCTCCGTGAGCGCGAGCGCCAGCGCGCGCGGCGGGCAGGGCACCGGCAGCGCCGTCACCCCGCTGCGGGCCACCGCGACCGGCGGCGGCGCCACGGGCACGGCGGCCGGCCGGGGCACGCGCTCCGGCGAGCGTGCGGGCGCCCGGTCCGTCGACGCCGCCGAGCCGCTCGCCGTGGGCTCTCCGGCCGGGTTCCCGCAAGGGCCGGTCGTGGCCGCGGGCCAGGGCACCGTTCCGTCGGGCGCCGTCCCGCCGGACGCGGTGCGCTCGCCCGCCACGCCGCTGGTGGCCGTACGGCTCCGGAACCCGGCCCCGCAGTCGCTCCTCGCCCTCTCGCCGTTCATACGTCCGACGACGGCTCCGGCCCTCCAGCTGGCCTTCGCCCCCGGGCCCAGCCCGATGGCCAGCCCGACGACGGAACCTCTCGGCTCCCACCGCTGACCCGCGACCTGGTTGAATCCAGGGGGCAGGGCGCCCGACCCAGGGGCGCGGACGGGTCAGCGGTTGCGGGGAGAGCATGAACAACGGGAAGCCGAACTGGTGGAGCCGGCCTTCGACCACACCGGAGGCGGCACGGATACCCACGCCGCCGGCGGACGAAGCCGACGGCGACTTCCCCCTGCCCGCACCTCATCCGACCCCGAACCAGGAGCCGGCGGCGCAGGCCGCACCCGCGCAGGGCGTGCCCGCGCCGGCGGCCTGCGAGGTCCTTGAGCCGCAGGCGGCGCATGCCGCCGTGCCGGTGGCCGAGCCCGTGCCGGCGTCGGCGGTCGCGCCCGGGCCGACGGGCGAGTCCCAGGCCCCGCACGGCCAGGTGGCCCCGCCCCTGGCGGCGGAGCCCGGACAGGCGCCCGCGCCCGCGGACGGGCCCGCCTCGGCGCCCGCGTCTGCGGCACCCGCCGAGCCCCTCGTGACGGAGTCCGCGTCCGCGCCGGCCGTGGAGCTGACGAAGTCCGCCCCCGCGCCGGAGGCCGTCGCCGGGCCCGAGCCCGCACTCGTGACGGAGCCGGTCCCCACCCCCGTACCCCCGGCGGAGCCCGCTTCCCGGCAGCCGCTGCACGTGCCCGACGAGTACCGGACGCCGCCCTACGGTGAGCCGGGGCCCTGGGCGCCCGCGCCGCCCGTGCAGCGGCCGCCCGCCTCCGTACCGCCGCAGGCGCATCACCACGCCCAGCCCCATCCCCAGCCGACCCCCTGGGTGCAGTACGACCCCTGGGCGGCAGCCGGGGCCGCCGGGGCCGGCGTCCCGCCGCAGCCCGTCAAGAAGTCCCGCAAGGGGCTCGCGGTCGCCGGCGCGCTCGCCTTCGCCCTCGTCACCGGCGTCATCGGCGGCGGCATCGGCGCGTACGTCGAGCGGAACGGCGGGCTCACCGCCGTCGAGCTGCCGCAGGCCGAGGCCGGGGACACCGGCCGCGCCCCCGACAGCGTCGCCGGGATCGCCGCCAGCGCCCTGCCCGGCGTGGTCACCCTGCACGTCAAGGGCAACGGATCCTCCGGCACCGGCACCGGCTTCGTGCTCGACACCAAGGGCCACATCCTCACCAACAACCACGTCGTCGACGGCGCCGCGTCCTCCGAGGACATCTCGGTGACCTTCTCCAGCGGCGAGACGGCCCGCGCCAGGCTCATCGGCAAGGACACCGGCTACGACCTGGCCGTCGTCCAGGTCACCGGCGTCTCCGGCCTCAAGGCGCTGCCGCTCGGCAACTCCGACAACGTCCGCGTCGGCGACCCCGTCGTCGCCATCGGCGCCCCCTTCGACCTCTCCAACACCGTCACCTCCGGCATCATCAGCGCCAAGGAGCGCCCGATCACCGCAGGCGGCGAGAAGGGCGACGGCAGCGACATCAGCTACGTCGACGCGCTCCAGACCGACGCGCCCATCAACCCCGGCAACTCCGGCGGCCCGCTGCTCGACTCCAAGGCCCGCGTCATCGGCATCAACAGCGCCATCCGCGCGGCGAGCGACGGCGAGAGCGGCAGCGGCGGCCAGGCCGGATCCATCGGTCTCGGCTTCGCCATACCGATCAACCAGGGCAAGCGCGTCGCCGAGGAGCTCATCAACACCGGCAAGGCCACCCACCCGGTCATCGGTGTGAGCCTCGACATGCAGTTCCAGGGCGACGGCGCCCGCGTCGGCGAGAAGGGCAAGGACGGCTCCGCCTCCGTCACCGCCGGCGGCCCGGCCGCCAAGGCGGGGCTCCGGCCCGGGGACGTCATCACCAAGGTCGACGGCCAGCGCGTGCACAACGGCGAGGAGCTCATCGTGAAGATCCGCGCCCACCGCCCCGGCGACGAGCTGGAGCTCACTCTGACCCGGAACGGCAAAGAGCTGACAAAGACGTTGACGCTCGGATCCTCGCAGGGCACCTGAGCGCCATGTGGCGGACGCCGCGAGGTACCCGTCGGACAGTTTCGGCGGGTACCGTGGACCGGGCCCTGGACCGGCGTGAAGGAGCTACTAGGTGTTCAGCGACATAGGCGCACTCGAGCTGGTGACGCTCGTGGTCCTCGCCGTGCTCGTCTTCGGGCCGGAGAAGCTTCCGAAGGTGATCCAGGACGTCTCGCGCTTCATCCGGAAGGTCCGCGAGTTCTCCGACAGCGCGAAGCAGGACATCCGCAGCGAGCTGGGCCCGGAGTTCAAGGACTTCGAGTTCGAGGACCTCAACCCCAAGACGTTCCTCCGCAAGCAGCTGGAGAGCAACGAGGACCTCAAGGAGCTCAAGGACCTGCGCGGCACGTTCGACTTCAAGAAGGAGATGAACGAGGTCGCCGACGCCGTCCACGGCCGGGAGGCCACGCCCGCGGCCGCCCCTGCGGCGGTCAACGGCTCCCCGGACCTGCTGAAGAAGCAGGACAAGCGGGACGATCAGGGCGCTGCGGAGCGTCCTCCGTACGACTCCGACGCCACCTGACGACGGCCTGTCACCGACCCGCTGCTCAGCGGTGGCTATCCTCCCTCTGTTGACGCAACGAGGAGGCGGCCGGAATGAAGACGACGAGTCGGGTGGAAGCCGATGGCTTTCTGCGCGCACCCTTCGCCTGGTACGGGCTCGACGAGGCGTTCACCGGCCCGCGCCGGCTGATGCAGATCGGCACGGCGGCGGACGGCACCGTCCAGCACGGCTCGATGGGCCACGGTGACGAGCCGTCGATAAAGTCCGAGGCCGGCAGCGCGGAGAAGGAGCGCTTCGCCGTCGTCGTGACGGTCGCGGCGAACCCCGTGCGCCGCACCGGGGACGGCACGGGCGTCCTCGACGCCACCACCGTCTCCTCGGCCGCCTGGCTGGCCGGCTCCGGGCTCCTCGCCCACACCTGGCCCGCCTCGCTCGACCACGCGCTGCGGGACCACTGGCTGGACCAGCAGACGGAGACGGCCTTCGAGCTCGCCGACGACCTGGACGGCCCGGCGTGGTCGACGCTGTCGCTGCCGGTGGACGGGGTGCCGGTGCCGTTCCACTACCGGGAGACCGAGTTCGGCTGGGTCCTCGCGGGCTCGGCGGGCGATGTGCACATCGGGGCGTACGGGCGCGGGATGAGCGCGTACGGGCTCGGGTTCTCGCAGGTGAAGGACCTCAGTACGTACGGCGCGTAGCAAGACCTGGAAACGACGAAGGGCGCCCCCACCGGGGGCGCCCTTCGTCATGGCTCAGAACTTGTTCCGCGGCGTGATGCCCAGGCTCATGCCCGACAGGCCGCGCTGGCGGCCGCCCAGCTTGCCGGCGATCGCGCGGAGGGCCGCGCCCGCCGGGGAGTCGGGGTCGGAGAGGACGACCGGCTTGCCGTCGTCGCCGCCCTCGCGCAGGCGCACGTCGATCGGGATCGAGCCGAGGACCGGGACCGTCGCGCCCGTGGTCTGCGTCAGGCCGTCCGCGACCTTCTGGCCGCCGCCCGTGCCGAACACGTCGACCATCTCGTCGCAGTGCGGACACGGCAGGCCCGCCATGTTCTCGACGACGCCGACGATCTTCTGGTGGGTCTGCACGGCGATCGAGCCGGCCCGCTCGGCGACCTCGGCCGCCGCCTGCTGAGGCGTCGTCACGACCAGGATCTCCGCGTTCGGGACGAGCTGCGCGACCGAGATCGCGATGTCGCCGGTGCCCGGGGGCAGGTCGAGCAGCAGGACGTCCAGGTCGCCCCAGTACACGTCCGCGAGGAACTGCTGGAGCGCGCGGTGCAGCATCGGGCCGCGCCACACCACCGGCGCGTTGCCCGGGGTGAACATGCCGATCGAGATGACCTTCACACCGTTCGCCGACGGCGGCATGATCATGTTCTCGACCTGGGTCGGACGGCCGTCCGCGCCCAGCATCCGCGGCACGCTGTGGCCGTAGATGTCGGCGTCGACGACACCGACCTTCAGACCGTCGGCGGCCATCGCCGCCGCCAGGTTCACGGTCACGGAGGACTTGCCGACGCCGCCCTTGCCGGACGCCACCGCGTACACCCGGGTCAGCGAGCCCGGCTTCGCGAAGGGGACCTCGCGCTCGGCACTCGTGCCGCGCAGCGCCGCCGCCAGCTCCTTGCGCTGCTCGTCGCTCATCACGTCCAGCGAGACGTCGACCGAGGTGACGCCCTCGACGCGGGAGACGGCGTCCGTCACGCGCTGGGTGATCGTCTCGCGCATCGGGCAGCCGGAGACGGTGAGGTACACCGTGACAGCGACCCTGCCGTCTTCACCGATCTCCACCGACTTGACCATGCCGAGCTCAGTGATCGGCTTGTTGATCTCAGGGTCGTTCACCGTCGCCAGTGCTTCGAGCACCGCGTCTTCCGTAGCCATACCGACGATGGTACGGCGCCGACCACGGGCCGGTGAAAGGGCTGTCAACGGTCGGGTACGTCACTTCCGCGGTCGTCGCCGGACGGGAATAGATCCCGGCGCTCCTCCATCTCCTTGATCAGGTCCTGGAGCTCCGAGCGGATCCAGTCGCGGGTCGCGACCTCGCCGAGGCCCATCCGCAGCGCCGCGATCTCCCGGGTCAGGTACTCGGTGTCCGCGATCGACCGCTCGTTCTGCTTCCGGTCCTGTTCGAGGTTGACCCGGTCCCGGTCGTCCTGACGGTTCTGGGCGAGCAGGATCAGCGGCGCCGCGTACGAGGCCTGCAGGGACAGCGCGAGCGTCAGGAAGATGAAGGGGTACTCGTCGAACTTCAGCGAGCCCGGCGCGAAGATGTTCCACAGCACCCAGACGACGATCGTCAGGGTCATCCAGACCAGGAAGCGGCCCGTCCCCAGGAAGCGGGCGATCCGCTCCGAGAGCCGCCCGAAGGCCTCGGGGTCGTACTCCGGCAGCAGCCGGGACCGCCGCTCGCGCGGCAGGTCGAGCCGGATGCGGGGCACGGACCGCTCCCGCTCCCGGTCCTGCGTGCGCTCAGCGGCCATCCCCGGCCCCCTCCTCGTGGAACTCGGTCTCCCGCCAGTCGTCCGGCAGCAGGTGGTCGAGCACGTCGTCGACGGTGACCGCGCCGAGCAGCGAGCCGCTCTCGTCGACCACGGGCGCGGCGACCATGTTGTACGCGGCGAGGTAGCTGGTCACGGCCGGCAGCGGGGTGTCCGGGCCGAGCGGCGGGAGATCGCTGTCCACGAGCGAGCTGACCAGCGTGAACGGCGGGTCGCGCAGCAGCCGCTGGAAGTGCACCGTGCCCAGGTACTTGCCGGTCGGCGTCTCGTCCGGCGGCCGGCACACGTACACCTGCGCGGCGAGCGCCGGCGACAGGTCCTGCTGGCGGACCCGGGCCAGGGCGTCCGCGACGGTGGCGTCCGGGCGCAGCACGATCGGCTCGGTCGTCATCAGACCGCCCGCCGTGCGCTCCTCGTACGCCAGGAGCCGGCGGACGTCGGCCGCGTCGTCGGGCTGCATCAGGGTGAGGAGCCGCTCCTGGTCCTCCTCGGGGAGCTCGGACAGCAGGTCGGCGGCGTCGTCCGGGTCCATGGCCTCCAGGACGTCGGCGGCCCGCTCCTCCTTCAGCTTGCCGATGATCTCGATCTGGTCGTCCTCCGGCAGCTCTTCGAGGACGTCGGCGAGCCGGTCGTCGTCGAGGGCTGCGGCGACCTCGGCGCGCCGCTTGGGGGAGAGGTGGTGCAGGGCGTTGGCGAGGTCCGCGGGACGCAGCTTCTCGAAGGTGGCGAGCAGGTTCTCGGCGCCCTGGCCGTGCTCCTCCAGGGAGAAGCCGGTGACGGCCGACCACTCGACGGTCAGCGTCTCGCCCTTGCGGCTCAGCACCCCGCCCTTCCCCTTGCGGACGAAGACCCGGTCGATCTCCCAGTCGCGGCGGGCGGGCAGCTGCTGGATGGAGACGTCGAGGACGGTGACCTCCTCGCCCGACTCCACCAGCGTGACCCGCCGGTCGAGGAGCTCGCCGAGGACGAGCCGCTCGGTGGGGCGCCGTTCGAAGCGCCGCATGTTGACGACGCCGGTGGTGATGACCTGGCCGGAGGCGAGCCCGCTGATCCGGGTCATGGGGACGAAGACCCGGCGCCGGCTGAGCACCTCCACGACCATGCCGAGCAGCCGGGGCGGCCGGCGGCCGACGCGGAGCATGGCGACGAGGTCGCTGACGCGGCCGACCTGGTCGCCGACGGGGTCGAAGACGGGTACTCCGGCGAGATGGGAGACGAAGATCCGGGGGGCGCCTGCCGCCATGCCACGCGCCTCCTCGGTGCCGCACGATTCGAGTCGTCGATGTGAGTCGTCGTAGAGCTTTGCCGGTGATTGCAGAGCTTTGCCGGGTTCAGGCTAGCCCGTGCCGTTCCGCCCCGCCCCGGCAGAGACTCCGTACGGCTGCCTGCGGGGCCCGTCACCTGGCCCGGGTACGCTGCGGTCTGCCGTTCCCCCCCCATCGGCCCCGCGCACCGGACCCGGCCCTTCCGCCCGGCCGGGACGCGACCGTCCCCGGCATCCCGTACGGGCCGTGCCGTCGCCCCCCCACGACACGAGAGGCAGCGCAGATGACCGTTCGTACCCCGTCATCGCGTATCCGCAGGGCCGTCACGCCCCTGGCGCTCTGCGCCGGACTGACGGTGGGACTCACGGCCTGCGCCGCCGATCCGGACGAGGGGACGAACGGCGTGGGGAGACTCTCCCCGCCCGAGATCGAGCAGAAGGCGCAGTCGGCGGCGGACGCGGCGAAGGCCGTGCGGCTGTCCGGCACCCTCGTCAGCAAGGGCGGCACCTTCAAGCTGAACATGCGCCTCAAGCAGGACGGCGCGACCGGCTCCGTGACGACGAAGAACAGCACCTTCGAGCTGCTGCGGGTCGGCGACGCGCTCTACCTGAAGGCCGACGCGGGCTTCTGGGCCCATGACGGCAAGGAGGGCGAGACGCCGTCGGAGGCGGACTCCGAGGCCGCCGACAAGCTCGACGACAAGTACGTGAAGGTCCCGCAGGGCGACCCCTCGTACAAGCAGCTGCGCGGCTTCACCGACATGGGGCCGCTCCTCGACGGTCTGATCGGCCTGCACGGCGAGATCGTCAAGGGCGACCGGGACCAGATCGGCGGGGTCCGCACGGTCAAGGTCAAGGGCGGCGCCGACGGCGAGGGCGGGACGCTCGACGTGTCCCTGGACGGCGAGCCCTACCCCGTGCAGTTCGCGCGGGGCGGCGGAGGGGGCGTCGTGGTGCTCTCCGAGTGGAACAAGGACTTCCCGCTCGCCGCGCCGTCGAAGGGGGAGACCCTCGACTACGGCAAGCAGCTGCCCCGTACCTAACGCCTCTTCTTCCGGAAGAGCAGCTTCGGCAGACCCGCCGGGATCGGCCGGCGGGTGTTCGCCCCCGTCGGCAGCGGTACGGCGGCCAGGGAGCCGTCCGGGAGCTCCGTGGTCGAGGACCGGGGGTCGAGCCGTACGACCCGGCATTCGCGCGCCCAGCGGGCGGGCATGGCCTCGCCGTCGGGGGCGTTGAGCCGCTTGCCCTTCAGCTCGGCGACGGCCGCCTCCCACTCCTCCGTGCCGGGGGAGAGTTCACTGACGGCGGCGGTCCAGGCGACGAGCCGGCCGCCCTTGTCCTTGCTGCGGACGGTCACCTCGGCCGTACCGCCGTCGACCAGGCCCGGCAGCGGCTGCTCGCCGGGGCCGTCGCCGACGACGTGCGCGGCGCCGTCGTGCCAGACGTGCCAGAGCGCGCGGGCGGGTCCGCTGCCGCGCACCCACACGAGGCCGGACTTCTTGGTGGCCTCCTCGACGAGGGCGGACCCGAGCAGCTCTTCTGTCATGGCCCGAAGCCTAGCGGGCGGCTTTCTAGAGCCAGCCGTTGCGCTTGAGGGTGCGGTGGATGGTGAAGCAGATGGCGGCGATGCCCACGAGCACCATCGGGTAGCCGTACTTCCACTCCAGCTCCGGCATGTACGTGAAGTTCATGCCGTACACGCCGCAGACCGCCGTGGGGACGGCGACGATCGCCGCCCACGAGGTGATCTTGCGCATGTCCTCGTTCTGCGCGACGGTCGCCTGCGCCAGGTTCGCCTGGAGGATCGAGTTGAGGAGCTCGTCGAAGCCGACGACCTGCTCCTGGACGCGGGCGAGGTGGTCGGCGACGTCCCGGAAGTACTTCTGGATGTCGGGGTCGACGAGCCGCATAGGCCGCTCGGACAGCAGCTGCATCGGGCGGAGCAGCGGCGTGACGGCCCGCTTGAACTCCAGTACCTCGCGCTTGAGCTGGTAGATCCGGCCGGTGTCCGTGCCGCGCGTGGAGCCCTTCGCGGCCGGCGAGAAGACGTCGATCTCCAGCTGGTCGATGTCCAGTTCGACGGCGTCGGCGACCGCGATGTAGCCGTCGACGACGTGGTCGGCGATGGCGTGCAGGACGGCCGAGGGGCCCTTGGCGAGGAGCTCCGGCTCGCCCTGGAGGCGGTGGCGGAGGTTGCGCAGGGAGCCCTGGCCGCCGTGCCGGACGGTGATGACGAAGTCCGGGCCGGTGAAGCACATGACCTCGCCGGTCTCGACGACCTCGCTGGTCGCGGTGAGTTCGGCGTGCTCGACGTAGTGGATGGTCTTGAAGACGGTGAAGAGCGTGTCGTCGTACCGCTCCAGCTTGGGCCGCTGGTGGGCGTGGACGGCGTCCTCGACGGCGAGCGGGTGCAGCCCGAACTCGGCGGCGATACCGGCGAATTCGGCCTCGGTCGGCTCGTGCAGCCCGATCCAGGCGAAGCCGCCGCTCTCCCGTACCTGGCGCATCGCGCCGCGCGGCGTGAGGCACTCGCGGTCGTCGATCCGGCGCCCGTCGCGGTAGACGGCGCAGTCGACCACGGCGCTGGAGGCCGAGTGGTCGCGGGTGGGGTCGTACGAGGTGTACGTCGTCGGGGTCTTGCGCAGGCTGTGGCGGAAGCTCGGGCGGACGGCGGCGGTGAGGTCACGGATCATCGACACGGCTGTGCTCCTTCACGGATCGGCCGTCGGCGCGGAGCATGGCACAGCCCGGAATGGGGACGGAGAGGTACGTCGTCCACAAAGCGGGCGGCACCGAAGGAGCGCGGAGACGGCGGTCGCTACAGACAGGAAAAAGGCGAAAATTGCTCTTCCGTCGTGCGAGATGCCGGAGGGGCGGATCCGTGCCGGACCCGGACGTCACCGGTGGAAGCGCACCTGGCGGGGGTGCGGAGCGGCGGAAGAGCGGCTGGTACTGCCCGATCGACTTCGGTCCATCGCAGTCCCACCTCCTCCGGCCGGTCCCCTGTCGGGGATGACGTGTGACGAGCAGTCGGGAATCCCGACCAGTGGCCAACACTATCAGCCGACAGAGGGTCAATCCCTTCCTTTGCCCGTTCCATACGCGATCTATGCTCCCCGCATGGGAGAAGTTCTTGCACTGGTCGAGGCCCGGCTGCGGACGGCGCTCGGCGAACCGGACGCGCGGGCCGCGGTGACCTTCCTCGGCACGGACCGGATCGAGGTGCTGCGCTTCGTCGACGGCGACCTCGTGCGGTACGCGACCCTCGGGATGTCCGCGCAGCCGATGGCCGATCCGACCTCCGCGCTCGCCGACCCGGTGAAGGGCCCGCGCGCCGAGCTCGTCCTGACGGTACGGGGCGGTCTCGCCGACACCGACAAGGTGCTGCGCCCGCTCGCGGTCCTCGCGGCGACCCCGCAGGTCGAGGGCGTGGTCGTGGCCCCTGGCGCCTCGCTGGACGTCGGCGACCCGCTCTGGCCCGGCGCCCCGTTCAGCTCGGTGCTGGTCGCCGAGTCGGGCGGTCTGGTGGAGGACCTGGAGCTCGACGAGCCCATGGACCCGGTCCGCTTCCTGCCCCTGCTTCCGATGACCTCGAACGAGGCGGCGTGGAAGCGGGTGCACGGGGCGCAGGCCCTGGAGGAGCGCTGGCTGGCGCAGGGGACGGACCTGCGCGATCCGCTGCGCAGGTCCGTGAATCTGGACTGAGGCCTTCGGCGCTCAGCTCGCGAAGACGCCGACGCCGTCCTCCGTGGCGTGCTTCGGGGCGAGTTCCCGGACCTCGTGGGTGAGGGAGGCGCGGCGGACCCGGACGATCAGGGCGCCGATGACGGCGGCCGCGCCGGCCACCGCGAAGGGCATGTGGACGTCGCTCCACTCCTCGATCTTCGGGGCGAGGTACGGGGCGGCGGCCGCGGCGAACCAGCGGACGAAGTTGTAGCCCGCGCTCGCGACCGGGCGCGGGGCGTCCGAGACGCCCAGGGCCAGCTCGGTGAAGACGGTGTTGTCGACGCCGATGAACGCGCCCGACAGGACCGTGCAGACGACCGCCGTGGTGTGGCTCCCGTAGCCGAGCACCACCACGTCCGCCGCGAGCAGCACCAGCGAGCCGCCGAGCACCGTGAGCGAGCCGAAGCGCCGCTGGAGGCGGGGTGCGACGAGCACCGAGAAGACGGCGAGCAGCACGCCCCAGGCGAAGAACACCGCGCCGGACTTGTACGGCGTCGTGTTCAGCACGAACGGGGTGAAGGCGAGCACGGTGAAGAACGCGTAGTTGTAGAAGAACGCGGCGGCCGCGGCCGAGGCCAGGCCGCCGTGGCCCAGCGCCCGGATCGGGTCGAGCAGTGAGGTCTTCCGCGCCGGCTTCGGCTGTTCCCCGAGGAAGACCGTGATGCAGAGGAAGCCGATCGCCATCAGCGCGGCCGTGCCGAAGAAGGGGTAGCGCCAGCTGGCGTTGCCGAGGGCGGCGCCGAGGAGCGGCCCGCAGGCCATGCCGAGGCCGAGCGCCGACTCGTACAGCAGGATCGCCGCCGCGCTGCCGCCGGCCGCGGCGCCGACGATGACGGCGAGCGAGGTCGAGACGAAGAGCGCGTTGCCCAGGCCCCAGCCGGCCCGGAAGCCGACGAGCTGTCCGACCGTGTCGGACGTGCCGGCGAGGGCGGCGAAGACGACGACGAGCGCGAGGCCGGCGAGGAGAGTCCTGCGGCCGCCGATGCGGCTGGAGACGAAGCCGGTCACCAGCATCGCGACGGCGGTGATGAGGAAGTACGAGGTGAAGAGCAGCGACACCTGGCTGGGTGTCGCCCGCAGGCCCTGGGCGATCGAGGGCAGGATCGGGTCGACGAGTCCGATGCCCATGAAGGCCACGA
This sequence comes from Streptomyces sp. NPDC002825, assembly GCF_040295385.1. NCBI lineage: Bacteria > Bacillati > Actinomycetota > Actinomycetes > Kitasatosporales > Streptomycetaceae > Streptomyces > Streptomyces sp. NPDC002825. The sequence continues at coordinate 35,580 of NZ_JBEOVH010000047.1, forward strand.
CGGAGGCGCCCGCGGTGGCCCAGACGGCCGGGGGCTGGCGCAGGATGCTGCCGCCGGGTTCGTCCTGCATGTGTACCGCTCCTTCGCGTGGAGATGGTTGCGATATACACAGAATAAGTTAGGCGTACTAATGAATGTAAGATACATCTATCAGTGGGCGGGGCGCCGGGACCGCGTCGGGCGCCCCAGGTGAACCGTCCCGGCCGGACGGGTGATCGTGTGCGGCCCTCCTTGACGCGGAGCGGAAGAGCTAGGACCGTTGAGCCCTATGAGGGGCGAACCCAGTTGTCCGAAGTGCGGTGGCAGGGTCAGGGCGCCCGGTCTCTTCGCCGACTCCTGGCAGTGTGATGTGCACGGCTCCGTGCACCCGCTCCAGCCCGTGATCCCGCCCAGCGTCGAGGGCCTCGGGGTCGTGGTGCACCGGTCCCACGTCCCGGTGTGGATGCCGTGGCCCCTGCCCGTCGGCTGGCTCTTCACCGGAGTCGCGTACGCCGGGGACGACCGCAGCGGCGGACGCGCCACGGCCGTCGCCTGCTCGGGCCCCGGCCCGCTCGGAGGGATCGGCGAGCTGCTCCTGGTCGCGGAGGAGCTCGGCGTCGGACTCGGCGCGCGGTACGCCGGCATCGACGGCCTCGACCCCGGCTCCGGCATGGCCATCGACAAACCGCCCCAGGCGAAGGTGCTCGCCGCCGGGCGGCCCACCCCGCTCTGGCACGTCACCGGTGCCCCCCAGGACCGCGCGGTCTTCGCGGGCGAGGCGCGCGGGCTGTGGCTGTGGGCGATCGTCTGGCCCGAGCAGTCCGGCCTCCTGATGTACGACGAGCTGGTCCTGACGGACCTGCGCGAAGCGGGCGCCGAGGTCGACCTGCTGCCCTGCGGCGCGCTCACTCCGAGGCTGCTGGGCTAGGGCGGAAGGCTCGTACGCGGGGGGCGGCGTGCCTCGCGTGCCGGGCGTCGTGCGGACGGCGGGACTTTTCGGGCGTGCCCGAGGGGCTCCTCGGGTCGTGCGCCTGGTGACGTTCCGTACGGACGTGTTCGATTCGCCCGTTATGCTGGAGCGTCCCTTCCTCCCTACCGAGCCCTGGAGTACCGCGTCGTGCGCATCGATCTGCACACCCACTCCACGGCCTCCGACGGTACGGACTCCCCGGCCGACCTCGTCAGGAACGCGGCCGCGGCCGGGCTCGACGTCGTCGCGCTCACGGACCACGACACCACCCGCGGCCACGCCGAGGCGATCGCCGCCCTGCCCGAGGGGCTCACCCTCGTCACCGGGGCCGAGCTCTCCTGCCGGATGGACGGCATCGGGCTGCACATGCTCGCGTACCTCTTCGACCCCGAGGAGCCGGCGCTCCTCGCCGAGCGCGAACTCGTCCGCGACGACCGGGTGCCCCGCGCCCGCGGCATGGTCGGCAAGCTCCAGGAGCTCGGCGTCCCCGTCACCTGGGACCAGGTCGCCCGGATCGCCGGCGACGGCTCCGTCGGCCGTCCGCACGTCGCGGAGGCGCTCGTCGAGCTCGGAGTCGTACCGGACGTGTCCGGGGCGTTCACGCCCGAGTGGCTCGCCGACGGCGGCCGGGCGTACGTCGAGAAGCACGAGCTGGACCCGGTCGACGCGATCCGCCTCGTCAAGGCGGCCGGCGGCGTCACCGTCTTCGCGCACCCGCTCGCCGTCAAGCGCGGCCAGGTGCTGCCGGAGGCCTCGATAGCCCGGCTCGCCGAGGCCGGACTCGACGGCATCGAGGTCGACCACATGGACCACGACGACGCGACGCGGGCCCGGCTGCGGGGACTCGCGAAGGAGCTCGGTCTGCTGACCACGGGCTCCAGCGACTACCACGGCAGCCGCAAGACCTGTCAGCTCGGCGAGTACACCACCGACCCCGAGATCTACGGCGAGATCACCCGCCGCGCCGCAGGGGCCTTCCCGGTCCCGGGCGCGGGCGGACCCGCCACCTGAGGCCACTCGGCGGACCGGGCCACGCGGCCCGGACGCCGGTCTCGAGGAGCCGACCCGGCGGGCCACCCGCCACCTCGACGACTCGGCCGGGGCGTTGCCGCCTCGCGGCCGACGGCCAGGGACGCAGGCCCCGGCCGCGGCCGGGGTGCTGATCTCGGCCGGTCGGGCAGGGTGCTGATCCTGGTCTGCCGGTCACGCCTAGCGGCTTCGGTCCGACGGTCGGGGGTGCAGAACCCGGTCTGGCGGTCGGGGTGGGTGTGTGGTCCGGTCCTTCGGCCGGGTGCACCGCTCCGGTCCGCCGGTCAGGGCGCGCCGCTTCGGTCTTTCGGTCAGGGGTGCTGAGCCCGGTCCGTCGGTCAGGGGCGCTGGTCCCGGTCCATCGGTCAGGGGTCTGCCGCCCAGGTCCGTCGGTCGGGGGCCTCGCCCCGGTCCGCCGGTCCGGGCGCACCGCCCCGGTCCGCCAGGCACGGGCGCGCGGCCCGGTCCGTCAGGCACGGGCGTACCGCCCCGGTCCGGCGGACGGAGTCGGCCCCCGCCCTCGGTCCGTGCCGCACCGCGTCCCGTTCGCCCCCGTGGGCGTGCCGGCCGGTTCGTCTCCGCTCCCAGGCCCTTCCTCTTCCTGGTCCGCCCGCGTACGGCTCCGCGCCGTGCGCGTGGCGGCTCCTCCCGCCCCGGCGGCGGAATCCTGCATTCCGACCGCGGGGGTACACCCCACCGTTCCACCTCTCCGCAAGGCACCCCACCGTGTTCGACGTCGCCGTCTTCGGCTCGCTGTTCCTCACCCTCTTCGTCATCATGGATCCCCCCGGGATCACCCCGATCTTCCTCGCCCTCACCTCCGGCCGCCCCGCCAAGGTGCAGCGCCGGATGGCCTGGCAGGCCGTCGCCGTCGCCTTCGGCGTCATCACCGTCTTCGGTCTGCTCGGCCAGCAGATCCTGGACTACCTGCACGTCTCCGTCCCCGCCCTGATGATCGCGGGCGGTCTCCTGCTGCTGCTCATCGCGCTCGACCTGCTCACCGGCAAGACCGACGAGCCCAAGCAGACCAAGGACGTCAACGTCGCGCTCGTCCCGCTCGGCATGCCGCTGCTCGCCGGTCCCGGTGCGATCGTCTCCGTCATCCTCGCCGTGCAGAACGCCGACAGCGTGGCCTCGCAGGTCTCCGTCTGGACCGCCATCGCCGCCATGCACGTCGTGCTCTGGCTGACCATGCGGTACTCGCTGCTGATCATCCGCGTCATCAAGGACGGCGGCGTCGTCCTCGTGACCCGGCTCGCCGGCATGATGCTCTCCGCCATCGCGGTGCAGCAGATCATCAACGGCATCACCCAGGTGATCCAGAACGCCTGAGCCGCCGCCCGGGACGCCCCCGGACACCACTGCGCCCCCGTACGGATTCCGCTCTTGCGAAGTCCGTGCGGGGGCGCGGTGCGTGGTGTGGACCGGGCCTGTTACGAGGCCGAGGTCTCGGCGGGGCGGATCCAGATGCGCTGGCCGATCGCGGCGGCCTGCTGCACGATCCGATTGACGGAGGCGGCGTCCACGACGGTGGAGTCGACGGGCGTGCCGTCGATGTCGTCGAGTCGCAGGATTTCGAAGCGCATGGGCTTCTCCCTTCGTCTGAGTTGATCCTCCTGGGCGGAGAACTGCGTTACGTATGGATCCAACGGCTTGCGTCCTGCAAACATTCCCTACGCTAAGGAAAATTTTCGGATGGCTAACTACCTACAGGTAGGGGGGTGTGGCGGCCCGGCTCCGAGCGGCGGACAATGAGCCCCGTATGAACGACGCAGACCCCACCGCCCAGGTGACCGAGACCACGACCGAAGCCCGTCTGCATGCCTTGGACGCCCGCCTGGAGCGCACCAATGAGCTCCTGCGGCGGATGCTGGCCGAGGTCGCCAAGACCCCGTCCACACACGCCATCTTCGTCGACGCGGGTTACGTCCATGCTGCGGCCGGGTTGCTTGTGGCGGGCACCGAGGACCGGCGCTCCTTCGACCTCGACGCCGAGGGCCTCATCGAGGCCTTCATCGACACGGCCCGCACGATCTTCGCGGACAGCCGGCTCCTCCGCGTGTACTGGTACGACGGGGCCCGCCGCCGGATCCACACCCCCGAGCAGCAGGCCATCGCCGAGCTCCCCGACGTCAAGGTGCGCCTCGGCAACCTCAACGCCAACAACCAGCAGAAGGGCGTCGACTCCCTCATCCGCAGCGACCTGGAGTCCCTCGCCCGCCACCGCGCCATCAGCGACGCCGCCCTCGTCGGCGGCGACGAGGACCTCGTCTCGGCCGTCGAGGCCGCGCAGGGCTACGGAGCCCGCGTCCACCTCTGGGGCATCGAGGCCGCCGAGGGACGCAACCAGGCCGAGGCGCTGCTCTGGGAGGTCGACAGCCAGCGCACCTTCGAGCTCGACTTCTGCCGGCCGTACGTCACGCGCCGTTCCGTCACCACGTACGAGAACGAGGGCGAGCCGCCGCCCTCCCGCGAGGAGGTGCGCTTCGTCGGCGCCCAGATCGCCGCGACCTGGCTCGGCGAGCAGGGCCGGGACCGGCTCGCCGAGCTCCTGCCGGGCGCGCCCTATCTGCCGGGGCCGGTCGACCAGGAACTGCTCGTCGAGGCGGAGCGCCTGCTCAGCCGCTCGCTGCGCGGCCACGCGGCCCTGCGGAGGGCGCTGCGCGACGGTTTCTGGCAGCACCTCAAGGCGCAGTACTGACCTTCGCGTCCGCCCGCTCCCAGAAGCCGGTGAGGCGGTCCGTCAGCTCGCGGGGGTGCGAGACGTTGGGGGAGTGGCCGGCGCCCGCGATCACCGTGCGGTGCGCGCCCGTGCGGGCCGCCGCCACCGTGAGGTCCGCCGGCGCCCAGACCATCTCGTCCGCGCCGTAGGCGAAGTGCAGCGGCATGGGCAGGCCGGCCAGCTCCTCCGTACCGTCCTGACGGCTCAGCAGGAGCCGTCCGGCGCCCGCGAGTTGGGCGATACGGGTACGCATCCAGCGGCGCCGCAGGAAGCCCGAGAGCTCCGGTGTGTCCCCCGTCGCCGGCTCCTCGCCGCGGCTGTCCAGCCAGCACATGGCCTGCCACACCCGCTCCTTCGGCAGCACCGCGAGCGCGGCGCGCAGCACCCGCACCCGGATCCGCTGCGGCCGGGCGACGCGGCCGGGGCCGGAGGAGAGCAGGGTGAGCGAACGGAAGGCGGCCGGGGCGAGGGCGGCCGCCGCGCGGGCCACCAGGCCGCCGAACGAGTGGCCGACGAGGTGCACGGGGCCGTCCCCGAGGGCCGCCGCCTGCGCCACCGCGTCGAGCGCGAGCGCCTTGCGGCGGTAGGCGGCGCGGCCGCGGGGGCCCGGCGTGTCGTTCTGCCCGCGCCCGTCCACGGCCACGGCGCGGTAGCCGGCCTCGCTCAGCGGCCGCAGGAGCTCGATGAAGTCCTCCTTGCTGCCGGTGTACCCGGGCAGCAACAGCACGGTGCCCTGCCGTGCCCCCACGGCGTCGAGGTCGAGCACGGCGAACGAACCCCGCACGGTCTCGAGCCGACGGGCGCGGGTGCGGGGCGGCAGGACGAGGGAACGGGGCTTGCTCATAGATGGACTGTAACCGCGCGGCGCGCGCCCGTCCGTTGTGGGTGACGCGCTTCCGCCGGGGTGTGCCCCCCCCCGTTGTGGGCAGGCGTTCCACCGGGGCGTGGGGGTCCCCCCTGCTCGTGCGAAGCCGAGAGCTTGGGGGAGGGTGGGCACACGGAACGGCGCCCTTGCCGGCGCCAGAGGCTTACGTGCCTGGACCCGCACCCCGTGCGCAGTGCACTGGTGGTGCGGGTCCAGGC
>NZ_JBEOVH010000048.1:0-39793 GCF_040295385.1 Streptomyces sp. NPDC002825
GACCGGTTCCCCGGCGCGTACGAGGTCCCCGACCGGCGGCTGCTCCGCTACCTCGCCGCCCGCGTGCGGACCAGCCGGGGCCGTGGTCCCGCACATCAGCCCGGGCCGGCGGGTCCTGTCGGGCCCGCCGGGCCGCGGCCGCGGGCCAGGACCTCGCGGGTGCGCTGGAGGCGCAGGGCCAGCTGGACCTCCAGGACCTGGCCGGGCTTCTGCCATTCGGGGCCGAGGAGTTCGCCGATCCGCTCCAGGCGGCGGGAGACCGTGTTGGGGTGGACGTGGAGCGCCTCGGCCGCGTTCGTGGGGCTGCCGCCGGAGGCGAAGTACGCCTCCAGGGTGTGGGTGAGGTCGGTGAACCGCTCGGCGTCGTAGTCCAGTACGGGCCCGATCGCGGCCTCGACGAAGCCGTCCACGTCGTTGTCGTCGGAGAGCAGCAGGCCCAGGAAGCCGAGGTCCTGCACGGAGGCCGCGGAGCCGGTGCCGCCGAGCGCGCTCATGGCGTCCAGGCAGCGGCCGGCCTCCTGGTGCATCCGTCCGACGCCGTCCGGGCTCTGCCCGGGTCCGGCGGCGGCGACGGAGACGGGGTGCCCGAGCAGCGGGGACAGTTCGGCGGCGACGGCCTTGGCGGCGGCCGAGGCGTCGATGCCGGGGAGCAGCAGCACGATCCGGCCGCCCTGCACGGTCTTGAGGCCGGAGAGGCGGTACGCGTACGAGGACGCCCAGACGACCGCCCGGCCCTGCTCGCCGCCCTCGGGCCGGGCGAGCACGAGGACGTGCGGTTTGCGCAGGTCGACGCCGAGGCGGCGGGCGCGCTGGGCGATCTGCTGCGGGGCGTGCGGCGGGTCGGCGATGAGGTCGTCGAGGAGTTCGTCGCGGACGGGTCCTTCGGCGACGGCGGTGGAGCGGCGCATCAGGAGGAGGAAGGCGACGGACTGGGCGGCGAGTTCGAGGAGGCGTTCGTCCTCGCCGGTGAGGCCGCCGGCGGCGCGGATGACGAGGCCGCCGAGGTCCTCGGAGCCGGCGATGACGGGGGCGACCCAGGTGTCGTCGTCGGCGAGGACCGGGCGGCGGCGGGCGTGGGCGTCGAGGGAGGCCTTGGCGACGGCCTCCTCGTCGAGGCCGGGGATGTCTCCGGCGGTGGCGAGGGGCCGGCCGCCGGGGTCGCGGATCAGCACGGTCGCGTCGAGGGCGTCGGCGGCCGCCTTGGCCACGTTGCACAGGTCGCCGCCGGCGAGGACGAGGTTCATGATGCGGCCGTGGGCCTCGCTGACGTGCCGCATCCGGGTGAGGCTGGTGCGGACCCGGGAGCTGTCCCGCTCCAGTTCGGAGACCTCGGCGCGGGTGCGGTCGAGGAGGCCGGCCTTCTCGACGGCGAGGGCGGCGAGGTCGGCGAGCCCGGCGAGGAGGGCGATCTCGTCGGGGGTGTGGTGGCGGACGCGCCGGTCCGCTCCGTAGAGGGCGCCGATGACGGTGTCTCCGCTGCGCAGCGGCGCGGCCACGATGGCGTGGAGTCCCTCGGCGCGCAGGGCGGATTCGGCGGCCTCGTCGAAGGCGGGGGCGTGGACGCCGGCGTCGAGGGAGCCGGAGGGGGCGAAGCGCTCGTCGGCGAGGTAGTCGGGGGTCCAGACGGGTTCGCCGTGGAGCTGGACGGCGCCGCCGAGTCCGTACCCCTCGGCGATCCGGAGTCCGGGGGCGAGGCGCGGTCCGGGCCCGGTCGCGGTGCGGGAGCCTTCGGTGGTGTGGACGTAGCAGGCGCCGTGCGGGCCGCGCAGGGTCACATAGGCGAGGTCGAGGCCGAGGAGCCGCCGGGCGCGGCGGGTGATGACGCGCAGCAGGCTGTCGAGGTCGTAGGAGAGGGTGAGGTCGCGGGCGGTGTCGGTGAGGGTGGCGAGTCCGGCCTCGCGGCGGGCGTCGCGGGCGCGTGCGGCGCGGACCTCGCCGGCGAGTTCCACGGCCCGCTCCAGGCGGTGGAGTTCCGGGCCGTTCAGTCCGGTCTGCCGGGCCTCGTCGAGGAGGGTGTCGAAGCGGGCGGGCGGGGCCTGTCGGGCGAGCAGTTCGAGGACCGCGAGCAGCGCGTCGGCACCACCGGCTCCGTCCGCGCCGTGCGAAGTCATGGCTCCTGCCCCCCGTAGTCGAGCGAAATCGGGCACCTAGGAGGAAACCCGTACTGCTCGCCGAAAATAATTCGGCTCCGGGAGTCGGTCAACGGTGAGTTGCCGCACTTCATTCCCTGTGGCGGTCTGTCGTCCCGTCGGCTGATCAGCCGACGGAGCCCGCGGGGACGAGCCGGCTGCGGGCGGGATCGTACGCCGCCGTGCCGTACGGGGCGGGGGCGTACGGGGCGGGCCGGGCGGGGACGTACTGCGCGGGGATCCGGGGCGCGTACACGGGGCGGCCCGCGGTGTCCCGGACGGCGAGGACGGAGCGCTGGAGCCGGCGGAGCCGCGCGGAGGGTTCCATGCCGGTCTCGCCCTTGAGGTGGACGCGCAGCCGCTCGTACACGACGAGGGCCTGGTCGTGCTGTCCGCTGCGCAGCAGGGCGACCATGAGGTGGGCGTGGAGGGGTTCGTTGGTGCGGTAGCGGGCGACGAGTCCGGTGAGTTCGGAGACGAGTTCGGCGTGCCGGCCGAGGCCCAGCTGGGCTTCCATCCACTGGTCGAGGACGCTGAGCCGGGAGGTTTCGAGGCGCTCGATCTCCCTGCGGAGCCGGGGGCCGGCGGCCACGCCCGCGTAGGGTTCGCCGCGCCACAGGGCGAGGGCCTCGCCGAGGCGGAGCGCGGCCCGGGGCAGGTCGCCGGCCTCCATGGCGCGGTAGCCGGCGCCGGCGGCGCGCTCGAACTGCCAGACGTCGTTGGGGCCGCCGCCGGAGTCGAGCCGGTAGCCGCCGGGCTGGGAGACGAGGATCGCGTCGGCGCTGCGTCGGTCCGCCCAGCCGGGGCGGGGCTCCGCCGGTTCGGCTGCGCGCAGGGCGCCCGCGATGAGGCCCCGCAGCTCGGCTATGTGGGCCTGGAGTTCGGCGCGGGCGCCGCGCGGTGCGCCGGACGGCCACAGTTCCTCGGTCAGGACCGTCACGGGGACGACCTGGTCGGCGCTGGCCGTGAGCAGGGCGAGCAGCTGCCGGGGCGCGGCCGCCGTCGGCGTGATGGACACCCCGTTCTCACGTACCGACAGTCCCCCCAGAATCCGGACGTCCACCTTGCCCCCTCGTGCCTGTGCGGTGTCTGCGCGGGTCAACTCTCGATTGATTAGAAAAGACCCCCGTAGGCATGTCAATAAGAAACCGGAGGGTACGGAATGACGCTCCCGGATATCGTGGTGATTCACCCCGTTCGTCCGGTTTTCTAGGCGTCATGTTTTCGTCAGTGGCGCAGATATTATGCATGCCGAGCGGCGGTTTCAGGACTCGGGGGTACGGTTTCTCAGGGTCCTTGCCGATGCGGGGAGGGCCGACACGCGCGAGTTCACGCCAGAAACCGGCGCCGGGGTACGGTTCTCGGGGCCTCTACAGCACCGCGGCGGCGGTGAGCAGCCCGAACGCGAGGACGATCAGGGCCGTACGGACGCGGTGGAAGCCGTTCCAGCGCTTCTCGAAGGCGGCCCGGACCACGGCGGGCTCGTCCTCGGAGGTCTTCTCCGACGCCGCGAGCGCCGTGTTGAGCGGGATGTTCCCGCCGATGGTCACCGCGTGGTTGAGGACCGCGCACACGAGCCCCGCGAGGACCAGCCACTTCTGGGCGTCCGTCCGCCCGTCCTGGGGGACGAGGAAGGCGGCGGCGGGGAAGGCGATCACACCGAGGAAGACCGTGAGGAACACGGCCCTCGGCACGTACTCGTTGATCCGGCGCATCGCCGTCACGAACTCACGGTCCGTCAGACGGGCGAGCGCGGGCATGATCCCGGTCTGGAAGATCAGCAGGAAACCGGCGTAGAGTCCGGTGCTTCCGACGGCGAGGGCGAGCAGCAGGGTGGCCATGCGGCCATTGTGGCCCGCTGCCCGCCACGCACGTCAGCTGTACGGGTCACCCGACCTCAACTCGCCCTCCCCGGAAGGCTTCTCGCCCTCCCGGGAAGGCAGCAGCCCGGAGGCCTGGCGGATGGCGTCGGCCAGCTCCCGGACCACCGCCGAGCCCGAGCGGTCGGCGATCGCCCCGGCGCGGTTCGTGAGGTCCCGCAGGCTCGGGGCGCCCGGCAGGCCGCCCCCGCGCAGGGCGTCCGCGAAGTAGGCGCTGATCGCGGTCAGCTGCAGGCTGTCGTGGCCGTCGCCCCAGATGTCGCCGGTCAGCGCGGCCGTCCCGACCGTGCCGGAGCGCTCGTGCGGGGCACGGGTCTGCGGGTCGAGCCAGCGGACCGTGGCGGTGGCGACCGTCCCGGTGGCCCCGGGCCTGGTCTTCACCGCGTAGAGCGCGGTGACGGTGTGGCCGGCGCCGATCTCGCCGCCGTCCACCCGGTCGTTCCGGAAGTCCTCGTCGGCGACCTCCCGGTTCTCGTAGCCGATGAGCCGGAACTTCTCGACGGTCCGCCGGTCGAAGGCGACCTGCGCCTTGGCGTCGCGGGCGCGCAGCTCGACATGGGTCGGCAGCTGGTCGACGAAGACCTTCCGTGCCTGCGCCGAGTTGGAGACGTACGTCGTCTGCCCGTCGCCCTTGTCGGCGAGCGTCTCCATGAAGTCGTCGCCGTACTCGCTGCCGACGCCGACGCCGAAGAGGGTGATCCCGTACGCCCTGCGCTCCTCGTCGATCCGCGCCAGGATCGACTCGGCCTCGGTGTCACCGGTGTTGGCGAGCGCGTCGGAGAGCAGCACCACCCGGTTGGTGGCGCCCTTGCGGTGGCCTTCGACGGCGACGTCGTAGCCGGTGCGGACGCCCGCCTCCACATTGGTGGAGGAGCGCGTCGCGAGCCCGTCGACGGCCTCGTGGATCCGTCCCCGGGCGTCCCCGACGCGGGTCATCGGCAGCCGGGTCTCGGCCTCGTCGCTGAAGGCGACGAGGGCGATCGAGTCGTCGTCGCGCAGCTGGTCGGCGAGCAGCCCGAGGGACTCCTTGACCAGGTCGAGGCGGCCCGGCTCGTCCATCGAGCCGGAGACGTCGACGACGAACGTGAGTGCGGCGGGCGGGCGTTCGGCCTTGCGGTCGGCGCCCCGGGTGGCGAGCCCGACGCGGACCAGGGACCAGCCGTCCCGCCCGGCGCGCGCCCCGTCGACGGTCACGCTGAAGCCGTTGTCCTTCGGGCGCTCGTAGTCGGGGCGGAAGCTGTTGACGAACTCCTCGGGGCGCACGGTCGCCGGGTCGGGCAGCCGCCCCTCGGCGAGGGTGCGGCGGGCGTAGCCGTACGAGGCGGTGTCCACGTCGAGCGCGAAGGTGGACAGGTAGTCGGGGGCGGGCGTCGGCGACCGCTGCTCGCCCTCGCGGGGCGCGGCGTTCCCTCCGTCGGGGACGGCGCTGCGTCCCTTGGGCGTCCGGACGTCGGCCCTGTCGGCGTTCGTTCCGCCGCCGCCCGCGCCGCAGCCGCCGACGGCGAGGCCGGCCGCGAGCAGCGCGGCGACCACCGCCGGGAACCTTGCTCCGCGGCGCCGGATCGCCGGCTTGTCGTGTCGATCCATCTCGTCTCCCCCTCGTCCCATCCCGTCTCCCCCACTTGCCATCTCATCTCCCCCTCTGTGTCGGGCACTTGTGAATGTGACGAACGAGAGGCCCGCGCGGAGCCGTCGAAGGAGTTGCGGATGGATCTCGATGCGGCAACGGCGACACGGGTGAAGCCGGGTGGCATGGATTCGCCATCCTTTTCAACAGGGGTTGTCACCGTGTGCAGTCACATGCGTACATGGAGTGGACATCGATCGGGCGGGGGTGGTCAGCGGTGGCAGAGAGCGCGGGCTCCGTGATGCTCGCCCGTTCGGCGATGAACCGGGCCGCGACCGAGGGACAGCGGCCCGCCGGGCGGCCGGTCCGGGGGGCGCGGCGCATCAGCGCCGCGCTCGCCGGCCTGGCCGCCTCCACCCGGCACGAGCTGCTGACCTTCGACGACCCGGTCGCGTCCGCGGGCTTCGCGATCCCCGAGCCGTTCCTGGAGCTGGCGGGAGCGTGCATGCGGGCCGCGGCGGAGCGGGCCGAGGAGGTCAGACGGATCGTCCCCCGGCATGCGCTGCCCCGGCTCGAAGGAGGGCTCCGGATCCCCGGCCGGGCCCGCCTCGCGGAGGCCATCCCCTTCAAGATGATCGTCGTCGACCGGACGGTCGCCGCGGTCCCGCTCGATCTGGAGCTGCTCTACAACGGGCTGCTGCTGATCCGGGACCCGGTCGTGGTCCAGGCCCTCGTCCGGGCCCATCACGCCTGCTGGGCGGCGGCCGAGGACGTGACGTACGCGGCGGCGCCCCCGCCGCCGCCCCGCGATCTGCCGCACCAGCTGCGCCCGGTGCTCGACGCCCTGCTGTCGGGGGTCACGGACGAGACGGCGGCCGCCCGGCTCGGCATGTCCGCCCGGACGTACAGCCGCCGGGTGGGCGAGCTGATGGCGGCCCTCGGCACGACGAGCCGCTTCCGCGCGGGCGCGGAAGCGGCTCGGAGGGGGTGGTTGTGAGGAGCCCCGGTTGTGACGGTCTTCTTGAACGGCCCTACGACACGATGTCCTTGCGGGCGAAGCCGCGGAAGGCCAGCGCGAAGAGGACCAGGGCGTACGTCAGGGAGATCGCCGTGCCCTTCACCATGCCACCCCACTCCAGCTGGGGCTGGAGCGCGTCGATCCAGGCGAACTGCCAGTGCGCGGGCAGGAAGTCGCGCCAGTCGCCGAGCGCGGTGACGGCGTCCAGGACGTTGCCGACGATGGTCAGGCCGACGGCGCCGCCCACCGCGCCGAGCGGGGCGTCGGTGCGGGTGGACAGCCAGAAGGCGAGGCCGGCGGTGACCAGTTGGGAGGCGAAGACGAAGGCGGCGGCGATCCCGAGCCGCACCACGGCGTCCCCGGCGGGGATCGAACCGCCGGTGGGCAATTGGAGCGGCCCCCAGCCGTAGGCGACCGTGCCCGCCGCCAGGGCCACGAGCGGGAGGAGGAGCATCGCGGCCGCGCTGTAGCCGAGGGCGACCGCCAGCTTGGAGGCGAGGAGCCGGGAGCGCGGGACGGGCGCGGCGAGCAGATACCGCAGGGAGGACCAGCTCGCCTCGGAGGCGACGGTGTCCCCGCAGAACAGCGCCACCGGAATGACGAGGAGGAAGCCGGCCGAGACGAAGAGGCAGGTGGCCGCGAAGTTGGCGCCGGAGGCCGTCGCCGTGTCCATCAGGGTGATGCGGCCGTTGCGGTCGCCGTCCCCGGGGCCGCCGATCGCGAAGGCCGCGATCAGGATGAAGGGCAGGGCGACGAGGATGCCGCCCATGACCATGGTCCGTCGGCGCTTCCACTGGCGGAGGGCCTCGACGCGCAGGGGCAGGGTGCGTCCGGGCCGGTAGCCGGGGGCACTCGTGGGCGTGGTGGCTGCGGTGGTCACGCGGCTCCTCCGATCAGGGTCAGGAACGCGTCTTCCAGACGCCGGTGGGGGCCGACGCCGGTCAGCGGCACGTCCAGGCGGACGAGTTCGCCGATCAGGGCGGTCGGTGCGAGGCCGTCGAGGCGGACCAGGAGCCCGCCGTCGGCGCGGGCGGCCGAGCCGACGCCCGGCAGGGCGCCGATCTTCTCGACCAGGGCGTCGGGGACGGCCTCCCCGAGGGTGACGAGCAGGGTGTCGCCGGAGCCGGTGATCTCGGCGACCGGTCCGGCCTGCACGAGCTGCCCCCGGTCCATGACGACCAGATGCGTGCAGGACTGTTCGACCTCGGCGAGGAGGTGACTGGAGACGATGACGGTCCGGCCGCCGGCCGCGTACCGGATCATCACCTCGCGCATCTCGCGGATCTGCGGCGGGTCGAGACCGTTCGTCGGCTCGTCGAGGATCAGCAGGTCGGGCAGGCCCAGCATGGCCTGGGCGAGGGCGAGGCGCTGGCGCATGCCCTGCGAGTAGGTGCGGACGGCCCGTTCGAGGGCGCCGCCCAGGTTCGCGATGCGCAGGGCCTCGTCGACGTGGGCGTCCTCGGCGGGGCGGCCGGTGGCCTTCCAGTACAGGTCCAGGTTCTCCCGGCCCGAGAGGTGCGGCAGGAAGCCCGCGCCCTCGACGAAGGCGCCGACCCGGGAGAGGACCGGGGCACCGGGCCTGATGGCCTGGCCGAAGACGCGGATCTCGCCCTCGTCGGGGGTGATCAGGCCCATCAGCATGCGCAGGGTCGTGGTCTTGCCCGCACCGTTGGGCCCGAGGAGACCGAGGACCTGGCCCTGTTCGACACGGAAGGAGAGGTCACGGACGCTGTACCGGTCGCCGCCCTTGTACTTCTTCGACAGGCCGGTGATCTGGAGCGGTACGGCGGCGAGGTCGGGGGCGGGCGCGGGGGCGGCGGCGCTGCGGCGGGCCGTGAGCAGCAGGGCGGCGGTAGCGGCCAGGCCGAGGAGCGGCAGGCCCCACACCCACCAGGGCAGGGCTGCGGCCTGCGTGGACAGGCCGGGCGCGGTGGGCACGGTCAGCGGGCCCTCGACGGCGACGGTGTAGCCGGCGGGGACCGTCGGGGAGGCGTAGCCGAGGTCGGTGGCGGCGACGACGAGCCGCAGCCGGTGCCCGGCCTCCACCTCGTGGTCGATCGCGGGCAGCGTCACGGTGACGCTCTTCCCGGCCTTCGCGCCTTCGACGCGGACGGGGGCGACGAGCTGGGCGGGCAGCACCTGCTGCCGTCCGTCGGGCCCCACGTCGTACACCTTGGCGAACAGGACGGCGGAACCGTCGGCGGCGGTGGAGGTGACCTTGGCGCGGACGGTCGGCGTGCCGGTGATCCGTACGGCCTCGGTCTGCGGCTTCGTGTCGAAGCGGGCGTGCTGGCCGGGGAAGTCGAGGGAGAGGCCGACGCCGAGGGAGGAGAGTCCGGACAGTCCGCCGCCGAGGCCGGGGACGGCGGAGACGGCGGGCGGTGCGCCGCCCGGCGGGTTGGTGAAGGTCTGCGGCGGCCCGCCGAGGGCGAGGCGCGTGGTGCCGGAGGTGAGCCCCGGGTAGCGGTCGGCGGTCGCGGCGCGCAGGGTGGCCTGGCCGTCGGTGGAGTCGACTCCGCCGGTGCGGCTGACGCGGAAGGCGGGGCCGGTGTCGACGGAGGTGTCGCGCTTCAGCCAGCGGTCGAACCAGGTACTGACGCGGCGTTCGACCCGCTCGGTCTCGCGGTCGCCGCCGTCGTGGCCGCCGGCGATCCAGTCGACGGCGACGGGCGCGCCGTTGGCCGTGAGGGTACGGGCCATGGCGTCGGACTGGGCGAGGGTGAAGAGCGAGTCGGACTGGCCCTGGACGAGAAGCGCCGGCACCTTGACGCGGGCGCCGACGGCGGAGGGGCTGCGGGCTTCGAGGAGGGCGCGGGCGGCGGCGTCGGGCTTTCCGGCGACGGCGACGCGCTGGTAGAGGGAGCAGAGCTCGGCGGTGAACCGTCCGCAGGAGGCGCCCGCGGCCGGGGCGCCGGCCTCGGGGGGAGAGCCCGCCGCGGCCGGGGAGCCGCCGGAGGCCGGGGAGCCTGCCCCGGAGGGAGAGCCCGCCGCGGCCGGGGAGCCGCCGGAGGCCGGGGAGCCTGCCCCGGTCGGGGAGCCCACCGAGAAGAAGATCCCGGCCCAGAGCTTCTTGAAGACGCCGTTCGGGAAGAGGGCGTCGGCGAGGTTCCAGTAGGTGATCTGCGGGGCGATCGCGTCGACGCGCGCATCGTGTCCGGCGGCGAGCAGGGAGACCGCGCCGCCGTACGAGGCACCGGTGACGCCGACGCGCGGGTCGCCGGGCTTGTCGAGGAGGACCTCGGGGCGGGCGGCGAGCCAGTCGATCAGCTTCGAGACGTCCTTGACCTCGTGGTCGGGATCGTTGAGGCCGATCTGGCCGGTGGAGGCGCCGAAGCCGCGGGCGGACCAGGTGAGGACGGCGTATCCGTCGCGGGCGAGGCCCTCGGCCTGGGCGCGGACGTCGTCCTTGGACCCGCCGAAGCCGTGGCCGAGCAGCACGGCGGGGCGCCGGCCGTCGCCCGCGCCGGTGAAGTACGAGGTGTCGAGCCGTACCCCGTCGACGTCGAGCATCCGGTCCGCGCGGTGCACGGGCGGTGGATCGTCCTGGGCGACGGCGGTCCAGGTGCCGGCACCCGCGAGGACGGCGAGCGCGGCGGTGACCGCGGCCCACCGGGGAAGTCGGAGTCGCATGGTTCGAGCCTAGGGGCCCGGGCCGTGCGGCACGGCTACCCGGAGACGGAGGCGCCGCACCTCCTGGAGTCGTACGCAGTACGGTCCGCGTACAGCGGGCGCGGTACGCGGACGGGCGCCGCGCGGACACAGGGGGACGGCATGGAGATCCGGCGGGCGACGACGGTGGCCGAACTGCTGGCGGCGGGGCACCTGTACGACGAACCGCCCCGGAAGGTGGGGGTCCCCCCGGACGAAGCCTGGGGGAGGGCGGCCCGCTTCCTGGCGGCGCCGGGCCACCTCATGCTGATCGCGTACACGGAGGACGGCTTCCCGGCCGGCTTCGTCTACGGGATCGAGATGCTGCACCCCGACAAGGGCGCGGAGATGTGCCTGTACGAGCTGGCGGTGGACGAGTCCCGGCGGCGGCGCGGGATCGGGCGGGCGCTGACGGAGGCGCTGGTGGCGGAGGCGCGGGCGCGGGGCTGTCGGGGCGCGTGGGTGCCGGTGGACACGGACAACGAGCCGGCGCTCGCCACCTACCGGTCGGCGGGCGCGGCGGACGAAGGGGTGTTCGCGATGCTCGGCTGGACGTTCGCCGAGGGCGGCTGACACGGGGAAGGCCCCCGGGGCGGGTCGGTACGCGCCCCGGGGGCCGCCGGCTTTCCGGGCGTCGGGTCGCTACGGCACGTTCGGGGTGGTCTCGCAGCTGGCCGTGGCCGTGTCCGTGCCGGTCTCGCCGTCGCAGACGTCGGGGCCGCCGGCGCCGCCGTCGAGGGAGTCGTTGCCGGGGCCCGCGTGGATGCGGTCGGCGCCGTCGCCGCCGACGAGGTCGTCGCGGCCGCCGGCCGTGCCGACCGTGAAGGCGATGTCGAAGTCCACGTTGTCGCCGAAGATCGAGTCGTCTCCGCCGCCGCCCTCGATCTTGTCGTCGCTGGCGGACGTGATGCCGGCGTCGACGACCGAGCTCTCGCCGACGAGGATCTCCGAGCCGGTGCCGCCGATGATGTGGTCACGGCCCGATCCGCTGGCGTAACCGCCGCTCGCGGCACGGATGTTGTGGTCGCCGATCTGCAGGCCGCCGTCGGCGCCGCCGTTCAGGGTGTCGTCGCCGCCGTCGCCGCTGGCGTTCCCGGTGGCGTCGGAGTCACCGATCATGAAGTCGGTGAAGCCGCCCCCGCCCAGCAGGGTGTCGTCGCCCGCGCCGTCCGCGTTGCCGGCCGTGGCGCGCGAGTCGCCGACCATGTCGTCGTCCGCGTCCCCGCCGTCCAGGAGGTCGCGGCCGCCGCCGGTGGCGTTGTTGCCGAGGCTGTCGCCGACCATGACGTCGTTGCCGACCCCGCCGTACAGCTTGTCGTTGCCGCCTCCGCTCGCGTCGCCACCGGTGGCCCAGTTGTCGCCGACCATGACGTCGTTGCCGTCTCCGCCGGTGAGAGTGTCGTTACCGGCGGTGTCCTCCGCGTTGCCCGACAGGTTGCGGGTGTCGCCGGCCAGCCTGTCGTTGCCCGCGCCGCCGTCGATCTGGTCGTTGCCGAGACCGCCGCTGATCTGGTCGTCGCCGCCGAGGCCGCACACGCGGTCGTTGCCGCCGAGGCCGTTGATGATGTCCGGCCCCGTGGTCCCGATGATCACGTCCGCGCCGCTCGTGCCGTTGGTGGTCACTCCCGAGGTCGTGATCACGATGGTGGCCGGCTTGCCGAGACAGGTCGGAACCTTCGCGGCCGACTCGGCCTGCACCGGGCCGGCCAGGCCGACCACGCCACCCAGGACGAGCAGGGCGGCCGCCGCGGTCCTCGATCCGGTCCGCGTGCCGACCTTCTGACGACGACTCATCATCGATGATCCTTTCGGTTCGTGAACATGCATCCGCAGGGGATGTGTAACCGAAAGTGACACCGACGCGCCCTGGCGAGCACGCACTGTATTCGGATGGCGGAAACGATCGGCCCGCACGGCGGATGCCGTACGGGCCGAAACGTCAGGACTGCCGATCAGTGGTTGCGCGGGAAGCCCAGGTCGACGCCCGCGGGGGCCTCGGACGGGTCCGGCCAGCGGGTGGTGACGACCTTGCCGCGGGTGTAGAAGTGCACGCCGTCGTTGCCGTAGATGTGGTGGTCACCGAAGAGCGAGTCCTTCCAGCCGCCGAAGGAGTGGTAGCCCACCGGCACCGGGATCGGCACGTTGACGCCGACCATGCCGGCCTGGACCTCCAGCTGGAAGCGGCGGGCGGCGCCGCCGTCGCGGGTGAAGATCGCGGTGCCGTTGCCGAACGGCGAGGCGTTGATGAGGGCGAGGCCCTCCTCGTACGACTCGGCGCGCAGCACGCACAGGACCGGGCCGAAGATCTCGTCCTGGTAGGCCTTGGCCGAGGTCGGCACGTGGTCCAGGAGGGACAGGCCGATCCAGTGGCCGTTCTCGTGGCCCTCGACGGTGTAGCCGGTGCCGTCGAGGACGACCTCGCAGCCCTCGTCCGCCGCTCCCTTCACGTAGGAGGCGACCTTGTCGCGGTGGACGGCCGTGATGAGCGGGCCCATCTCGGAGGTCGGGTCGGTGCCGGGGCCGATCTTGATCTTCTCGGCGCGCTCGCGGATCTTCTCGACCAGCTCGTCGCCGATGGAGCCGACGGCCACGACCGCGGAGATCGCCATGCAGCGCTCGCCGGCGGAGCCGTACGCCGCGGAGACGGCCGCGTCGGCGGCGGCGTCGAGGTCGGCGTCCGGGAGGACCAGCATGTGGTTCTTCGCGCCGCCGAGCGCCTGGACGCGCTTTCCGTTGGCGGAGGCGGTGGTGTGGATGTACCGGGCGATCGGGGTCGAGCCGACGAAGGAGACGGCGGAGACGTCCGGGTGCTCCAGGAGGCGGTCGACGGCCACCTTGTCACCGTGGACGACGTTGAACACGCCGTCCGGGAGGCCCGCCTCGGCGAGCAGCTCGGCGATCTTCAGGGACGGCGAGGGGTCCTTCTCGCTGGGCTTGAGGATGAAGGTGTTGCCGGTCGCGATGGCGATCGGGAACATCCACATCGGCACCATGGCCGGGAAGTTGAAGGGCGTGATGCCGGCGACGACGCCGACGGGCTGGCGGATGGACGCCACGTCCACGCGGTTCGACACCTGGGTGGACAGCTCGCCCTTGAGCTGGGTGGTGATGCCGCAGGCCAGGTCGACGATCTCCAGGCCGCGGGCGACCTCGCCGAGCGCGTCGGAGTGCACCTTGCCGTGCTCGGCGACGATCAGCTCGGCGATCGCGTCGCGGTTGGCGTCGAGCAGCGCGCGGAACTTGAAGAGGATCGTGGTGCGCTGGGCGAGCGAGGAGGTCCCCCAGGTCGCGAAGGCGTCCTTCGCGGCGGCGACGGCCGCGTCGACCTCGTCGACCGAGGCGAGGGCGACCTGCGTGGTGACGGCGCCGGTGGCCGGGTCGGTGACCGGGCCCCAGTTGCCCGACGTGCCCTCGACGGTCTTGCCACCGATCCAGTGGTGGACGGTCTTCGTCATGACGAGTTACTCCTTCAGAGATGGCGGCGTCGGGCGGTGACGTGCCGGTCGTACTCCTCGCGGGCCTTGGCCGCCGACGGGCGGGTCGACGTCTCGGCCACGGGCACATCCCACCACGCCTGGGCCGGGGGCGGGCCCGACACACTGTCTGCCGTTTCGGTCTCGACGTAGACACATGTGGGATCCGTGGCCGCCCGCGCGTCCGCGAGGGCTTCCCGCAGGTCACGCACGGTGCGGGGGCGCAGTACCCGCATCCCGAGGGAGGCGGCGTTGGCGCCGAGGTCGACGGGGAGGGGCGGTCCGGTGAAGGTGCCGTCCGCCGCCCGGTGGCGGTAGTCGGTCCCGTACCGCTCGGCGCCGACGGCCTCGGAGAGACCACCGATGGAGGCGTATCCGTGGTTCTGCAGAATCACCAGTTTCAGTGGCAGCCGTTCCTGCACGGCGGTGACGATTTCGGTCGGATTCATCAAGTATGTACCGTCGCCGACGAGCGCCCAGACGGGCCGGCCGGGCGCGGCGAGGAGCACGCCGATCGCGGCGGGGATCTCGTAGCCCATGCAGGAGTAGCCGTACTCGACGTGGTACTGGTCCGGGGAGCGGGTCCGCCACAGCTTGTGGAGGTCGCCGGGGAGCGAGCCGGCGGCGTTGATCAGGATGTCGCTGCCGTCGACCAGAGTGTCGAGTACGCCGAGGACCTGGGCCTGGGTGGGGCGGGCGTCCTCGTCGGGGACGGCGTAGGCGGCGTCGGTCCGCTCCTGCCAGTCCTGCTTGGAGAACGTCCACCGGGCGGTGTCCTGCCGATGGCCTTGGCGGTGGCCCGCGAGGGCCTCGGTGAGCGCCGTCAGTCCCTCCCTCGCGTCGGCGACGAGGGTCCGCGCACCCTGCTTGTGGGCGTCGAAGGCGGCGATGTTGAGGTTGAGGAAGCGGGCGTCCTCGGGGAAGAGGGTGCCGGAGGCGGTGGTGAAGTCGGTGTAGCGGGTGCCGACGCCGATGACCAGGTCGCTGGTGCGCGCGAGGGCGTCGGCGGTGCCGGTGCCGGTGTGGCCGATGCCTCCGACGTCGCAGGGGTGGTCGTACGGGAGGACGCCCTTGCCGGCCTGGGTGGTGGCGACGGGCAGGCCCGTGCGCTCGGCCAGCTCGCGCAGCGCGTCCTCGGCGCCGCTGTGCTTCACGCCGCCGCCCGCGATGATCAGCGGTCGTTGCGCGGCCCTCACGGCCCGGACGGCGGCGTCGAGTTCGTCCGTGTCGGGGCGGGGGCGGCGGACGGGCCAGGTCCGCTCGGCGAAGAACTCCTGCGGCCAGTCGTACGCCTCGGCCTGCACGTCCTGGGGCAGGGCGAGGGTCACGGCGCCGGTCTCGACGGGGTCGGCGAGGACCCGTACGGCGGCGAGGGCGGCCGGGATCAGGGCCTCGGGGCGGGTGACCCGGTCGAAGTACCTCGACACCGGCCGGAGGCAGTCGTTCACGGACACGTCCCCCGCGTGCGGGACTTGGAGCTGCTGGAGGACGGGGTCGGCGGGGCGGCCGGCGAAGGTGTCGCCGGGCAGGAGCAGCACCGGGAGGTGGTTGATCGTGGCGAGGGCGGCGCCGGTGACGAGGTTGGTGGCGCCGGGGCCGATGGAGGTGGTGACGGCATGTGCGGAGAGCCGGCCCGACTGGCGGGCGTAGCCGACGGCGGCGTGCACCATCGCCTGCTCGTTGCGTCCCTGGTGGAAGGGCATGCCCTCCTCCTCGACGAGCGCCTGGCCGATCCCGGCGACGTTCCCGTGGCCGAAGATGCCCCAGGTGGCGCTGATCAGCCGCTGCCGGACGCCGTCCCGCTCGGTGTGCTGGGCGGCGAGGAAGCGGACGAGGGCCTGCGCGACGGTGAGCCTCATGCGTATCCCTCCGTGTGGTCGGGGTGGAAGCAGATCTTCCACTCCCTTTCGGGGCCCGGACCCGCCATGACGTTCAGGTAGTAGAGGTCGTGCCCCGGCTGGGCGATCGAGGGCCCGTGCCAGCCGTCGGGGACGAGGACGGCGTCGCCGCCCCTGACCTCGGCGAGGAGTTCGGCGCCGCCGGGCCGGGAGGGCGAGATCCGCTGGTAGGCGAGACCGTTCGGTCCGGCGATCTCGTAGTAGTAGATCTCCTCCAGGACGGACTCGGCGCCCGGGCGGTGCTCGTCGTGTTTGTGCGGCGGGTAGGAGGACCAGTTCCCGCCGGGCGTGACGACCTCGACGGCGATGAGCCGGTCGCAGTCGAAGGCGTCGGCCGAGGCGAAGTTCCGCACGCTGCGGGCGCGGTTGCCGCTGCCGCGGGTCTCGACGGGAACCTCCGGCGCGGGGCCGTAGCGGGCGGGGAGTCGTCGCTCGCATTTCGCTCCTGCCAAAGCGAAGCGGCCTCCCGCGCCGGAGGCGATCTGGGCGTGTGCGTCGCGGGGTACGTACGCGAAGTCGGTCACCCCGTCGAACACGCTCGTGCGGCCCAGGAGTTCGAGGATCTCGCCGTCGACGCGCACGCTACAGGCACCGGACAGGGGAAGCACGACCCATTCGCGATCCCCGCTCTCGAAGGAGTGGACCTCCCCCGGTCCGAGGACGAGGACGCGGAGGGCGGAGTACGTCCATCCGGGCCGGTCGGGGTCGATGGAAACGGCGTACGGACCGCGGGCGGCGGTGCCGGCGGGGAGGTGGAGGGTGGTGTGCATGGCGGATCCCTACCCCGGTTCCGGGAGGGTGCCGCGGTCCGGCGAGGTGCGCCCGCCCGGAGCGGAGGCGTCCGGCAGGGTCCCGTTGCCCGCCGTCAGGGCCGCCGCGATCTCCGTGGCGTCCGGCATCGCGGACGAGCAGGCGAGCCGGCCCGCGACGATCGCGCCGGCGGCGTTGGCGTGGCGCAGGGCCGTGTCCAGGTCCCGGCCGGCGAGCAGGCCGTCGACGAGCGCCCCGCCGAACGCGTCGCCCGCGCCGAGCCCGTTGACGACCTCGACCGGCAGCGGCGGCACCTCGGCGCGGCTCCCGTCGGCGGCGAGCGCGAGGACGCCCGCCGGGCCCTGTTTGACGACGGCGAGCCGGACCGCGCCGGTCGCGAGGAGGGCGCGGGCGGCGGCCTCCGGCTCCCGCTCCCCCGTGGCGACCTGGCACTCGTCGAGGTTGCCGACGGCGACGGTCGCGTGCCGCAGCGCCTCGGTGTAGTACGGGCGGGCCGCCGCCGGGTCCGTCCAGAACATCGGCCGCCAGTCCAGGTCGAGGACCGTCGTCTCCCGGCCGGACCGGGCGCGCAGCGCCTCCAGGGTGGCGGTGCGGCTGGGTTCGGCGCACAGGCCGGTGCCGGTCGCCCAGAAGACCCGGGCGGCGCGGATCGCGTCGAGGTCGAGCTCGTGCGTACGGATCTCCAGGTCGGGGGCGTGGGGGCGGCGGTAGAAGTACAGCGGGAAGTCGTCGGGCGGGAAGAGGGCGCAGAAGGTGACGGGGGTCGGGTGCGCGGCGACCTCGGTCACCCACCGGTCGTCCACGTCGAAGCCCTTGAGCTCGCGGCGCAGGTAGGTGCCGAAGGGGTCGGCGCCGGTGCGGGAGATCAGCGCGGTGCGGCGGCCTAGGCGGGCGGCGGCGACGGCGACGTTGGCCGCGGAGCCGCCGAGGAACTTGCGGAAGGTCTCGACCCGGTCGAGTCCGACGCCGGTCTGGAGCGGATACAGGTCCACGCCGAGGCGCCCCATGGTGATCAGCTCGTACGGCTCCGTCTCCACGCGCCACCTCTCGGCTCGGCCGCCCCGGCTCCCAGGTCTAGTCGTCCGCCGGGAGGCGTGTCAACGATATGTCCGGACATTCGGACCACCGGACCGCTTGACGGTGCTCCCGGGCCCGGCCAAGGTGGCGCTCATGACGAAGCCGTCGCCGCAGCCGTCGCCACCGTCCCGCATCCGTATCGGCTCCGCCCCCGACTCGTGGGGGGTGTGGTTTCCCGACGATCCCCGGCAGGTGCCGTGGCAGCGCTTCCTCGACGAGGTGTCGGGCGCCGGCTACACGTGGATCGAGCTCGGCCCGTACGGCTATCTGCCGACCGATCCGGCCGTCCTCGCGGAGGAGACCGCGCGGCGCGGCCTGCGGGTCTCGGCGGGGACGGTCTTCACGGGGCTGCACCACGGCCCGGACGTCTGGGACCGGACCTGGGCGCACGTCGCGGAGAACGCCGCGCTCGCGCAGGCCATGGGCGCGGAGCACCTGGTCGTCATCCCCTCGTTCTGGCGGGACGACAAGACGGGCGAGGTCCTGGAGGAGTCCACGCTGACCGCCGGGCAGTGGCGGGACCTGACCCGGCTGACGGAGCGTCTGGGCCGGGAGGTGCGCGAGCGGTACGGGCTCCGGATCGTCGTCCATCCGCACGCCGACACCCACCTCGACGGCGAGGAGAGCGTGACGCGCTTCCTCGACGCCACCGACCCGGACGCGGTCGCGCTCTGCCTGGACACCGGGCACTACGCGTACGCCGGCGGGGACAGCGTCAAGCTGATCGAGGCGTACGGGGAACGGATCGGCTACCTCCACCTCAAGCAGGTCGACCCGGAGGTCCTGGCCGGGGTGGTGGCCGAGGAGGTGCCATTCGGTCCGGCGGTGGCACGGGGGGTGATGTGCGAGCCGCCGTCCGGGGTGCCCGCGCTGGAGCCGGTGCTCGCGGCCGCGTCGGCGCTCGACGTGGACCTCTTCGCGATCGTCGAGCAGGACATGTACCCGTGCGAGCCGGACGTCCCGTATCCGATCGCCCTGCGGACCCGGCGCTTTCTCCGCTCGTGCGGCGTGTGACCAGCGCATACCGCGCTGACCAGCGCTGACGCACGTGGACACACCGAGGGGCGCGTGTGCCACTTCGGTCACACGGGTCCCTCGGTCGTCACGCTTGTCTCCGTTACGCGGGCTTTGCGTCACAGGCGTTCGACAGCCGCTCTCCTCCGGTCGGGAGGGGCCGTTGCACGGGGCACAGGCTGATTGATCGCTTGATCGCCAACGCCCGCCCGCAGCGCCCCCGAACGGCACCCCCGCCGCCGCTGCGCGGCGCGCAGGGAGGTACCGGGCATGACGGACAGAAGGCTCTGGTCGTACAAGGACATCGCCGCACACATCCGGGTGCAGCCCGACACGGTCCGCTCCTACCGGAAGCACGGGCTGCTTCCGGCACCGGACCACGTGGAGTCGGGCAAGCCCTACTGGTACGCGGACACGATCCGCGCCTGGGTCGCCAGCCGCCCCGGCAACCGCGCCCGCCGCGACTGACCCCGCCCCGAGGTGTGCGCCGGCGACGCCGGGCTCCGGATCCCCCTCCGGAGCCCGGCGTCTTCCGCACCGGGCCGGGTCAGCGGACGGCGCTGTACGTCCTCTCGCCCGTGTCGGCCTCGGCGCCGGCACCGGTCGGGGTGTCCGTCTCGCTGATGCCGAAGCGGTCGTGGAAGCGGCGCAGCGGGCCCGGGGCCCACCAGGTGAGGCGACCGGTCAGCTTCATCACGGAGGGGACGAGGAGGCTGCGGACCACCATCGCGTCCATGAGGACGGCGAGCGCGACGCCGAGTCCGAGCATCTTGGTGTTGGTGACGCGGGAGGTGCCGATGGCGACCATGACGACGGCGAGGATCACGGCGGCGGCGGTGATCAGTCCGCCGGTGTGGCGCAGTCCGAAGCGGACGGAGTGCTCGTGGTCGCCGGTGGCGTCGTACTCCTCCTTGATGCGGGAGAGCAGGAACACCCCGTAGTCCATGGAGAGTCCGAAGGCCACGCAGAACATGAGCACGGGCAGGGTGGTCTCGATGTCGCCGGTGGGCGTGAAGCCGAGGAGTCCGGCGAGGTGCCCTTCCTGGAAGACCCAGACGACGGCGCCGAACATGGCCGTGAGGCTGAGGGCGTTGAGGAGGACGGCCTGGACCGGGACGACGAGGCTGCCGGTGAGCAGGAAGACGAGGAGCAGGGTGACGAGGACGATGATCCCGGCCGCCCAGGGCAGCCGCTCGGCGATGGCGTCCTTGGAGTCGACGAGGACGGCGGCCGGTCCGGTGACGGAGGTCGTGAACGGGGCCTCGGCCGCGCGCAGTTCCCCGACGACCCGCTGGGCGCCGGCACCGACGGTCTCGCCCTCGGGCACCACGGTGAAGTAGGCGGCGCCGCCGCCGGTGGTGACGGGTCCCTCGGCCCGTCCGACGCCGTCCAGGGCGGCGATCCGCTCGCGGTAGTCGGCGTACTGCGCGGGGGTGGCCGTGCCCTCGGCGAGGACGGTGATGCCGCCGCCCGGGTTCCCCGGGAAGCCGTCCCGCAGCTGGTCCTGGACGACCCGGGAGGAGGCGGTGGCGGGGAGCTGGCGGTCGTCGGCGGTGCCGAACTTCACGCCGAGGAAGGGCAGTCCGAGGAGGACGAGCCCGGCGGTGGTGACGACGGCGAAGACGGGCGCCCGTCGCATCACGAGGGCGGCGGCCCGCCCCCAGCCGGCCCCGTCGCCGGCCTCCTTCGGCGCCCGGCCGCGCCGGAGGAGGCGCCGGAGGTCCAGGGCGTTGACCCGGTCGCCGAGCAGCACGAGGGCCGCCGGGAGCAGGGTCAGCGCGGCGGTGGCGGCGAGCAGGACGACGGCGATCCCGGCGTACGCGAAGGAGCGCAGGAAGTACTGCGGGAAGACCAGCATCGCGGCGAGCGAGACGGCGACGGTCAGGGCGGAGAAGAGCACGGTCCGCCCGGCCGTGCGCAGCGTCGTACGGACGGCGGTGTACGTGTCGGCGCCGGCCGCCAGCTCCTCGCGGTAGCGGCGGACGACGAACAGGGCGTAGTCGATGGCGAGTCCGAGCCCGAGCGCGGTCGTCAGGTTCTGCGCGAAGACGGAGACGTCGGTGAACTCGGTGATGCCGCGCAGGACGGCGTTGGTGCCGAGGATGGCGACGATGCCGACGCCGAGCGGCAGCAGGGCGGCGACGGCGCTGCCGAAGACCATGACGAGCAGCACGAGGGTGAGCGGCAGGGCGATGAGCTCGGCCCGCAGCAGGTCCTCCTGGATGACCGTCTGCATCTCGTGCCGGACGGCGAGCCCGCCGCCCAGGGAGACCTCGACGGGGCCGTGGGTGCCCCGGTACGTGGGGGCGATCCGGTCGAGGACGGCGGCGGCGTCCTTCTCCTCGCCGGCGATCCGGGCGGCGATCACGGCCCGGCGGCCGTCCTCGGAGCGGAGGGCGGGCGAGCCGGTGGACCAGTAGGAGCCGACGCCGTCGACGCCCGGCTCGGCGTCGAGCCGCTCGGCGAGCCGCCGGGCCTCGGCGGCGACGGCGGGGGCGTCGACGAGGGCGGCTCCCCCCGCGCCCTTGGCGGCACCGGTGCCTCCGGCGCCTGCAGCGCCTCCCCCGGCTGCCGCGCCTGCAGCGCCTCCGGCGTCGACGAGCAGCAGCACGTTCGGCTGGGAGCCCGGGAACTGTCGCTCCAGGGCCTCGGTGGCGTACGTGGACTCGGCGGACGGGTCCTCCCAGCCGCCGCTGCCCATGCGGTCGGCGACACCGCCGCCCGCGAGGACGGCGAGGGCCGTGAGCACGAGGGCCACCAGGAGCGTGAGGCGCGGCCTGGCGGTCACGAACCGCGTCCATCCCCCGCCGCTCCCGCCCGCGGGAGGTGCTTTCTTGACTTCGGACATGACGCGGTGTCCCCTTCACCGTGGCCCCCGCACGCGCTTCCCGGCAGGTCGCGGGGGCCGCCCATTGCCATAGACTGGCAAACACGAGTGATCACTCGCATTCCCCAAGAATGCGAGCGACCTCTCGCGTTTGTCAAACGTGTTGAGGAGGCCTGGGGACAGCCATGTCCGAAGACGTGTCCGAAGAACCGAAGCCGCGCCGTCGTCAGGCCCGCGGCGAGCGCCGCATCGCCCAGCTGCTCCAGGCCGCCGCGAACGTCTTCTGCGCGCACGGATACACGGCGACCAGCACCAACGCGATCGCCCGGGAGGCGAGCGTCTCCCCGGGCACGCTCTACCAGTACTTCCCGAACAAGGAGGCCATCGCGATCGAGCTCGGGGAGCGCCTCCTGAGCGAGATGCGGGAGGCCCACGGCCAGGCCTTCAGCCAGGCGAACCTCGCCCTGCCGCTGCCCGAGCTCCTGGACGTCGTCGTCGACCCGCTGATCGCGTTCAACTGCGAGCACCCGGTCTTCCTCGCACTGATGCACGGCTCCGAGATCCCCGGCCGGATCGCCGAGGAGCACGACGCCCTGCACGCCAATCTGCTGACCTCGGTACGGGACGTGATCGCGCACTTCGCGCCCGAGCTCTCCCCCGAGGAGCGCGCCCGGATCGCCGACATGACCTTCGCGATCTTCAAGGGCGGTCTGGGGCTCGTCCTGGCCGCCCCCGAGGGCGCCGAGCGGGACGCGACGATCGCCGAACTGAAGACCGTCCTCCTCCGCTACCTCTCCCCGCTCGTCACCGCGGAGCCCACGCCCCTGCCCCGCTGACCCCGGGGCCGGTCACGACACCTGCGCCCCCTGCCCCGGGGCCGGCCACGATGCCTGCACCCCCTCGCCCACCGGGTCACCACGCCTCCGATCCGCTGACCGTCTCCGGCGACGGCGCCGGCTCCCCCTTCCGGGCCCGCAGTTTCAGCGCGAGCAGCGGGAAGACCAGGACCGAGAGCATCCCGGCCCCCACGAGCGCCGCCGCCTCGCCGGCCGTCATCTCCTTGTCGTCCACGCCGATCGTGGTGATCGCGACGACGAGCGGCAGCGCCGTGGAGCCGTACAGGACGAGCCCGCCCCGGTCCTGGCGGTCCAGGTCGCCCGGGGCGAGGAACCAGATCGGCCCGCCCCGCACGACCAGGAAGAGCAGCAGGAAGACCGGCAGCAGAAGCAGGGTCCTGCCCCCGTCGAGGAGCGAGTCGAGGTCGAACTCGATACCGGTGACGACGAAGAAGACCGGGACGAGGAAGCCGAAGCCGACGCCCTCGACCTTCTCCAGGATCTGCGGCCCGGAGTCGGGCGCGGCCCCGGTGAGGACGAGCCGGGTGATGAGCCCGGCCGCGAAGGCGCCGAGCAGCACGTCGAGCCCGAGCGCCGTCGAGGCCCCGAGCATCACGGCGAGCAGCAGGAAGACGAAGCGGACCGCGAACTGGCCGCTGCTGTGCAGCGTCTTGGCGATGACCGTCGAGAACCACGGTGGGCGCGGCCGCAGCGCCCAGAGGACGGCCCCGGCGGTGAGCGCGGCGAAGACGGCGAGGAGGGCGGTGGACTCGGCGGCGCCGCGCCCGCTGAGCAGCAGCGCCATCGCGATGATCGGGCCGAACTCGCCGACCGCGCCGAAGGCCATGACCACCGAGCCGAACCGCCCGTGGAGGTCTCCGGCGTCCCGCAGCACCGGCAGGACCGTGCCGAGGGCGGTGCTGGTCAGGGCGACACCGATGAACACGCCCTTGGTGTAGCCGCCGCCGAGCAGGATGCCGGTGCCGAGCCCCAGGCCGAGGGCGATCACCCAGGCCCAGACGGAGCGCTTGAGGGTGTCGCCGCGGACCTTGCCGAACTCGATCTCGTACCCGGCGAGGAAGATCAGCATGGTGAGGCCGAGCTGCGAGAGGCCGTCGATCAGCGCGTCGGGCCGGGCCCAGTCCAGGACGTCGGGGCCGATGAGGATGCCGAGCAGGATCTCGAAGATGACGAGCGGGACCGGGAGCTTGCGCCCCACCGCGTAGGCGAGCAGCGGCGCCAGGACGGCGATCGCCATGATCAGGATGAGCGTGCTCCCCGAATGCGATATATCGGGTATTTATCACAAACGCCGAGCACCTACTGGATTTAATACCCCCCAGGGGTATAGCCTCTGTATCGTAAGACCCTGAAACCCCAGGAGGAGAGCGCCATGTCCGCAGAGACGAAGACCGAACTGACCACCGTCTACCAGGTCAAGGGCATGACCTGCGGCCACTGCGAGGGCGCGGTCTCCAGCGAGATCTCCGAGATCGCCGGCGTCTCCTCGGTCACGGCCGTCGCCAAGACCGGCGAGGTCACCGTCGTCTCCGACGCCCCCCTCGACCGCGCGGCCGTCGCCGCCGCCGTGGACGAGGCCGGCTACGAGCTGGTCTGACCCCTCCCCGAACAGACGTCGCAGGGCCGTACCGTTTACCGGTACGGCCCTGCTCCCCTTTGGAACCGCACATGCCAAGCACCACCGTCACCGAGCTGACGATCGGCGGGATGACCTGCGCCTCCTGCGCCGCCCGCATCGAGAAGAAGCTCAACCGGATGGACGGCGTCACCGCCACGGTCAACTACGCCACCGAGAAGGCGCACGTCGAACACGCGCCCGACGTCGCCGTCGACGCGCTGATCGCCACCGTCGTGAAGACCGGCTACACCGCCGAGGAACCCCTGCCGCCCGAGCCCGACGAGGAGGACGAGGAGCCCGCCGAGGACCCCGAGCTCGCCTCGCTCCGCCGGCGGCTCACCGTCTCCGCGCTCCTCTCCGCGCCCGTGGTGCTGCTCGCGATGGTCCCCTCGCTCCAGTTCGACAACTGGCAGTGGCTCTCGCTCACCCTCGCCTCCCCCGTCGTCGTCTGGGGCGGGCTGCCCTTCCACCGGGCCGCCTGGACCAACCTCCGGCACGGCGCCGCCACCATGGACACCCTCGTCTCGGTCGGCACCCTCGCCGCCTACGGCTGGTCCCTCTGGGCCCTCTTCCTCGGCGACGCCGGCATGCCCGGCATGCGCCACGGCTTCGACCTCACCGCCGACCGCGCCCACGCCTCCTCCTCGATCTACCTGGAGGTCGCCGCCGGCGTCGTCACCTTCATCCTCCTCGGCCGCTACCTGGAGGCCCGCGCCAAGCGGAAGGCGGGCGCCGCGCTGCGGGCCCTGATGGAGCTCGGCGCCAAGGACGTGGCCGTGCTCAGGGAGGGCAGAGAGGTGCGGATCCCGGTCGGCGACCTGAAGACCGGCGACCTCTTCGTCGTACGCCCCGGGGAGAAGATCGCCACCGACGGCACCGTCACCGAGGGCGCCTCCGCCGTCGACGCCTCCCTGCTCACCGGCGAGTCGCTGCCCCTGGACGTCACCCCCGGCTCCGCCGTCACCGGCGGCTGCGTCAACGTCTCCGGCCGGCTCGTCGTCGAAGCCACCCGCGTCGGCGCCGACACCCAGCTGGCCCGCATCGCACAGCTCGTCGAGGACGCCCAGAGCGGCAAGGCCGAGGTCCAGCGGCTCGCCGACCGGATCTCCGCCGTCTTCGTCCCCGTGGTGCTCCTCATCGCGCTCGGCACCCTCGTCACCTGGCTCCTCGCGACGGACGACGTCACCGCCTCCTTCACCGCCGCCGTCGCCGTCCTGATCATCGCCTGCCCCTGCGCCCTCGGGCTCGCCACCCCGACCGCCCTCATGGTCGGCACCGGCCGCGGCGCCCAGCTCGGCATCCTCATCAAGGGCCCCGAGGTCCTGGAGTCCACCCGCCGCGTCGACACGGTCGTCCTCGACAAGACCGGGACGGTCACCACCGGCCGCATGCGGCTGACCGGCGTCCACGTCCACGGCGGGCGGTACGGCACCGACTCCGCCGACGAGACCGAGCTGCTGCGGCTCGCGGGCGCCCTGGAGCACTCCTCCGAGCACCCGGTCGCCCGCGCGATCGCCGCCGGCGCCGCCGAGCGCTGCGGGGAGCTCCCCACCCCGAAGACCTTCGAGAACGTCCCCGGGCTCGGCGTCCGCGGCTCCGTCGACGGCCGGCTCGTCCTCGTCGGCCGCGCCGCCCTGCTCGAGGCCGAGGGCGTGGAGGCACCCGCCACGACGGAGCCCGGCGCCGTCCACGTCGCCTGGGACGGGGTCGCCCGGGGCACCCTCACCGTCGCCGACGCCGTCAAGGACACCAGCGCCGAGGCGATCGCCCGGCTGCGCGCCCTGGGACTGCGGCCCGTGCTGCTCACCGGCGACCACCGGGCGGTCGCGGAGGCCGTGGCGGCCGAGGTCGGCATCGACGAGGTCATCGCCGAGGTGCTGCCCGAGGAGAAGGCCGAGGTGATCCGGCGGCTGCGGGCCGAGGGCCGTACGGTCGCGATGGTCGGCGACGGGGTGAACGACGCCGCCGCGCTCGCCGGGGCCGACCTCGGGCTCGCCATGGGGACGGGCACCGACGCGGCCATCGAGGCGAGCGACCTGACCCTCGTCCGGGGCGACCTGCGGGTCGCCGCGGACGCCATCCGGCTGGCCCGGCGGACCCTGGCGACGATCCGCGGAAACCTCGGCTGGGCCTTCGGCTACAACCTCGCCGCCCTGCCCCTCGCGGCGGCCGGACTCCTGAACCCGATGATCGCGGGCCTGGCCATGGCCTTTTCGTCCGTCTTCGTCGTATCCAACAGCCTTCGTCTGCGGCGGTTCACGTGAATTCACCCACGTGTGACGCACAGGACCTTCACAAGGAGATCTAGATCACAGATATTGGGGGGTAACCATCTGGGCTGTTCGCGAGTCTAAGTGGGCGATGCCAAGAACGTCTTGGGGGACGTTCATGGGATGTCTTGGGGGACGTCCCAGGCAAGCGCGGCCGGGGCACGTGCACCGGGGAGCTTTGAGCGGCCCTCCCGTACGTGCCCCCGGCAGACCGCGCGTCAGACGCCCGGCCCGGATCCCGTGGGGGGAATCCGCACCGGGATATGGGAAGCGCCCCGCTCGCCGACCCGTGGGGGGATCGGTGGGCGGGGCGCTTTTCGCCTCTTCTTCAGGGCTCGGTTCGCGCGCGTCAGCTGACGGTCAGCGGGCCTCGACCGGGACGAAGTCGCGGAGGACCTCGCCCGTGTAGATCTGGCGCGGACGGCCGATGCGGGAACCCGGCTCCTTGATCATCTCGTGCCACTGGGCGATCCAGCCCGGGAGGCGGCCGAGGGCGAAGAGGACCGTGAACATCTCGGTCGGGAAGCCCATGGCGCGGTAGATCAGGCCCGTGTAGAAGTCCACGTTCGGGTAGAGGTTGCGCGAGACGAAGTACTCGTCGGAGAGCGCGTGCTCCTCCAGCTTGAGCGCGATGTCGAGCAGCTCGTCGGACTTGCCGAGGGCCGAGAGGACATCGTGCGCCGCCGCCTTGATGATCTTGGCGCGCGGGTCGAAGGACTTGTACACCCGGTGGCCGAAGCCCATCAGGCGGACGCCGTCCTCCTTGTTCTTCACCTTGCGGATGAAGGAGTCGACATCGCCGCCGTTGGCCTGGATGCCCTCCAGCATCTCCAGGACCGACTGGTTGGCGCCACCGTGCAGGGGGCCCCACAGGGCCGAGATGCCGGCGGAGATCGAGGCGAACATGTTCGCCTGCGAGGAGCCGACCAGACGCACGGTGGAGGTCGAGCAGTTCTGCTCGTGGTCCGCGTGCAGGATCAGCAGCTTGTCGAGCGCGGAGACGACGACCGGGTCCAGGTCGTACTCCTGCGCCGGGACCGAGAAGGTCATGCGCAGGAAGTTCTCGACGTACCCGAGGTCGTTGCGCGGGTAGACGAACGGGTGGCCGATCGACTTCTTGTACGCGTACGCCGCGATCGTCGGCAGCTTCGCGAGCAGCCGGATCGTGGACAGGTGACGCTGCTGCTCGTCGAACGGGTTGTGGCTGTCCTGGTAGAAGGTGGACAGCGCGGAGACCACCGAGGACAGCATCGCCATCGGGTGCGCGTCCCGCGGGAAGCCGCGGAAGAAGTTCTTGACGTCCTCGTGGACCAGCGTGTGCTGCGTGATCTCGTTCTTGAAGGTCGACAGCTCGTCGACCTTGGGCAGCTCACCGTTGATCAGCAGGTACGCCACCTCAAGGAAGGTGGAGCGCTCGGCCAGCTGCTCGATGGGGTAGCCGCGGTACCGCAGAATGCCCTGCTCACCATCGAGGTAGGTGATGGCGGATTTATAGGCGGCGGTGTTGCCGTATCCGCTGTCCAGGGTGACCAGACCGGTCTGGGCTCGGAGTTTGCCGATGTCGAAGCCCTTGTCGCCGACGGTGCTCTCGACCACCGGGTAGGTGTATTCACCGTCCGCGTACCGCAGTACTACAGAGTTGTCGCTCACGTCATCCCTCACCGACGTAGTGCCTCTTCTTCGAGGTGCCCTGACTGTCTCTACCATCCCCCATTTGGCTCAGGAGAGTGCACTCGGGGTCGCTCATTGGGCCATTCGGCGGCACTCAGTGCCGCCAACCTTCATATCCTGCCCCCTTCGCCCCGGTTCCGGTAGTCCTCCGTGATCTTTCACACGAGGGACTCCCCTGTGAGCCGATGGGCGAGTGCGGTAAAGCGCCTGCCCGCCGAGACCGTACGGACCGCCTGGGCGATCGCCCGGCGGGAGCCGACCAGGACGACCAGCTTCCGGGCCCGGGTCACGGCCGTGTAGAGCAGGTTCCGCTGGAGCATCATCCAGGCGCTCATGGTGACCGGGATCACCACCGCCGGATACTCGCTGCCCTGCGAGCGGTGGATGGTGACCGCGTACGCGTGGGCGAGTTCGTCCAGCTCGTCGAAGTCGTACGGCACCTCCTCGTCCTCGTCCGTCCGCACGGTCAGCCGCTGCTCGACGGTGTCCAGCGCCGTGACGACGCCGACCGTACCGTTGAAGACCCCGTTGGCCCCCTTCTCATAGTTGTTCCGAATCTGGGTCACCTTGTCACCGACCCGGAAGACCCGGCCGCCGAACCGCTTCTCCGGCAGGTCGGGGCGGGCCGGGGTGATCACCTGCTGGAGCAGGCCGTTGAGCGAGCCCGCACCGGCCGGGCCGCGGTGCATGGGGGCGAGGACCTGGACGTCCCGGCGCGGGTCGAGGCCGAACTTGGCCGGAATCCGCCGGGCCGCGACGTCCACGGCGACCCGGGCGGCGTCCTCCGTCTCCTCCTCGACGAAGAGGAAGAAGTCCGGGAGGCCCTGCGTCAGGGGCGGGGCGCCGGCGTTGATCCGGTGCGCGTTGGTGACCACCCCGGACTGCTGGGCCTGCCGGAAGATCCGGGTCAGCCGCACGGCCGGCACGGGGCTGCCGGGGGCGAGCAGATCGCCGAGGACCTCCCCCGCGCCCACCGACGGCAGCTGGTCGACGTCCCCCACGAGCAGCAGATGGGCACCCGGTGCCACGGCCTTGACCAGCTTGTTCGCCAGGAGCAGGTCGAGCATGGAGGCCTCGTCGACGACGATCAGGTCGGCGTCGAGCGGCCGGTCCCGGTCGTAGGCCGCGTCCCCGCCCGGCTTCAGCTCCAGGAGCCGGTGGACGGTGGAGGCCTCGGCGCCCGTCAGCTCGGCGAGCCGCTTCGCGGCCCGGCCGGTGGGGGCGGCGAGCACGACCTTGGCCTTCTTGGCGCGGGCCAGCTCCACGATCGAGCGGACCGTGAAGGACTTGCCGCAGCCCGGGCCGCCGGTGAGCACGGCGACCTTCCGGGTGAGGGCGAGCCGCACGGCCTCCTCCTGCTCGGGCGCGAGCGAGGCCCCCGTACGGTCCGCGAGCCAGGCCAGCGCCTTGTCCCAGGCCACGTCCCGGAAGGCCGGCATCCGGTCCTCCTCGGTCCGCAGGAGCCGCCGCAGCTGCCCGGCGAGGGAGAGCTCGGCCCGGTGGAAGGGGATCAGGTAGACGGCGGTGACGGGCACGCCCTCGGGCCCGGGCACGGTCTCCCGTACGACCCCCTCGGGATCGAGGGCGAGCTCGCCGAGACACTCGATGACGAGCCCGGTGTCGACCTGGAGGAGCTTCACGGCGTCGGAGATGAGCCGCTCCTCGGGCAGGAAGCAGTGCCCCTGGTCGCTGGACTGCGACAGCGCGTACTGCAGACCGGCCTTCACCCGGTCGGGGCTGTCGTGCGGGATGCCGACGGACTGGGCGATCTTGTCGGCGGTGAGGAAGCCGATGCCCCAGACGTCGGCGGCGAGTCGGTACGGCTGATTGCGCACGACGGAGATGGAGGCGTCCCCGTACTTCTTGTAGATCCGCACGGCGATGGAGGTGGACACCCC
Organism: Streptomyces sp. NPDC002825; assembly: GCF_040295385.1. Lineage (NCBI taxonomy): Bacteria > Bacillati > Actinomycetota > Actinomycetes > Kitasatosporales > Streptomycetaceae > Streptomyces > Streptomyces sp. NPDC002825. The sequence continues at coordinate 29,617 of NZ_JBEOVH010000048.1, forward strand.
CACCCCCTGCAGGAAGACCATCACCTCCTTGATCGCCTTCTGCTCCTCCCAGGCGGCGGTGATGTTCTTGGTCCGCTTGGGCCCGAGCCCGGGCACCTCGATCAGCCGGGCCGGGGCCTCTTCGAGGATGTCGAGCGTCTCGAGCCCGAAGTGCTGCGTGATCCGGTCGGCGAAGACGGGCCCGATGCCCTTGACGAGCCCGGAGCCGAGATAGCGCCGGATGCCCTGGATGGTGGCGGGCAGCACGGTCGTGTAGTTGTCCACGGTGAACTGCTTGCCGTACTGCGGATGCGACCCCCAGCGCCCCTCCATCCGCAGCGACTCCCCCGGCTGCGCCCCGAGCAGCGCCCCGACGACCGTGAGCAGATCCCCGGCCCCGCGGCCGGTGTCGACCCGGGCGACCGTGTACCCGCTCTCCTCGTTGGCGTACGTGATCCTCTCCAGGACGCCCTCGACGACGGCTGGGCGGTACGGCTGACCCTCGTTGGACATGCACCGACCGTAGCGAAGGGCTCGGACATCACGCCGGGGCCCTGTGGAAGAGGTCATAAATCACCGCGGTCGCCCGTGTCCTCAAGGAGGTCGAGCAGCAGGACGTACGGCACCGGAACGGGTGACCGCACCACCCCGCCCCGCGCCCCGCCGCTCGTGGTCACACCGCCCTGAACGCCTCCAGGGTCTCCTCCAGGACCTCCACTCCGTCCCTCGTCCACAAGGTGTCGTTGAAGAGTTCCACCTCCACCGGGCCCGTGTAGCCGGCCTTCTCCAGCAGGGCCGCCCAGGCCGCGAGGTCGATCGCGCCCGTGCCCAGCTGGCCCCGGCCGTTCAGGACGCCCGCCGGGAGGGGGGTCGTCCAGTCGGCGAGCTGGAAGGAGTGGATGCGGCCCGCCGCGCCCGCGCGTTCCACCGCCGCCGGGGCCCGGTCGTCCCACCACAGGTGGTACGTGTCGACGGTGACGCCCACCTGTGAGGCGGGGAAGCGCTCCGCGATCTCCAGGGCCTGGTCCAGGGTGGAGACCGCGCACCGGTCGGAGGCGTACATCGGGTGGAGCGGCTCGATCGCGAGGCGGATTCCGCGGTCGCCGGCGTACGGGGCCAGTTCGGCGATCGCCTCCGTGATGCGGGCCCTCGCCGACGGGAGGTCGGGGCAGGACGGGGTCAGGCCGCCGGAGACCAGGACGAGGGTGTCCGTGCCGAGCGTCACCGCCTCGTCGATCGCCGCGCGGTTCTCCGCCTCCCAGCCGTCGGTGGTGAAGAAGCCGCCCCGGCAGAGGGTGGTGACGGCCAGGCCCGCGTCCCGCACCAGGTCGGCCGCCGCCTCCACCCCGTACTCCTGCACGGGTTCGCGCCACAGCCCGATGCCCGGGATGCCCAGACGGAGGCAGTGCTGCACCAGTTCGGGCAGGGGCAGCTGCTTCACCGTCATCTGGTTGATGCTGAAGCGGTCCTGGTTCACTGAGGCACTCCGTACACCGTGAGGAGGGCGCGCATCCGGGACTCCGCGCGGGACGGGTCCGGGAACAGGCCCAGGCCGTCGGCCAGTTCGTACGCACGGGACAGGTGCGGCAGCGAGCGCGCGGACTGCAGGCCGCCGACCATCGTGAAGTGGTCCTGGTGGCCCGCCAGCCAGGCCAGGAACACCACGCCCGTCTTGTAGAAGCGGGTGGGCGGCTGGAAGAGGTGGCGGGAGAGGGCGACCGTGGGGTCGAGCGCCTTGCGGAAGCCGTCGACGTCGCCCGTGTCCAGGATCCTCACCGCCTCCGCCGCCAGCGGGCCCAGCGGGTCGAAGATGCCGAGGAGGGCGTGGCTGAAGCCCTGTTCGTCGCCCGCGATCAGCTCCGGGTAGTGGAAGTCGTCGCCCGTGTAGCAGCGGACGCCCTCCGGAAGGCGGCGGCGCAGCTCGACCTCGCGCCGGGCGTCGAGGAGCGAGATCTTGATGCCGTCGACCTTGTCGGGGTGGGCCTTGATCACGTCGAGGAAGGTCTGGGTCGCCGCGTCGAGGTCGGGCGAGCCCCAGTACCCGTCGAGCGCCGGGTCGAACATGGGGCCCAGCCAGTGCAGGATGACCGGTTCGCTCGCCTGCCGGAGCAGGTGGCCGTAGAGGTCGAGGTAGTCCTCGGGGCCCCGCGCGGCGGCGGCGAGGGCGCGGGAGGCCATGAGGATGGCCTGCGCGCCCGACTCCTCGACGACCGTCAGCTGTTCCTCGTAGGCGGTACGGATCTCCGCGAGCGTCGCCGGGCCGGTCAGCTGGTCCGTGCCCACGCCGCAGGCGATGCGGCCGCCCGTGCCGCGCGCCTCCGCGGCGCTCCGGCGGATCAGTTCGGCCGCGCCCGCCCAGTCCAGGCCCATCCCGCGCTGCGCGGTGTCCATGGCCTCGGCGACCCCGAGGCCGTGGGACCAGAGGTGGCGGCGGAAGGCGAGGGTGGCGTCCCAGTCGACGGCGGCGGGCAAGTCGGGGGTGGTGTCGGCGTACGGGTCGGCGACGACGTGCGCGGCGGAGAAGACCGTACGGGAGGTCGGCGGGCCGGCCGCGGGGAGCGCGAGGGGTTCGGTGCGGGGCTCGTACGCGCGCGTGGAGCCGTCCGGGAGCGGCAGGCGGAGGGTCACAGGGTCACTTCCGGGACGTCGAGGCGGCGGCCCTCGGCGGCCGAGCGCAGGCCGAGTTCGGCGAGCTGGACGCCGCGGGCGCCGGCGAGGAGGTCCCAGTGGTACGGCTCGTCGAGCGCGATGTGCCGGAGGAACAGCTCCCACTGGGCCTTGAAGCCGTTGTCGAACTCGGCGTTGTCGGGGACCTCCTGCCACTGTGCGCGGAAGGACTCGGTGGCGGGGATGTCGGGGTTCCAGACGGGCTTCGGGGTGGCCGAGCGGTGCTGGACGCGGCAGCCGCGGAGTCCGGCGACGGCGGAGCCGTGGGTGCCGTCGACCTGGAACTCGACGAGCTCGTCGCGGTGGACGCGGACCGTCCAGGAGGAGTTGATCTGGGCGATGGCCCCGCCCTCCAGCTGGAAGATGCCGTACGCGGCGTCGTCGGCGGTGGCGGCGTACGGCTTGCCCTGCTCGTCCCAGCGCTGCGGGACGTGGGTGGCGACCTGGGCGGTGACGCTCGTGACCCGGCCGAAGAGCTCGTGGAGCACGTACTCCCAGTGCGGGAACATGTCGACGACGATGCCGCCGCCGTCCTCCGCGCGGTAGTTCCAGCTGGGGCGCTGGGCGTCCTGCCAGTCGCCCTCGAAGACCCAGTAGCCGAACTCGCCGCGTACGGACAGGATCTCGCCGAAGAAGCCGCCGTCGACGAGGCGCTTGAGCTTGAGCAGGCCGGGGAGGAAGAGCTTGTCCTGGACGACGCCGTGCTTGATGCCCTTCGCCTGGGCGAGGCGGGCGAGTTCCAGTGCGCCGGCGAGGTCGGCCGCGGTGGGCTTCTCGGTGTAGACGTGCTTGCCGGCGGCGATGGCCTTGGTGATCGCCTCGACGCGGGCCGGGGTGACCTGGGCGTCGAAGTAGACGTCGACGGTCTCGTCGGCGAGGACGGCGTCGAGGTCGGTCGACCACTCGGTGAGGCCGTGGCGCTCGGCGAGGGCGCGCAGGGCGTGCTCGCGGCGGCCGACGAGGACGGGCTCGGGCCACAGCGTCTCGCCGTTGCCGAGGTCGAGGCCGCCCTGTTCGCGCAGGGCGAGGATCGAGCGGACGAGGTGCTGGCGGTATCCCATGCGCCCGGTGACGCCGTTCATGGCGATGCGGACTGTCCTGCGTGTCACGAGTGTCTCCCTGTCCCCGGTGCTCCGCGCCCTCGGTCCGTCCGGAGAAAGCCGTCGGGATAGAAAGCGCTTTCCATCGCGGATGACGCTAGCCTGCCGACATCGCCGCCGACAAGGGCCCTGGAGGTACGCACACGATGACCGTCACCCTGGCGGACGTGGCCGCCCGCGCACGGGTCTCCCCCGCCACCGTCTCCCGCGTCCTGAACGGCAACTACCCGGTCGCCGCGTCGACCCGGGAGCGGGTGCTGCGGGCCGTGGACGAGCTGGACTACGTCCTCAACGGCCCCGCGAGCGCCCTCGCCGCCGCGACGTCCGACCTGGTCGGCGTGCTCGTCAACGACATCGCGGACCCCTTCTTCGGGATCATGGCGAGTGCGGCGCAGAGCGCGATCGGGGAGAGCGCGACGGGGCGCGGCGGCGGCGAGAAGCTCGCCGTCGTCTGCAACACGGGCGGCTCCCCCGAGCGCGAGCTGACCTACCTCACCCTGCTGCAGCGGCAGCGGGCCGCGGCCGTGATCCTCATGGGCGGCTCCCTGGAGGACCCGGAGCACCTCGCGGCGACGGCCGGGAAGCTGACGAAGCTGGCGGAGGCGGGGACCCGGGTCGTGCTGTGCGGGCGGCCGCCGGTCGCGGGCGACGCGAGCACGGCGGCGCTCGCCTTCGACAACCGGACCGGGGGGCGGCGGCTCACCGAGCACCTCCTCGGCCTCGGGCACCGGCGGATCGGTTACGTGGCCGGGCCGGCCGACCGGACGACGACCCGGCACCGCCTGGAGGGCCACCGCGAGGCGCTGGCGGCGGCGGGGGTGGCGGAGGGGCCGACGGTCCACGGCCCGTACGACCGCGCCTCCGGCCACGAGGCGACGGCGGAGCTCCTCGCCCGGGACCCGCGGCTCACGGCGGTCGTCGCGGCCAACGACACGGTGGCGCTGGGCGTCTGCGCGGCCCTGCGGGAGCGGGGTCTTTCGATCCCCGGCGACGTGTCGGTCGCGGGCTTCGACGACCTGCCGTTCTCGGTGGACGCGGTCCCGTCCCTCACGACGGTCCACCTCCCCCTCCACGAGGCGGGCGTCCGCGCGGGCCGCCTGGCGACGGGCGCGGAGGAGCCTCCGGCGGGCGGGGTGGAGACGGTGCCGGCGGAGCTGGTGGTACGGGGGTCGACGGCCCGGCCGCGGGGGTAGGTGACCGCTACCGTAGGAATCGACGACATACGGAGGCCCGCATGACGACGATAGTGATGAACGCCCAGAGCGCCTGGGACGCCCTGGAAAACGCAGTCCTCCCCGACGGCTACCGCGTGGAGATCACGGAGGGGAAGATCATCATGACGCCGCAGGGCAGGGATCAGTGGAGGGTGATCCTCAAGGCCGCACCTCAGATCGAGCAGCAGCTGGCCGACCACGGCGAGATCCTCTCCGACGTCATGATCGACTTCCCGTCCAGTCTGTACGGCTATGCCCCCGATCTCGCCATCGTCGCTGCGGGCTCCCAATTGAACAGCCGGGGACGCTTCGAGTGGCACACCCTGGAAGCCGTACTCGAAGTCGTCTCCAAGAGCACACGGGACAACGGCTTCGAGAAGAAGTTCCGGATGTACGCGGAGTGCGGGATCCCGCTCTACGTGATCATCGACCCGTCCGAGAACGTCTGCACCATCCACAGCAAGCCCGCACGCACTGGCGTGTACACGGAGCGGGAGACGATCCCCTTCGGCGAGGACCTCGTCCTGCCCCTCGAAGGGCGCGAGATCGTCGTGAAGACCGACGGCTTCCCGCGCTCCGAGGGCTGAGCTACTTCTCCGGCGTCAGGCCCGTCGCCGCGAGGACCGCGTCGACGGTCTCCTCGACCGTCTGCTCCGCGTTGTCGATCCAGACGCCCTCGCCGGAGAGTTCCGCGCGCATGGCCTCGTCCAGGAACGCCCAGTTCGTCGTCAGCTTCTTGTAACGGGCGTTGTTGCGCTCCCAGGCCTTGTCCGGGCCCGGGGCGAGGATCACCACGTGGAGCGGGGCCGCCTTCGCGTGGGCGCGGTAGAAGTCCAGGTGGGAGCGGCGCACGACCACGTCGTCGAGGACCGGCAGGAAGCCGGCCGCGGCGAAGCTGTCCGCGAGCAGGCACCCGTTGCGGGCGCGCAGCAGGATCTGGCGGTCCGCCTCCGGGTCGCCGTCCGGGGTCGGCCAGTGGCCGCCCTGGACGATCAGCTCCTGGAGGTGGTCGACCTCGATGTGCGCGGCGCGGCCGAAGCGGGCCGCGAGGGCCGCCGCGACGGTGCTCTTCCCACTCCCGGGGATCCCCGCCAACAGGACGGTGCCGGGGGCGGGTTCGGTGCTGTCGACGGTGATGTCCTCGAAGGTCATACGGGCCTTTCCTCGCTGGTACGACTGGGGAACGATACGGTCGCGGGCCCGCCGGACGCCACGGCTTTACGTCCCGCGCCCTGGCCCGCGTCGCGCACCGCGCCCCGTACCGCCTCCCGTCCCGGCGCGAGGGACGTCAGCGCCACTCCCCCGACGAGGAGCGCGGCCGCGCACCAGCGGAGCGGGCTCACGTCCTCCCCCCGGAACAGGGCCGCCGAGGACATGCCGAAGACGGGGACGAGGAGGGAGAAGGGGGCGACGGAGGAGGCGGGGTGACGGCGCAGGAGCCAGCCCCAGGCGCCGAAGCCGAAGACGGTCGTGATCCAGGCGACGTACACGATCACGGCGATCCCCGTCCCGTCGAGCCCGCGCAGGGCCGCGAGGTCCCGCTCGGGGCCCTCCAGGAGGAGGGAGAGGGCGAGGAGCGGCAGGACCGGCACCGTACTGACCCAGACCATGAAGTTGAGGGCGTCGGGCGGGGCGGCCTTGCGGGTCAGGACGTTGGAGACGCCCCAGCAGGCCGCCGCGGCGATCACCAGGGCGAAGCCGACGAGCGGGCCCGAGCCGCCCTCGTCGACGGCGGCGACGCCGATGCCGGCGAGGGCCACCGCCATCCCGAGCACCTGGAGGCGCCGGGGGCGTTCGCCGAGGGCGGCGAAGGCGAAGAGGGCGGTGAAGACGGCCTGGACCTGGAGGACGAGGGAGGACAGTCCGGCCGGGGCGCCGAGGTCCATGCCGGTGAAGAGCAGGCCGAACTTGGCGGCGCCGAGGACGAGCCCGACGCCCACGATCCACTTCCAGGCGACCTTCGGGCGGCCCACGAGGAACACGGCGGGCAGGGCGGCGACGAGGAAGCGGAGGGCGGAGAAGAGCAGCGGCGGGAAGTGGTCGAGGCCGATCTCGATGACGACGAAGTTGACTCCCCAGACGGCGGCGACCAGGGCGGCGAGGGCGAGGTGGGCGGGGCGCATGCGATCGAGCATGGCCGCCGTCGACCGTGTAGCACCAGCACGGGTTTCTTCATGGTGGGATGAAGCATCACTACATCCAGGAAGTCTCACAGGAGGTGCCCGTGCTGGATCTCGGCCGTCTGCGCGCCCTGCACGCCGTCGCCGTCCACGGCAGTGTCGGCGCCGCCGCCACCGCCCTCGGCTACACCCCGTCCGCGGTCTCGCAGCAGATCGCCAAGCTGGAGCGGGAGACCCGTACGACCCTGCTTGAACGTAGCGGACGCGGCATCCGGCTCACCGACGACGCCCACCAACTCGCAGCCACCGCACGGCAGTTGCTCGCGCTCGTCGAGGAGGCGGAGGTGCGGCTCGAAGAGCGGCGCGGCCGGCCCGCCGGGCGGCTCACGATCGCCTGCTTCGCGAGCGCGGCGCGCGGTCTGATGCCCCGGGCGCTCGCCGAGCTGGCCCGGCTCCATCCGGACCTCGACGCCCGCCTCTCCGAGGTGGACCCGCACCTCTCGGTCGACCTGGTGGCGCGGGGCGTGATCGACCTGGCGGTGGCGCACGACTGGGACATCGCGCCGCTGCCGGCGCCGCCGGGGGTCGAGCAGGTGGTCATCGGCGACGACCTGTGCGACATCCTCGTCCACCGGGAGCATCCGCTGGCGGCGCGGGAGTCGGTGCGCCGGGAGGAGCTGGCGGCGGAGCGGTGGATCTCGCAGCCGCCGGGGACGGTCTGCCACGACTGGCTGACACGGACGCTGCGGGCGACGGGGTACGAGCCGCTGATCGTCCATCAGGCGGAGGAGAACCACACCCAGGTGGCCCTGGTGGCGGCCGGTCTGGGCATCGCCCTCGTCCCGCGCCTGGGCCGCGGGACCCTGCCGCCGGAGGTCGTTCCGGTACGGCTCGACCCGACGCCGACGCGCCGGTTGCACGCCATGTGGCGGACCGGCGCGGCGCGGCGCCCGGCGATCCGGGAGACGGTCCGTACGCTCCAGGAGCTCTGGCCCACGATCGCCTCGGCCACGTGAGGGGGGCGGGAACGATTCCTGCGCGGATCCTTGACCTGGCAGTTACTTTCGGGCTATCCGTGACACCTTGGAAGTTTCCTTCAACCTTGCACGGCCGGAAGGAGCATCAGTGCACCACCGCGCCCCCGCCCCCTCCCGACGCATCCTCCTCACGGTGACCGCCGCAGCCGCCGCGGCGGCCGTCACCGGTCTCACCGCCCCCGCCGCCCACGCCGAGGCCGACGAGCTCGGGCTCCGGCGGATCATCGACCGGATGTCCCTGGAGGAGAAGGTCGGCCAGCTCTTCGTCATGCGGGTCTACGGCCACTCCGCCACCGCCCCCGACCAGGCCGACATCGACGCCAACCTCAAGGAGATCGGCGTCCGCACCGCCGCCGAGCTGGTCGAGCGCTACCACGTCGGCGGGGTCATCTACTTCTCCTGGGCCCACAACACCCGCGACCCGCTGCAGATCGCCGCCCTCTCCAACGGCATCCAGCAGGCCGCGCTCGCCCAGCCCACCCCCGTCCCCGTCCTCATCTCCACCGACCAGGAGCACGGCATCGTCTGCCGCGTCGGCAAGCCCGCCACCCTGCTGCCCGGGGCGATGGCCCTCGGCGCCGGCGGCTCGCACGCGGACGCCCGCAAGGCCGCGCAGATCGCGGGCGAGGAACTCGCCGCGCTCGGCATCCGGCAGAACTACGCCCCGGTCGCCGACGTGAACGTCAACCCCGCCAACCCGGTCATCGGCGTCCGCTCCTTCGGCTCGGACCCGCAGGCCGTCGCCGGGCTCGTCGCCGCGCAGGTCAAGGGCTACCAGCGGGCCGGGGTCGCGGCCACGTCCAAGCACTTCCCGGGCCACGGCGACACCGCCGTCGACAGCCATTACGGCCTGCCGACGATCACCCACACCCGGGAGCAGTGGGCCGAGCTCGACGCGCCGCCGTTCCGGTCCGCGATCGACGCCGGCATCGACTCGATCATGACCGCGCACATCGTGGTCCCCGCGCTCGACCCCAGCGAGGACCCGGCGACGCTCTCCCGGCCGATCCTCACCGGCATCCTGCGCGAGCAGCTCGGTTACGACGGGGTGGTGGTCACGGACTCCCTCGGTATGGAGGGCGTACGCACCAAGTACGGGGACGAGCGCGTGCCGGTCCTCGCGCTCAAGGCCGGCGTGGACCAGCTGCTCAACCCGCCCAAGCTCGACGTCGCCTGGAACGCGGTCCTGAAGGCCGTCAGGGAGGGCGAACTGACGGAGGCCCGGCTCGACGAATCGATCCTGCGGATCCTGCGGCTCAAGGCGAAGCTGGGGCTGTTCCGGCGGGCGTACGCGACGCGGGCGACCGTCGACCGGGTCGTCGGCACCGAGTCCCATCTCGCGCACGCCGACCGGATCGCCGAGGCGACGACGACGCTGCTGGTCAACGAGGACGGCTTCCTGCCGCTGAGTCCGTCGTCCCACGGCTCGGTCCTCGTGGTCGGCGCGGACCCCGCCTCTCCGTCCGGTACGACGGGGCCGCCGACCACGACGCTCGCGACGGCGCTCTCGGAGCTGGGCTTCACCGCGACCGCGCTGTCCACCGGGATCACGCCGACGGCGGCGAAGATCGAGGAGGCGGTGGCCGCGGCGGCGGGCAAGGACGTGGTGCTCGTCGGCACCTACAACGTGTCGGCGACCAGCCCTCAGCGGACGCTCGTGGAGCGGCTGGTGGCGACGGGGGTGCCCGTGGTGACGGTCGCGATCCGCAATCCGTACGACGTCGCGCGTCTGAGCGGTCCTCGGGCCTCTCTCGCCACGTACTCCTGGACGGACGTCGAACTCCGGGCGGCCGTCCGGGTCCTGGCGGGCCGGGCCCGGCCCCGGGGCCGGCTCCCGGTCCCGATCCAACGGGCGGACGACCCGACGACGGTCCTGTACCCGGTGGGGTACGGCTTGTCGTACACGCCCTGAGGCGAGGCGGGACCTCCGCCCGCGCTCCCCCCGTGTGGGGCCCGCGCCCGCTTGGGCGGTGCCCCGCCGCCGTGTGGGCAATCGTCCCGCATGGGGGTCCCCCCAGGACGAAGTCCTAGGGGGAGGGACGGGTGGGCACACGGGACGG
>NZ_JBEOVH010000049.1:0-39367 GCF_040295385.1 Streptomyces sp. NPDC002825
CGTCTCAGGGGAGAAGCGCCGGCCTGGGACTCGCCCTGGCCTCGGCCTTCGCATTCGGTGGTTCAGGAGTGGCGGCCAAGCCGCTCATCGAGTCCCGCCCCGCCCCCTCTCCTCCTCACCCACGCGAACAAGGAGTACGCATCACCATGGCCCGTTTCGACGTCAACGCCGCCCGCGCCCAGCGCCTGGAGGCCCACGGCCGCACCTGGTCCTTCGAGCTGGACGGCGAGTCCTACACGCTTCCGACCGAGCTCTCCCGCAAGACCGCGAAGGCCCTGCGGAAGCTCGACGACAACGACGTGGACGGTCTGCTCGAACTCCTGATGGGCGAGGAGCAGTACGTCCGCTTCGAGGAGCACGACCTCACGGTGCAGGACATCGCCGCCATCCTGGAGGCCTACGGCAAGGAGACCGGGCTCGGCCTGGGGGAAGACTGAGCCTCGTCGAGTTCGTCGACGAACACGCCGAGGCCCTCGAAGCGGACCTCCTCCGCTACTACGCCACCGATCTCCTCGACTGGCACCGGGGCGAGCTGTCCAGCCGTCGGCTGATGGTGCTGATCAAGCACCTTCCGGCGGACGGCGCGGTGCAGCGCGAGATCCACGGCGAGTCGGCGGAGTGGTCGCTCACCGACCATCTCCTCGCCGCCACGGTGGACCACCTGGCCGCCGCCAACTGGATGTTCCAGTGCGTCAACTCCAGCGAGGACGACGAGACTCCCGATCCGCCGAAGCCGGTCCCCCGTCCGGGCCTCACGGACGAGGGCGAGGAGGAGCAGGAAGGCGAGCCGACCGAGAACCCGGCCGTCTCCCCCTCGGCCCTCGCCCGCTTCTTCGGCTGACGCCCCTTCGCCCCCGGTCCCGCTCCCGTCAGGAAGCGGGGTCCGGGGGCGCTTCCTGTGCTCGCTCGGCCGCCAGCTCCTCCTCCAGGCTCCTGGCCCGTTCGGAGAGCCGGCGGCCGCGCCGCTCGGGGGTGCCCATGGGCTGACCGGGTACGCCGCTGAGCGGCGGCACGATCGGACGGCCGCCCTTGCCCCGGACGACCTTCCTCACGGGCTGCGGGTTCCTGCGGGGGCGGCTCTCCTGGGCGCCCACCCGGCCCTCCGGGTCGGACTCGGGCAGGGGCTCGGGCGCGGGTTCCGGCTCGGGCTCGGGCTCGTACTCCGGCGCGGGCGCGGGTACGGGCGCGGGCTCCGGCTCGTACTCCGGCTCGGGGCGCTGTTCGAACGCTTCGCGCTCCCGCCGTACGCGCTCCTCGGCGTCGACCACCACGGCGGGGGGCTCCATGAGCCGGGCGAAGGGCAGCGGAATGACGCGGGCACCCTCGTGAGGGGCGTCCGTACGCCGCTGCGGGCGGCGTATTCCACGCGCGTCACCCTGACCCTGTGCGTACGCGTCGGCCACGCGCTTCTCGTACTCCCTGCGGATGCGGGGGAGTTCGTCGGAGACGGCCTCGGCCCAGCCGGCGGTGAACGCGGCGGTCTCGCGGCGGTCGACCTCGGCACGGGGCAGCACGACGAGGTCCTCCGGGGCGTACCCGGCGACGTGGACGAGCTCGGCGAGCCGTGCGAAGAGATGAGGCAGATCAGGGTGGGATTCGAGCCAGTCGATGACCTGCTCGCGCCGGTTACCTGCCGGCTCCGTGTCCATGCGTCAGCACTGCCTTCCAACCCCCTGGGGTCCCCACGCGCCCCTCGCGCCCCCGGCTCCCCGAATGTGTCAGGTCCGGGGAACGCGGTTTCCAGAGTACCCGGTCGAACACAGGCTCTGTTCGAGGACCAACCCCCTCGGAGAACCGGCAAGAAGACACGCCGTCAGACGTTTCCCGCTCGACAAACCCCGAACAGGTGTTCCAAACTCTGTTCGCACAGTAGTTCGAACATGTGGTGCCCCCGCCTCACTCCGCGGCGCCGCCACGCACGCACGGGCAAGCAACCGGAAGGCAGGCGTCCATGACTCAGCAGGCCGAGGCATCGCGACCGCACATCCCGCTCCAGGACCGCCTCCGCCAGCTCCTCGACGGACCCGTCGCCCTCGACAAGAGAGCGCTGCTCGGCACGCTGTACGCCGAGGTCAGCCGCTACGAGACCCTCGCGTACACGGCGGGCTGGAACGACGCCCTCGCGACGGTCCGCCGCGGCTCCCGCCGGGACGAGGACGCCTAGCCGCCCGACCGCCCGCCCCCACGCACGAGCCCCTGCCGAAGCTCCATGTCGGCAGGGGCTTTTCGGCGCTTGGCCGTCACCGGCCGGAAGCGGAGCAATCCATGGCAGACGAACCGACGAACAAGCAAATATCCACCGACATCCAAAACCTGAGGACCTACCTCACGAAGTCGGACGGGACCCCGCTCGTCACCGAGCAGTTCTTCCAGAAGCAGCTGCCGGAGAAGTGGACCGAGCACTTCCAGTCGATGTACGACGAGCTCACCAAGGCGAAGAAGTCCGAGTTCCTGGAGGCCATGGGCCTGGACGGCTTCGGCGCCGCGCTCGAGAAGTACTACGAGAGCAGGAGCGGGGCCGACACCAAGTGGGGCTGGTACCTCGGCTCAGCCATCGTGGGTCTCATGATTCCCGCGATGGGCGTCATCCTGACGGCCTGGGTGGTCAAACTTCAGCGGGACATCCAGCAGCTGCCGGCCCGATTGATGGGCAACACCAACGGCCGGGTCCTGGCCACCTCCAACACCGGCCGCGGCATCCGGCTCCAGAACCGGACCGATGTCGAGAACCGGGAAGACGCCGCCGGCGGCAACCTGGCCGCGATCCCGCGGAACGCGAACTTCGCCCCGCTGCGCTACCAGCTCCAGCTGCTCAACCCGCACCTGGACACGTTCAACCAGCACGCCCCCGACTTCCTCACCAACATCGACAAGCTGCCGAGCGCCCGCGCGATCGCCAAGACCGCCAAGGCCGTCGAGAAGATCAACCTCGCCGTCACGGCCTCCAACCCCACCAAGGTGGGGCAGCTCGCCGACGCCCTGGAGAAGTTCGACCCCCAGAAGACGCCGGACCACCGCGAGCTCGACAAGATCAACAAGACCGTCGCCAAGTCGAATCCCACCAAGATGCGGGAGCTCGCCACGGCGGTCGGCAAGCTCTCCGGCGCCCAGCGGCACTTCCAGCCACGGAACCTCCCCGACGCCGCCACCCTCTCCACGTCCGCCCGAGCCGCCTCGCAGCTCGCCGACGCGGGCAGGAACGTGGCCCAGGCGTTCAACGACCTCAAGCTGGCCGCTCGCCGCGCCGCCCAGGAAATCGCCCCCACCAACTGACCCCCACCCCCTCGGAAGGAGGTAACCCATGTCTCTCTTCAGCGCTTCGAAGAAGGCCGCCGACACCCTGCGCAACCTCAAGACGCAGGCCTCCGGAGCGGCCGGCGACATCAAGAAGATCGGAGACGCCGGCAACGGCGCGTCCGGCCAGCTCAAGAACCTCAAGTCGGGCGCCGACGGCGCCGGCGGCCAGCTCAAGAACCTCAAGACCTCCTCGGACAACGCCGAGAAGGCCATGACCAAGGCCGGCAAGGCCGGCGAGACCGCCGGGACCAAGCTCGGCAAGTACGAGTCCGGCGCGGGCAAGGCGTCCAAGGGCCAGGACAAGCTCAACAAGTCCATGAAGGGCAATCTGCTCGCCCGCCTGATCGAACTCTTCATGCCTCTCATCGAGAAGATCGTCGAGATGGCGATGCAGTCGAAGACGATGCAGAAGATCCTCAAGAAGGCCTTCGACGGCATCAAGGTCGTCATCAGCGCGGTCATGAAGGCCGTCGGCCCGATCATGAAGAAGGCCGGCGACCTGATCAAGACGGTCTGGAACGGCATCAAGAAGGCCATCTCCACCGTCGTCAAGGCCGTCGCCACGGTCATCAAGACCTACGTCAACATCTGGAAGACGGTCATCACGACCGTCATGAAGGCGATCAAGGCGGTCGTCGGCGCCGTCTGGAACGGCATCAAGGCCGTCATCACCCCGGTGGTCAACTGGATCAAGTCCGCGATCCCGAACGCCTTCACCGCCGTCAAGGACAAGATGTCCTCCATCTGGAACGGCCTCAAGGACATCGCGTCCCGGGCGTTCGAGGGCATCAAGAGCGGCGTGTCCGGCCCGATCAACGCCGTCATCGGCCTGATCAACCGCATGATCAGGGCCGTCAACGGCGTCAAGGTCAGCGTCCCCGGCTGGGTCCCGATCGTCGGCGGCAAGACCTTCGGCGTCAACATCCCCACCATCCCCATGCTCGCCACGGGTGGTGTCGTCATGCCCCGCAGCGGCGGTGTCCCGGCGATCCTCGCCGAGGCCGGCGAGGCCGAGGCCGTCCTGCCGCTGTCCAAGCTCGACCGGCTGCTCGCCATGACCGCCCGCCGCGCCCGCATGACGGCGCAGCTGCAGGGGGGCCACGGCGGCGGTGGTGCCGGGCTGCACATCGAGCACTACCACGCGGCCCGTAACAGCGACCCGCAGTCCACCGCGGACGCGCTGATGTACCTGGCGAAGGCACGCGGATGAGTGCCGTCGCGGCCTTCCCGAACCCGTTCCGCCGCGCCCTGCCGGCGATGACCTCCCTCAGGCGGGGCCTCGGCCAGGCGGGCGACGGACTGCAGCGGCTCAGGCAGGACGCGCAGCGGGCGTCCGGCGGGCTGGACAGGTTCGCCACCGGGTTGCGTACGGCCGGCACCTCCGTACGCACCCTCGGCAGGAACGCGTCCGGCTCCGTCGGTTCCGTCCGCCGCATCCAGCGGTCCCGGGCGGCGAACGGCTTCCGGCGCATCGGCGTCGCGGCGGGCAAGGCGGGGACCGTGGCCGGGCTGTTCGCCGGCCCCGCCGTCGGCATGCTCCTGGAGATGATCCTCCCGCTGCTGCCCTTCGTCGACACCATCACCAAGCTGATGGACACCTACGGCACGGTGATGGAGATCGCCTCGGTCGCCATGACCGGCGTCAACCTCGCCATGCGCGGCAACCCGCTCGGCTTCATCCTCGGCATCCTCGTACCGGTCATCTCCTGGCTCATCGAGTACGCGGTGAACAGCGAGACCGGCCAGAAGATCATCAAGCAGGTCATGCAGCAGGCGCTGAAGGGCTTCCAGTCCGTCTGGAAGTTCCTCCAGCCGGTCATCAAGCTCATCGGCCAGGCCGTCGGGACCTACTTCAAGGCCTACCTCACCCTGTTCAAGACCGCGCTGAAGCTCATCGGCTCCGCCATCAGCGGCATCTCCAGAGTCCGCTCCACCGTCACCTCCGCGAGCAACGCCCTGCGCGGCATCGCCTCGCGCACGATCGGCGGCATCAAGAACGCCGTCAAGCCGATCCTGTCCTTCATCACCGACAAGATCCCGGGCTTCTTCCGGCACGCCAAGGACGCCGTCGGCAAGGCCCTGCACGGCATGGGTGAGCTGATCAAGGGCGCCCTGACCGCCGTGCTCGGCGTCGTCAAGGGCCCGATCAACGGCCTCATCGCCTTCGCCAACTGGATCATCGACGGGCTCAACAAGCTGAGCTTCGACTTCCTCGGCAAGCACTTCGGCGTCGACATCGACAAGATCCCGATGCTCGCCGAGGGCGGTGTCGTCTTCCCCGGCGCCGACAGCGCACCGCGCATCGACCCGCTCACCGTCCTCGAACAGCGGCGCGTCCCGGCCCTCCACGAGGCTCCCCGGCAGACCCACCGCATCGCGGAGTTCCACGAGGACCCGGGCGCCGGCCCGCGGTCGACCGCCGAGGACCTGCTCTTCCTCCTCGCGGCCCACGGCTGAAACCCGCACCACCCACCGACAGCCCCTCAGAAGTGAGGTGACGGCCCCATGGCCGAGACCACAACCACATACGACGGAAACACCCTCACCGCCGACCTCGCGCCCGGCTCACTGATCACCCAGGACGGGCAGATCCAGTGGGCCGGGCTTCTCATCGGCCCCGGTACGCCGTTCAACGTCGACCGGTCCGGTCTCCAGGGCTGGGAGGACCTGCCCGAGTACGACTCCTCCGACGCCGACCGGCCCACCTCGCACGGCGCCTGGCCCGGCTCCCGGTACGCCAAGCCGCGCAAGATCAGCGGCACGGTCGTGCTGATGCCGGAGTACTCCGGCGCGGCCGGGGCCATCCGCGCCCTGCGCCAGTCGCTCGCCCTGCTCGACGAGGAGCGCTGGCTCACCGTCCGGCTGCACGGCGAACTCCTCGCCGTACGCGCCCGGATCGCCCAGCGCGTGGTCCCCGCCGACCAGGGCTTCGCCACCCAGGCCAGCTCGAAGATGTCGATCCAGTGGCTGGCCTCCGACCCGCGCCGCTACGGCGTCAACGAGCAGTCCGCCTCCACCACTCCCCCGCAGCCGGAGTCCGGCCTGACCTGGCCGCTGTCCTGGCCGCTCAACTGGGGCCAGGCCAAGTCCACCGGTGACGCCGTCGCCGAGAACACCGGCTCCGCCGCCACGCACCCGGTGATCGTCTTCCGCGGCCCCTGCTCCATGCCGACCGTCACCGAGCGGGTCTCCAAGCGCCGGCTGCGGTACGCGATCGACCTGGCCGCCGGCGACGAGCTGGTCGTCGACACGGCCAACGGCACGGTGATGCTCAACAACACCGCCTCCCGCCGCCACACCGCGATGGCCGACTCCAGCCCCGAGGAGCTGTTCCTCCTCGAACCGGGCCGTACGGAGCTGTCGTTCCGTCCCGACGCGGCCACCCCCGAGGCCCTGATGACGGTCCGCTGGCGCAGCGCCGAGTGGTGACCGACGCCCCCGCCTGACCCGCAGACCCACGAAGGAGTGAACCCATGACGGTACGGGCCGCCTGGCTCCAGTCCAATGGCCAGACCCGCGAGGACACCCGGCTCACCCTGTCCGCGCTGCTCACCCCCAGCGGAGCGAGCGCCACCTCGCCGCCGCTGCGCTCGCGGCCCGGCATCGTGCCGGGCGGCTTCGCGCTGACCGGCAGCTCGGCGATGCAGTGCACCATCGGCACCGGCCGGGCCGTACTCCAGGGCTACGAGACCGCCCAGGGCGCGTACATGATCGCGGTGACCGCCCCCGAGACGCTCACCATCCCCGACGGCGACCCGCAGTACGGCCGGATCGACGTGATCGAGCTGGCCGTCCTCGACGACACCTACGACAAGAGCGGCTCCACCGACGCCGTGATCCGGCTGGTCAAGGGCACGCCCGCGGCCACCCCCCAGGTCCCGGCCTCGGGTCCCGGCAGCTCCCTGCAGCTGTACACCGTCTCGGTGCCGGCGGGCACGTCCGCCGGCACCGGCGGCATCCAGTGGACGGCCCCGGGCGTCGTCACCACCAAGCACTACCCGATGACCGCGCTCGGCGGGATCATGCCGACCAGCGGTTTCAACGGCGTGTACGCGGGCCAGTACCGCGACGTCTCGGGACAGCTGCAGCGCTGGGACGGCACCGCCTGGGTCCCGTACCCGAAGGCGCTCGGCGGCATCGCCCCGAACGGCACGGCGACCACCGGCAGCTACACCGGCCAGTACCGCGACAACGCCGGCGTCCTGCAGCGCTGGGACGGCGCTGCCTGGCAGTACGCCGAGGGCAAGGCGACCATCCTCTTCAGCGTCTCGCAGACGACGATGCAGAGCGTCCCCGCCAACGCGTGGACCACGATCACGCTGAACAGCGTCGACATCGACGACTTCAACGGCTGGAACGGCACCGACAGCTTCGTCGTCCCGCGCACCGGCTGGTGGCGGGTCGGCGCCAACGTCAACTGGATGGGCGACTCCACCAGCGGCATCCGCGGCGCCCGCCTCCTCGTCGGCGGCGTCGGCTACGCCCGCATGACCTGGATGACCGCGGCGTCCACGGGCGCCACGAGCGTCGGCGGCGAGGGCCTGGTCAAGCTCACCGCGGGCAACGTGGTCCAGCTCGCCGGCTACCACAACGCCGCGGCCGCGGTCCGCACCCTCGGCGGCTCCGGCTACTACACCACCCTCTCCGCCCAGTGGATCCGGTCCTGAACCTCCCTTCCCTCACCCCGATTTGGAGAACCCCATGAACCTGCGCAGCAGCTGGGTCGCCGAGACCGGCCAGACCCGCGAGGACACCCGCCTCAACCAGGTCGGCGCGACGACCATGGTCAACCCCGTCCAGGTCCGCTCCGGCATCCTGCCGGGCTCCTACGACGGCAAGTGGCGGCTGTCCGGCTTCTGGATGGACAAGGCCTCCGCGATGACGGCGACCGTCTCCGAGGGCCGGGCCGTCATCCAGGGCGACATCTCCCAGGGCGTCTACCCGGTGGCCCTGCCGGCCGCCGAGCAGGTCACCTTCGCCGCGGGCGACGCCCAGTACGGCCGGATCGACCTGGTCGTCCTGAAGGTCTACGACAACCTGTACGACGGCAGCAGCCGCAACGAGGCGAAGGTCGAGATCATCCAGGGCGTCCCCGGCCAGGCCCCCAAGGCGCCGGTGGCCCCGCCGCGCAGCCTCGCCCTGTACGAGGTGACGGTCCCGGCCGGCGCCAGCGCGGGCAACGGCGGCATCCCGTGGAGCACCGCCCTGAAGGACCTGCGCACACCGGTCGTCTCGCTCGGCGGCATCCTCCCGGTCGAGGGCCCGGTGCTTCCGGGCGCCCACCCGGGCCAGTACCAGGACACCGCCAACAACCAGTTCCAGCGCTGGGACGGCGGCAAGTGGGTCGCCTACCCGGAGGCGGTCGGCGGCATCGTCCCGTCCTCCGCGTCCACCCTCCAGGGCAGCTACACCGGCCAGTACCGGGACGGCTCGAACGGCGAGCTCCAGCGCTACGACGGCGCCAACTGGAAGCCGGCGTTCCCCGGCCCGTACTACACGGACCTCACGGACGCGGGCTACACGACGTCGAGCACGTACACGAGCACCCTGCTCGACACGGTCCAGAACCCGGTCTCGCTGTCCTTCGTCGCCCCGTCGTCGAAGTCCGTGCTCGTCCACTTCGGCGCCCGGATGCGCTCCCACAAGGACTACTACGGGTACCTCGCGCTGCGCCTCACGCAGGGCAGCAACGTCATCCAGGAGCCGGACGACGAGTACGCGGTGATCGCCTCCAACGAGAACTTCGGCTCGATGTCGATGAACCGGCGCCTGGCGGGCCTCACCCCGGGCCTCACCTACACCTTCACCTTCTACTACCGGCTCGTGGCCAACACCGTGGGCGCCCAGGCCTGGTACGACAACGCGTTCATCCGCGTCGACCCGCAGTACTGACCGGTCGCCCGCCCGCCGCCCCACCGACAGGAGTCCACCATGCCCGTACGTTCCGGATGGCTGATGCCCACCGGGCAGACCCGCCAGAACACCCGCATCACCAACATCGGCGCCACCACCCCCGTCAACCCGCTCGGCGTCCGCTCCGGCATCCTGCCCGGCACGTACGACGGCAAGTTCCGGGTCGGCGGCCTGTGGATGAGCTCCAGCGGCCCGATGACGGCCACCGTCTACCACGGCAAGGCCGTCGTCCAGGGCGCCACCACCGACGGCGCCTACCCGGTCGCCCTCGACGAGGACATCACCATCACCTTCGCCGACGGCGACCCCCTCAACGACCGCATCGACCTCGTCGTGCTCCGCGTCTACGACAACGACGTGGACGCCCTCGGCAAGTTCGAGGCCGGCATCGAGATCGTCAAGGGCACCCCGGCGGCCGCCCCGGTCGCCCCGGCCGCGCCCGCCCGCTCCCTGACGCTGTTCTCGGTGAAGGTGAAGAAGGGCGCCTCCGCCGGCACCGGCGGCATCGACTGGGTGGGCGGCGCCTCCACCGACCTGCGCACCACGACCGTCTCCGCCGGCGGCATCCTGCCCGTCTACAACAACGCGGGCGTGGCCGGCGCCTACCCGGGCCAGTACCAGGACAACGACAACGCCCACTTCCTCCAGCGCTGGGACGGCACCGCGTGGGTCGCCTACCCCAAGGAGATCGGCGGCATCGCGCCCAGCGGCACGATCACCACCGGCAGCTACCCCGGCCAGTACCGCGACTACAACGGCGGCCAGCTCCAGCGCTGGAACGGCACCGCCTGGGTGGCCTACCAGCCGCCGGTCGAGGTCGAGACGGCCAGCTCGGGCGCGACCCCGGCCGCCGGCTGGACCCTGGTCGGCTTCGCGGGCCGCAGGACCCGCGGCGTGGCCACCGTCTCCGTGACGGTGACCCGCAACGGCGCCGACCTCACCGCCACCACCGCCGGCAACCTCAGCCCCGACGAGCTGCTCTGCACCCTGCCGACGGGCTGGCGCCCCGCCTTCCCGTACGAGGCCACCGGCACCGACTTCTACGGCCAGGGCTCCTTCACCTTCTCCACCGACGGCAACGTCCATGTGCGCACCTGGTCCGCCAACGGCGTCCTGACCGCCGGCCGGAACATCCGCATCACCGCCACCTACGTCCTGTAAGGGGGGCCATCGATGGCAATCGACACGCCCTACCGGGCGATCTTCTGCGACCTGCTCACCGACCAGACGCTGGACATCCTCCCCCTGCGGGACGTCTCCTTCGACGACTACATCGGCAAGGCGGGCTCGCTCTCCGGCACGATCCCCATCCCCGACAAGGCCATCGCCGACCGCGTCAAGAAGGTCCGCGAGGGCCGCACCGCGGTCTACCTGGAGCGCGGCGGCGACCTGTGGTGGGGCGGCATCGTCTGGACCAGCACCCTGCAGTCGAGCGGCCGCGGGGTGCTGACCCTCGGCATCCAGGCCGCCACCTTCGACTCGTACGCCGGACGCCGCCGCATCCGTACCGACATCACGTACGACACCCCCACCGACCAGGTGGAGATCGTGCGCCGGCTGTGGCGCGAGCTCGACCTCCAGAGCTACCCCGACGCCCCCGCGGGCGAGGACCCCCGCCGCCTCGGGATCACCTTCGGCGACGAGGTCCCCAAGTTCCAGAAGACGGCCTCGTGGCGCAAGGGCGACGAGACCGTCTACCTGGAGGCGCTCGACCAGCTCGCCGCCACCGAGAACGGCTTCGAGTACCAGATCCTCGTCTACCGCGACCCGGTCACCGGCTCGCGGATCCGGCAGCTCCGCGTCGGCGAACCCAAGATCGTCACCGGTGCCACCGACCTGATCTTCGACCGGCCCGGCGTCATCCTGTCGTACTCCTTCCCGTACGACGCGACCCGCGGCGGCACCACCGCCCTGGCCCGCGGCGCCTCCACCAACGCCAACGCCGCCGCCGAGTCCCGGCCGATCTACTCCACCCAGCAGTACGCCAGCGACCTGCTCGTGGACGGCTGGCCGCTGATCGACCTGTCCTCGGACCACAACGAGATCACCGACCCGCTCGCGCTCGACTCGGTGGCCGCCACCGAGCTCAAGCAGGCCCGCGGCGCCGTGGTGATCCCTTCGGTCTCCATCCACCTCGGCGGGATCGTCCCGCCGCAGCTCCTTGGCCGCGTCGCCCGCATCCGGATCACCGACGAGTGGTACTCCCAGGGCCTCGACGCCCGCTACCGCATCATCGGCGCCAAGGTCACCCCGCCGGAACGCGGCCGCCCCGACACCGCCGAGCTCTACCTCGAGGAGGCCTGATGCCCCAGCTGCCCGAGGACATCATCGACCGGCTCAACCAGATGGAACGCCGGATCAAGGCCCTGTCCACGGCCGTGAACACCCGTCCCGCCGTCAACGAGTTCCGTCCCCCGACCACCACCGGCAGCGTCACCATCACCCGGCCGCTGTTCCGGATCTTCGACGGCTACAACCACGAGATCTTCGCCGACGACATCATGACCGGCGGCCTCGCCCGCCCCTGGCTGCAGCTCATGCCGCCACTGGCCAGCGACACGGCCAAGTGGCCCTCCACCACCGCCGCCGCCTTCACCACCATCGCCCGCTGCCTCAACCCCATCTGGCAGCCGAAGATGCGCCTCTCCATCGGCACGGCGGCCTCCAGCGGAGGCACCGGCCAGGTGCGGGTCCTCGTCGACGGCACCCCCTTCGGCCCCACCGTCACCGCCGGCACCACCTATGACTACCTCGGCCTGCTGCCCGGCGACATGAAGACCCGCTTCGGCCAGACGATGACCATCGAGATCCAGGCCCTGGCCACCGCCGGCACGGTCTACGCCCAGCCGCTGCTCATCCACGGCGCCCAGACCTGAACCGCCCGCGGAAGACCACGAGGAGCACACCGTGAACATCGACCCCACCCAGCCCTGGGGCGTCGCCATCGACTACGCCGGCCGCGCCACCGTCACCGAGGAAGGCCACACCCTGACCGTCCGCGTCTACGACAACACCATGGGCTACACCCTCCAGCGCGACCCGGTCACCGGCCAGTACCCCTCGGTGTACGTCACCGCCGAGGTCAGCGAGAAGGGCACCGGCGACGCCGTCCTGCGCGGCTCCGGCCTGGTCGTCGTCGACGCCAAGGACGGCGTCCCCGCCGTCCCCGACCAGACCGCCGCCCAGCGGGCCGTGACCGCCGCCCTCGCCGACTTCGAGGCCCGCCGGGCCGCCTGCGCCGCACTCTGCGCGGCCTGGGCCCCGACGACCCCGGCCCCCGCCCCGTAACCCGGGCCCCCACCCGTACGCACGCCCGACCGGCTCCCCGGTGCGGGCCTTTTTCATGTCCGGAGGACACCAGATGGCCACTCCCCTCACCGCGGACCGGTTCGTCGCCGCGCTCCGCGCCGAAGGCGTCACCGTCGTCGAACACCCCGGCTGGCGCACCCACAACCGCAACCACGTCGGCGCCTGGGGCCCCGTCACCGGCGTGATCATCCACCACACCGTCTCCGCCGGCACCGCCAACACCGTCGAGATGTGCTTCAACGGATACGAAGGGCTGCCCGGCCCGCTCTGCCACGGCGTCATCGCCAAGGACGGCAGCGTCCACCTCGTCGGCAACGGCCGCGCCAACCACGCCGGCGGCGGCGACCCGTCCGTCCTCCAGGCCGTGATCAGCGAGACCTACGGCGACCGGCCGCCCGCCCCGCGCGCCCACCAGGGCAGCCCCGGCGCCGTCGACGGCAACTCCCGCTTCTACGGCTTCGAATGCGTCAACCTCGGCAACGGCACCGACCCCTGGCCGCCCGCCCAGCTCGACGCCATCGAACGGGTCTCCGCCGCCCTGTGCCGCGCCCACGGCTGGGGCGCCCGCTCCGTCATCGGCCACAAGGAGTGGTCGGACTGGAAGGACGACCCCCGGGGCTTCGCCATGCCGACGATGCGCGACCGGATCCAGGCCCGGCTCAACAAGGCCCCCACCCGGCCCGCCCCCGACGCCGGCAAGCCGGCCGCCCCCCGCCTCCAGCCCTTCCCGGGCACCTCGTTCTTCCGCAGGGAGACGAGCTCCCCGATCATCACCGCCATGGGCCGCCGCCTCGTCGCCGAAGGCTGCTCCGCCTACACCGTCGGCCCCAGCCCCCGCTGGGGCGAGGCCGACCGGCTCAGCTACGCCAAGTGGCAGCACAAGCTCGGCTTCCGCGGCTCCGACGCCGACGGCATCCCGGGCGCCGCCTCATGGAACGCGCTCAAAGTCCCGTACACCAAGTGACCCGAGGAGCAGACCGATGTCCGATGCCGCCAAGCGCACGGCCCGCACCGTCCTCCAGTCCGCCGTGGGCATCGCCGTCGTGCTCCCCGCGATCGTCGACGCCTCCGGCATCCCCGCGACCCTCCCCTGGGTCGCGGGGGCCCTCGCCGTCGCCGGCGGACTGGCCCGGGTGATGGCCCTCGACCTGGTGCAGAACCTGCTGCCGTCCTGGCTGCGCCCGACCCCGGGCGGTGCCGATGACCGAGCCTGACCCGAACGACCCCGTCGCCGTCGCCCTCGAACTGGAGCGGCTCCGCGGCACCCTGGAGGCCGGCTTCGCGCGGGTCGACGGCTCGCTCGCGCTGCTCGTACAGCGCAGCGACCAGACCGACAAGCAGCTCGCCGACCACGAGGCCCGCCTCGACGCCCTGGAGCGAGCCCGCTGGCCACTGGCCAGCATCGGCGCCCTCGCCGCGGTCGCGACGGTCGCCGTCACGGCCTGGGAACTGGCCGCCAGGTGACACCCCTTTCCGACCCGCACGCCGAAGGGCGGCCACCCCACACGGGGTGACCGCCCTTCGGTCAAGCGACTCGCTTACTGGTTGTACGGACCGTAGTCGTAGTCCTCCAGCGGAACGGCCTGGCCGGAGCCGGAGCCGAACGGCGAGTAGTCGATGTCGTCGTAGCCGACGGCCGAGTACATCGCGGCCTTGGCCTCCTCGGTCGGCTCGACCCGGATGTTGCGGTAGCGGGACAGACCCGTACCGGCCGGGATGAGCTTACCGATGATGACGTTCTCCTTGAGGCCGATGAGGCTGTCGGACTTGGCGTTGATCGCCGCATCCGTCAGGACTCGGGTCGTCTCCTGGAAGGAGGCGGCCGACAGCCAGGACTCCGTCGCCAGCGAGGCCTTGGTGATACCCATCAGCTGCGGACGGCCGGAGGCGGGGTGACCGCCCTCGGTGACCACACGACGGTTCTCGGTCTCGAACTTCGACCGCTCGACCAGCTCGCCCGGCAGGAGCTCCGCGTCGCCGGACTCGATGATCGTCACGCGGCGCAGCATCTGCCGGATGATGATCTCGATGTGCTTGTCGTGGATCGACACGCCCTGCGAGTTGTAGACCTTCTGGACTTCGCCGACCAGGTGGACCTGGACCGCGCGCTGACCGAGGATCCGGAGCACGTCGTGCGGGTTGGTGGCACCCACGGTGAGCTTCTGGCCCACCTCGACGTGGTCGCCCTCGCCCACGAGCAGACGGGCACGCTTCGAGATCGGGAACGCCGTCTCGTCGGTGCCGTCGTCCGGGGTGACGACGATCTTCTTGGTCTTCTCGGTCTCCTCGATGCGGACGCGACCGGCCGCCTCGGAGATCGGGGCGACACCCTTCGGCTGCCGCGCCTCGAAGAGCTCGACGACACGGGGCAGACCCTGGGTGATGTCGTCACCGGCCACACCACCGGTGTGGAAGGTACGCATCGTCAGCTGGGTACCGGGCTCACCGATGGACTGGGCGGCGATGATGCCGACCGCCTCACCGATGTCGACCAGCTTGCCGGTGGCGAGCGAACGGCCGTAGCAGAACGCGCAGGTACCGACGGCGGACTCACAGGTCAGGACCGAACGGGTCTTGACCTCCTCGACGCCCGCGTTGACCAGGGCGTCGATGAGCACGTCACCCAGGTCGACGTTGGCCGGCGCGATGACCTTGCCGTCGACGACGACGTCCTCGGCGAGCATCCGCGCGTACACGGAGGTCTCGACGTCGTCCGTCTTCCGCAGGACACCGGCCTCGTCCTTGGCCGCGATCCGCAGCTTCAGACCGCGCTCGGTGCCACAGTCCTCCTCGCGGATGATGACGTCCTGCGAGACGTCCACCAGACGACGGGTCAGGTAACCCGAGTCGGCGGTACGCAGGGCGGTGTCGGCGAGACCCTTACGGGCACCGTGCGTCGAGATGAAGTACTCGAGGACGGAGAGGCCCTCACGGAAGGACGCCTTGATCGGACGCGGGATGGTCTCGTTCTTCGCGTTCGACACCAGACCACGCATACCGGCGATCTGCCGCATCTGCATCATGTTTCCTCGGGCACCCGAGTCAACCATCATGAAGATGGGGTTCGTCTTGGGGAAGTTCGCGTTCATCGCCTCGGCGACCTCGTTGGTCGCCTTGGTCCAGATCGCGATGAGCTCCTGCGTGCGCTCTTCCTTGGTGATCAGACCGCGCTCGTACTGCTTCTGGACCTTCTCGTCCTGCGCCTCGTAGCCCTTGACGATCTCCTTCTTCGCCTCGGGAACGACGACGTCGGAGATGGCCACGGTGACACCGGAACGGGTCGCCCAGTAGAAGCCCGCCGCCTTCAGGTTGTCGAGCGTCGCCGCCACGATGACCTTGGGGTAGCGCTCGGCGAGGTCGTTGACGATCTCGGAGAGCTGCTTCTTGCCGACGGAGTAGTCGACGAACGGGTAGTCCTCGGGCAGCAGCTCGTTGAAGAGCGCGCGGCCCAGCGAGGTCTTCAGACGGAACGAGTCACCCTGCTGCCACTCCGGCTCGCCCTCCTCGGCGACCGGGGGAACCCAGCCACGGGGAGCGACGGTGCCGACCGGGAAGCGGATCTCGATCTGCGACTGCAGCGCGAGCTCGCCGGCGTCGAACGCCATGATCGCCTCGGCCGTGGAGCCGAACGCGCGGCCCTCGCCCTTGGTGTCACGGAGTTCACCGTCGGTGGTGAGGAAGAACAGACCGAGGACCATGTCCTGGGTCGGCATCGTCACCGGACGGCCGTCGGCGGGCTTGAGGATGTTGTTCGAGGACAGCATCAGGATGCGGGCCTCGGCCTGCGCCTCCGCGGAGAGCGGCAGGTGGACGGCCATCTGGTCACCGTCGAAGTCCGCGTTGAACGCGGTGCAGACGAGCGGGTGGATCTGGATGGCCTTGCCCTCGACCAGCTGCGGCTCGAAGGCCTGGATGCCGAGGCGGTGCAGCGTGGGCGCACGGTTCAGCAGAACCGGGTGCTCGGCGATGACCTCTTCGAGGACGTCGTACACGACCGTGCGGCCGCGCTCGACCATCCGCTTGGCCGACTTGATGTTCTGCGCGTGGTTCAGGTCGACCAGGCGCTTCATCACGAACGGCTTGAAGAGCTCCAGCGCCATGGCCTTCGGCAGACCGCACTGGTGCAGCTTGAGCTGCGGGCCGACGACGATGACGGAACGCGCCGAGTAGTCGACACGCTTGCCGAGCAGGTTCTGACGGAATCGACCCTGCTTGCCCTTCAGCATGTCGCTGAGGGACTTCAGCGGACGGTTGCCGGGGCCCGTGACCGGGCGACCACGACGGCCGTTGTCGAAGAGGGCGTCGACCGCCTCCTGGAGCATGCGCTTCTCGTTGTTCACGATGATCTCGGGCGCGCCGAGGTCGAGAAGCCGCTTCAGGCGGTTGTTGCGGTTGATCACACGGCGGTACAGGTCGTTCAGGTCGGAGGTCGCGAAGCGGCCACCGTCGAGCTGCACCATCGGACGCAGGTCCGGCGGGATGACCGGCACGCAGTCGAGAACCATGCCCTTGGGGCTGTTCGCGGTCTGCAGGAACGCGGAGACGACCTTGAGGCGCTTGAGCGCACGGGTCTTCTTCTGGCCCTTGCCGGTACGGATGATCTCGCGGAGGCGCTCGGCCTCCTCCTCCAGGTCGAAGGACTCGAGACGCTTCTGCAGCGCCGCGGCACCCATCGAGCCGTCGAAGTACGTGCCGAAGCGGTCACGCAGCTCGCGGTAGAGGAGCTCGTCGCCCTCCAGGTCCTGGACCTTGAGGTTCTTGAAGCGCGACCAGACCTCGTCCAGACGGTCGATCTCGCGCTGCGCACGGTCGCGCAGCTGCTTCATCTCGCGCTCGGCACCCTCGCGCACCTTGCGGCGCACGTCGGCCTTGGCGCCCTCGGCCTCCAGCTCGGCGAGGTCGTTCTCGAGCTTCTTGGCGCGGGCCTCCAGGTCGGAGTCGCGACGGTTCTCGATCTGCTGACGCTCGACGGAGACGTGCGCCTCCAGGGAGGGCAGGTCACGCGTACGGCGCTCGTCGTCGACGTACGTGATCATGTACGCCGCGAAGTAGATGACCTTCTCCAGGTCCTTCGGGGCGAGGTCGAGCAGGTAGCCCAGGCGCGACGGAACGCCCTTGAAGTACCAGATGTGGGTGACGGGGGCGGCCAGCTCGATGTGGCCCATCCGCTCACGGCGCACCTTGGCGCGGGTGACCTCGACGCCACACCGCTCACAGATGATGCCCTTGAAGCGGACGCGCTTGTACTTGCCGCAGTAGCACTCCCAGTCCCGGGTCGGACCGAAGATCTTCTCGCAGAAGAGTCCGTCCTTCTCGGGCTTGAGCGTGCGGTAGTTGATGGTCTCCGGCTTCTTGACCTCGCCGTGGCTCCACTGACGGATGTCGTCAGCGGTGGCCAGACCGATCCGGAGCTCGTCGAAGAAGTTGACGTCGAGCACTATGCGTCAATCCCTCTCAGGGTTGTAAGGCTGTGGGTCTGATACGGGGGTCCTGGGGCCGGCGGGGGGCTCATTGCTGAGCCCCCGCACCGGACTCCCGTCAGACCTCTTCGACGCTGCTCGGCTCGCGCCGGGACAGGTCGATGCCGAGCTCCTCCGCTGCGCGGAAGACGTCCTCGTCGGTGTCGCGCATCTCGATGGACATGCCGTCCGAGGACAGCACCTCCACGTTGAGGCACAGGGACTGCATCTCCTTGATGAGGACCTTGAAGGACTCGGGGATGCCGGGCTCAGGGATGTTCTCGCCCTTGACGATGGCCTCGTAGACCTTCACGCGGCCGGTCACGTCGTCGGACTTGATCGTCAGCAGCTCCTGGAGGGCGTACGCGGCGCCGTAAGCCTCCAGCGCCCACACCTCCATCTCACCGAAGCGCTGGCCACCGAACTGGGCCTTACCACCCAGCGGCTGCTGGGTGATCATCGAGTACGGGCCGGTCGAACGCGCGTGGAGCTTGTCGTCGACCAGGTGGTGGAGCTTGAGGATGTACATGTACCCGACGGAGATCGGGTCCGGGAACGGCTCGCCGGAGCGGCCGTCGAACAGCCTCGCCTTACCGGTCGGGAGCACCATGCGCTCGCCGTCGCGGTTCGGGATGGTGTGCTGGAGCAGACCCGCGAGCTCGTCCTCACGCGCACCGTCGAAGACCGGGGTCGCGACGTTGGTGCCGGGGGCGACCTGGTCGGCGCCGATCGCCTGGAGGCGCTGCGCCCACTCGTCCGCGAGACCGGAGACGTCCCAGCCGCGGCTGGCGAGCCAGCCGAGGTGGATCTCCAGGACCTGTCCCGGGTTCATTCGGGACGGGACACCCAGCGGGTTGAGGATGATGTCGACCGGGGTGCCGTCCTCGAGGAACGGCATGTCCTCGATCGGGAGGATCTTGGAGATGACACCCTTGTTGCCGTGACGGCCGGCGAGCTTGTCACCGTCGGTGATCTTGCGCTTCTGGGCGACGTAGACGCGGACCAGCTGGTTCACGCCCGGGGGAAGCTCGTCGCCCTCCTCGCGGTCGAAGACACGGACGCCGATGATCTTGCCGATCTCGCCGTGCGGGACCTTCAGCGAGGTGTCACGGACCTCACGGGCCTTCTCACCGAAGATCGCGCGGAGCAGGCGCTCCTCCGGGGTCAGCTCGGTCTCACCCTTGGGCGTGACCTTGCCGACCAGGATGTCGCCGGCGACGACCTCGGCACCGATGCGGATGATGCCGCGCTCGTCGAGGTCCGCGAGGACCTCCTCGGAGACGTTCGGGATGTCCCGGGTGATCTCCTCGGGGCCGAGCTTGGTGTCACGGGCGTCGACCTCGTGCTCCTCGATGTGGATCGAGGAGAGGACGTCGTCCTGCACGAGGCGCTGCGACAGGATGATCGCGTCCTCGTAGTTGTGGCCCTCCCACGGCATGAACGCCACGAGGAGGTTCTTGCCGAGCGCCATCTCGCCGTCTTCGGTGGCGGGACCGTCGGCGAGGACCTGGCCCTCGATGACGCGGTCGCCCTCGTCCACGACGACCTTCTGGTTCACAGAGGTGCCCTGGTTGGAGCGGGAGAACTTGTGCAGGCGGTACGTGATGTACGTGCCGTCGTCGTTGGCGACCGTGATGTAGTCGGCCGACAGCTCCTGGACGACACCGTCCTTCTCGGCCTTGAGCACGTCGCCGGCGTCGGTGGCGCAGCGGTACTCCATGCCGGTGCCGACGAGCGGGGCCTCCGACTTAATGAGCGGGACGGCCTGACGCATCATGTTCGCGCCCATGAGGGCACGGTTGGCGTCGTCGTGCTCGAGGAACGGGATCATGGCGGTCGCGACCGACACCATCTGGCGCGGCGAGACGTCCATGTAGTCCACGTCCGACGGCTCGACGTAGTCGACCTCGCCGCCACGCTTACGAACGAGGACGCGCGGCTCGGAGAAGCGGAGCTCGTCGTTCAGCGCGGCGTTGGCCTGCGCGATGACGAACCGGTCCTCCTCGTCGGCGGTGACGTAGTCGACCTCGTCGGTGACCTGGCCGTCGACGACCTTGCGGTACGGCGTCTCGATGAAGCCGAACGCGTTGACGCGGCCGTACGAGGCGAGCGAACCGATCAGACCGATGTTCGGGCCTTCGGGGGTCTCGATCGGGCACATGCGTCCGTAGTGGGACGGGTGCACGTCTCGGACCTCGAAGCCGGCCCGCTCACGGGAGAGACCACCAGGACCCAGGGCCGAGAGACGACGCTTGTGCGTCAGACCCGACAGCGGGTTGTTCTGGTCCATGAACTGGGACAGCTGGCTGGTGCCGAAGAACTCCTTGATGGAGGCGACGACCGGCCGGATGTTGATCAGGGTCTGCGGCGTGATCGCCTCGACGTCCTGCGTGGTCATCCGCTCGCGGACGACGCGCTCCATACGAGCCAGACCCGTGCGGACCTGGTTCTGGATGAGCTCGCCGACGTTGCGCAGACGACGGTTGCCGAAGTGGTCGATGTCGTCGGTCTCGACGACGATCTCGTTGCCGTTCTCACCGATCGTCTCGGTCTCGCCCGCGTGGAGCTTCACGAGGTACTTGATCGTGGCGATGATGTCGTCGGTGGTGAGGACACCGGCGTCCAGCGGCTCGTCGGCGCCGAGCTTCTTGTTCACCTTGTAGCGGCCGACCTTGGCGAGGTCGTAGCGCTTCGGGTTGAAGTAGAGGTTCTCGAGCAGCGTCTGAGCGGCCTCACGGGTCGGCGGCTCGCCCGGACGGAGCTTGCGGTAGATGTCCAGCAGCGCGTCGTCCTGGCCCTGGGTGTGGTCCTTCTCCAGGGTGGCGCGCATCGACTCGTACTCGCCGAACTCCTGCAGGATCTGCTCGGTGGTCCAGCCGAGAGCCTTGAGGAGGACGGTGACGGACTGCTTGCGCTTGCGGTCGATGCGGACACCGACCAGGTCGCGCTTGTCGATCTCCATCTCCAGCCAGGCACCCCGGGACGGGATGATCTTGGCGGAGAAGATGTCCTTGTCGGACGTCTTGTCGATGGAGGAGTCGAAGTAGACACCGGGGGAACGGACCAGCTGCGACACCACGACACGCTCGGTGCCGTTGATGACGAAGGTGCCCTTGTTCGTCATGAGCGGGAAGTCGCCCATGAAGACCGTCTGGGACTTGATCTCGCCGGTCTCGTTGTTGGTGAACTCGGCCGTGACGAAGAGCGGGGCGCCGTACGTGAAGTCACGGTCCTTGCACTCGTCGATCGAGTTCTTCGGCGGCTCGAAGCGGTGGTCGCGGAAGGTCAGCGACATCGACCCGGAGAAGTCCTCGATCGGGGAGATCTCCTCGAAGATCTCCTCCAGACCGGACTTCGTGGGGACGTCCTGTCCCGACTCAAGGGCAGCCTCGACGCGAGCCTTCCAGGCGGCGTTGCCGAGCAGCCAGTCAAAGCTCTCGGTCTGCAGCGCGAGGAGGTTCGGAACCTCGAGGGGCTCCTTGATCTTTGCAAAGGAGATGCGCAGCGGGGCGGTGCTTGCGCCGTTGTTCGTATTGGTCGAGGCGTTGCGCGAGGCGGCCAAGAGGGGGTCCTTCCGAGGGCTCGGACTCACTACGCGCGTACCGGTCCCCAGCAACGCTTCACGGCAGACTTTTCCTGAGATGACCAAAAGGCCAGGTCAGACGGGGTCGGTCCACGAAGCTGATGCGAAGGTATGCCCCTGGTGACGGGCAGGGGGCAGCTAACAGGCAGCGCAAAGGGTCAGTGTAGCCACTTGGCCCACTGATGTCCAGGGCGACTTCTTCGCGACCCTCGTTGCTCTCAACTCCGCGGTACCTCGCGCCGTGCGGCGCACCTCGATACTGCCCGTTCAGCCGTCGATCCATGCCTCGGAAACGGATCGTTGTGACGACGCGTCCTGAGAATTGCGCGCTGCGTGCGGTTCGTCAAGACCCGCCGGTCTGCGGGGCGCACGGCGAAGATCACCATACTCCGCTTCCGGATGCCCGCAGGACCCCCGCCACGCCCGTTTCCCGGGAACGCAGAGAGGCGACCACCCAGATGGGTGATCGCCTCTCGGTGCCTCCGCGTTACACGGGGGCTGAGTCAGCTCGGTGAGCCGAAACGGTCTTACTTGACCGTGACGGAGGCACCGGCGGCCTTGAGGGCCTCGGCGGCCTTGTCAGCGGCCTCCTTCGCGACCTTCTCGAGGACCGGCTTCGGGGTGCCGTCGACGAGGTCCTTGGCCTCCTTGAGGCCCAGGGAGGTGAGCTCGCGCACGACCTTGATGACCTGGATCTTCTTGTCGCCGGCACCCTCGAGGATGACGTCGAACTCGTCCTGCTCCTCAACGGCGCCAGCGGCGTCGCCGCCACCAACGGCGGGACCGGCAACGGCGACGGCCGCGGCGGCGGTGACGTCGAACTTCTCCTCGAAGGCCTTCACGAACTCGGAGAGCTCGATGAGGGTCATCTCCTCGAACTGGGCGAGGAGGTCGTCCTGAGAGAGCTTCGCCATGATGGGCGATCCTTCCACTAATCTCGGCAGGTGCCGATGTGTCTATAGAGGCGGGCGTAACGGCCCGCTACGACCCGCGCACTAGGCGGCGCGGATCAATGCGCGAGCCGAATTACTCGGCACCGCCCTGCTCGGCGAGCTTGACGCGAAGCGCTTCCGCGGTGCGGACGAACTT
Organism: Streptomyces sp. NPDC002825; assembly: GCF_040295385.1. NCBI lineage: Bacteria > Bacillati > Actinomycetota > Actinomycetes > Kitasatosporales > Streptomycetaceae > Streptomyces > Streptomyces sp. NPDC002825. The sequence continues at coordinate 22,651 of NZ_JBEOVH010000049.1, forward strand.
CGACGGCAGCGCCTGGAAGAGCGAGGCAGCCTGAGACTGCTTGCCCTTGAAGGCACCGGCCAGCTTGCTGAGCAGAACCTCGCGGGACTCGAGGTCCGCAAGCTTCTTGATGTCGTCGGCGGAGAGAGCCTTACCGTCAAGGACACCGGCCTTGATGATGAGGTTCGGGTTCTCCTTGGCGAAGTCACGCAGGGCCTTCGCCGACTCCACCGGGTCACCGGTGACGAAGGCGACCGCGGTCGGACCAGCGAAGTGCTCGTCCAGTGCGGTGATCCCGGCCTCGTTGGCCGCAATCTTGGTCAGCGTGTTCTTCACCACGGCGTACTGGGCGTTCTCACCGAGAGAGCGACGCAGCGTCTTGAGCTGCGCGACGGTGAGACCCCGGTACTCGGTCAGCACGGCGGCGTTGGAGCTCTGGAACGCGTCCTTGAGCTCGGCCACCGATGCAGCCTTGTTGGGCGTCGGCATAGTGCGTCGGCCTCCTTCCGGGTGATGAGGACCGCTCAGAAGGAGGCTGGACAAAACAAAACGCCCCGGGCGCAGGCGCACGGGGCTGAGCTCGACCGGACGATGAAGTCCGGGAACACTTCCACAGTCACCTGCGCGGGTCGTCCGTTGTCAGCGGATCCTTCGGCCACCGCACCCGGTAAGGGCACAGCAACGACCAGCGGTCTTTGGCTTCTGTGGAAGCGTACGTGATGGCCTGCGCCAGGAGCAAATCAGCCCTGACCGGGCTCCTTGCCGAAGTCCTTCATCATCTCGAAGAGGTCCACGGTGTCCTTGGCCGGCGGGGCCTGTACGGCGGACTTGGTGCCGTAGTCGGTGTAGTCGGCCCGGATCTGCATCGTGCCCTCGGCCATGGTCATGCCGATGTCCATACGGGCCGGGTAGCCGTCCTCGGTGACCCAGAACTCGGTGTCGTAGCCCTTGAGGCCCGTCTTCTTCATGGTGGCGAGGAGCTCGTCGTGGTCCTTCTTGGAGAGGAGCTTCGACGACTCGTTGGCCTTGAGCATCTGCTCGAGGGTGAGCGTGCCCTTGTAGTGCTCGGTCTCCATGCCGTTGATCTTCTCGGCACCGACGTGCTTCAGGTCCGGGGAGTCCAGCAGCAGGGCGAGCTGCTGGGCCGGGTCCTGGTTCATGTTGTCCAGGCCGCCGGTCATCTGCTTCCGCAGCGCCTTGTCGCCGGAGGCGTCGGCCGCGGCCTTCATGTCGAGCTTCATCCAGCGCTTGCCGTCCATCTCGGCGGCCTGCTTGGCACCCATGTCCATGTACATGACCTGGTCGAGCATGATCATGCGCATCTGCTGGGGGGCGTCCGGGCCGCCGGCGGAGAGCATGGAGCCCTTCATGGTGATGTCCATCACCGCCGGGTCCCACCCCTGGACGCCCGTCATCTCGATCGTGCCGGACTCGCTGCCGAGCCCCTCCATGGTCATGGTCATCTTGACCTTGGCGGCCTTGGCGGCCGAGGTCTTCTCGTACGCGGCCTGGATGACCTTCGTGACGTCCCCGTGGCTCTGCGCCTCGGGAGTGGCCGGCGCGGCCCCCTTGGCGTCCCCGCCGTCCTGACAGCCCGCGACGCCGGTCACGACCGCCACGGCCGTGAGAGCGACGCCCGCGCGCTTCCATGCGGACTTGTTCATGAGCGTTCCCCACCCCTTGATCCAAGGTCTTTACGGTCTCTTGAACCGTAACAAAGAGCCGGCCCCGCACCTCCGGAGAGGTGCGGGGCCGGCTGACCACTCAGTGAACCGGTGAGGTTCAGACCGCGGCCGGGTCCTCCTCGACGAGGAGGTTGCGGGTGCGGTTGGAGTCCAGCGGGATGCCGGGGCCCATCGTCGTGGAGAGGGCCGCCTTCTTGATGTAGCGACCCTTCGCGGCGGACGGCTTCAGACGGAGGATCTCCTCCAGGGCCGCGGCGTAGTTCTCGACCAGCTTCGTGTCATCGAAGGAGACCTTGCCGATGATGAAGTGGAGGTTCGAGTGCTTGTCGACGCGGAACTCGATCTTGCCGCCCTTGATGTCGTTGACAGCCTTCGCGACATCGGGGGTGACGGTGCCGACCTTGGGGTTCGGCATGAGACCACGCGGGCCGAGGACGCGGCCGAGGCGGCCGACCTTGCCCATGAGGTCCGGGGTGGCCACCACGGCGTCGAACTCGTTCAGGCGGTTGCCCTTGGAGATCTCGTCGATGAGCTCGTCGGAGCCGACGATGTCGGCGCCCGCGGCGATCGCGGCCTCGGCACGGTCACCGGTCGCGAAGACCAGGACCCGGGCGGTCTTGCCGGTGCCGTGCGGGAGGTTCACGGTGCCACGGACCATCTGGTCGGCCTTGCGCGGGTCGACACCCAGGCGGAAGGCGACCTCGACGGTGCCGTCGAACTTGGTGGTGGCGGTCTCCTTGGCGAGACGGACGGCCTCGAGGGGGGCGTAGAGCCGCTCGCGGTCGACCTTGGCGTCCGCGGAGCGGAGAGCCTTGCTGCGCTTCACTGCTTCTCCTGTTGTTCAGGGGTGGAGTCGTGGTGCGGGCCGCGCCGGCCCTACCACTGGAGGTCAAACGGGGGTGATCAGCCCTCGACCGTGATGCCCATGGAGCGGGCGGTGCCGGCGATGATCTTGGACGCGGCGTCCAGGTCATTGGCGTTGAGGTCGGGGAGCTTGACCGTGGCGATCTCGCGGACCTGGGCGGCCGTGAGCTTGGCGACCTTGGTCTTGTGCGGCTCGCCGGAGCCCTTCTCCACACCCGCGGCCTTGAGGATCAGCTTGGCGGCCGGCGGAGTCTTGGTGATGAAGGTGAAGGTGCGGTCTTCGTAGACCGTGATCTCCACCGGCACGACCATGCCACGCTGCGACTCGGTCGCGGCGTTGTAGGCCTTGCAGAACTCCATGATGTTGACGCCGTGCTGACCCAGCGCGGGGCCGACCGGCGGGGCCGGGTTGGCCGCACCAGCGTTGATCTGGAGCTTGATAAGCCCCGTGACCTTCTTCTTCTTGGGAGGCATTGCTCTCTCCGGGTCCTAGTGAGAGTGTTCAGCCCGCCTTCCGGTCATCCGGATGCAGGCATACCGCACAACGATAACGGGTATAGACGTGCGGCTAAAAACCGAGCAGGTCAGAGCAGCTGTGAGAGCCACTCTGACCTGGTCGGAAGACGGTGAGATCAGTTCTTCTGGATCTGGTCGAAGCTGAGCTCGACCGGGGTCTCGCGACCGAAGATCTCGACGAGGCCCTTGACCTTCTTCGAGTCCGGGTTGATCTCGTTGATCGTGGCCTGGAGGGTCGCGAACGGGCCGTCGGTGACGGTGACCGAGTCGCCGACCTCGAAGTCCAGGACCTGGACCTCCAGCTTGCGGGCCGGAGCGGGCTTGCCCTCGGCCTCGGCGGCCTCGCGGGCGGCCTTCTCCTCGGCCTCCGGGGCGAGCATCTTGACGATCTCGTCCAGGGTCAGCGGGTACGGGTCGTAGGCGTTGCCCACGAAGCCGGTGACGCCGGGGGTGTTGCGGACGACGCCCCAGGACTCGTTCGTCAGGTCCATGCGGACGAGAACGTAGCCGGGAAGCTTGTTCTGCTTGACGTTCTTCCGCTCGCCGCCCTTGATCTGGACGATCTCTTCCTCGGGGACCTCGGCCTGGTAGATGAAGTCCTCGACGTTGAGCGAGACGGCACGCTGCTCGAGGTTGGCCTTCACGCGCTTCTCGTAGCCCGCGTAGGTGTGGATGACGTACCACTCGCCGGGGAGGGTGCGGAGCTCCTCGCGGAGCGCGGCGACCGGGTCGACCGGGGCGGCCGGCTCGGCCTCCTCCTCGGTCTCTTCCTCGGCGTCCTCGTCCTCGACCTCTTCGGTCTCGTCCTCGTCGGTCTCGTCGGCCTCTTCGGCCTCGTCGATCTCGACGTCGTCCGCAGCGTCCTCAGCAGCGTCGACCTCGACGTCCTCGACGTCCTCGTCGGCGGCCTCGACGATGTCCAGCTCGTCCTCGACGGACTCGGACTCGAAGGCGTCGTTCAGGTTCGCGTCAGACACGGTGGCTGCTTCTTCCTGCGATACAGATGGGTGGAACAAAAAGTCAGCCGAAGACGTACTTGACTGCTTCCTGGAAGCCATAGTCAATCACGGTGACAAGGCCGATCATGATGACGACGAAGACAATCACCACGGTGGTGTACGTCGTCAGCTGGTTCCGCGTGGGCCAGACGACCTTGCGGAGCTCGGCGATGATCTGGCGGTAGAAGAGCGCGAGACGGCCCAGGGGGCCCTTCTTTCCGCGCTTCCCGCCCTTGCGGGACTTCTTCTTCGACTCTGCGGTCTCGTCGGCATCAGGCATGTCGATGGAGCCTACGGCGTCCGTCACGATCTCTCACCTGATTCCGGGTCGGCCGTGCCGCGCCCGGGTGGAGCCGCACGGCGGTGCAATGAAGTACGTACATGCGCACAACACCTGGCGGTGTGTGTAGCAGGGCCGGAGGGACTTGAACCCCCAACCGCCGGTTTTGGAGACCGGTGCTCTACCAATTGAGCTACGACCCTTTGTCGGTGCCCCCCAAACGTACCGCATCGTGAGATGTGGTCGGTGCGGGCCAACGAGGAGTGAGCATACGTGGTCATGGGCCCCTACGTCGAACAGAAAGCGCGCCGACCTGCCGTCGGACGCGCGTACGACCGGTAATGACCGGTCCTGTCCGGTCCGTGAAACCTGTGTGCCGGGCCTCGACGTGGTCTGGGACGATGGCCCGTATGAGCGCTGCTACCCCTCCCACCGAGCGTCGGGTCTCCGCCCGGATCGGTGCGATCTCCGAGTCCGCCACCCTCGCCGTCGACGCCAAGGCCAAGGCCCTCAAGGCCGCCGGGCGCCCGGTGATCGGTTTCGGCGCGGGTGAGCCCGACTTCCCGACCCCGGACTACATCGTCGACGCGGCCGTCGAGGCCTGCAAGAACCCGAAGTACCACCGCTACACGCCGGCCGGCGGTCTGCCCGAGCTGAAGGCCGCGATCGCCGCCAAGACGCTGCGCGACTCCGGTTACGAGATCGACGCCTCCCAGGTCCTGGTGACCAACGGCGGCAAGCAGGCGATCTACGAGGCCTTCGCCGCGATCCTCGACCCGGGCGACGAGGTCATCGTCCCGGCGCCGTACTGGACGACGTACCCCGAGTCGATCCGCCTCGCGGGCGGTGTCCCGGTGGAGGTCGTCGCCGACGAGACCACCGGTTACCGGGTCTCGGTGGAGCAGCTGGAGGCTGCGCGCACGGAGAAGACCAAGGTCGTCCTCTTCGTCTCCCCCTCGAACCCGACCGGCGCCGTCTACAGCGAGGCCGAGACCGAGGCGATCGGCCGCTGGGCCGTCGAGCACGGCCTGTGGGTCCTCACGGACGAGATCTACGAGCACCTGGTCTACGGCGACGCCTCCGCCGTCTCGCTGCCGGCCGTCCTGCCGGAGCTGCGCGACAAGTGCATCGTAGTCAACGGCGTGGCGAAGACGTACGCGATGACGGGCTGGCGCGTGGGCTGGATCATCGGCCCGAAGGACGTCGTGAAGGCCGCGACGAACCTGCAGTCGCACGCCACCTCCAACGTGAGCAACGTGGCGCAGGTCGCCGCGCTCGCCGCCGTCTCCGGGAACCTGGACGCGGTCAAGGAGATGGGCAAGGCCTTCGACCGCCGCCGTCAGACGATCGTGCGGATGCTCAACGAGATCGAGGGCGTCGTCTGCCCGACGCCGGAGGGCGCGTTCTACGTGTACCCGTCGGTGAAGGGGCTGCTCGGCAAGGAGATCCGCGGCAAGCGCCCGGAGACCTCGGTCGAGCTCGCCGCGCTGATCCTGGACGAGGCCGAGGTCGCGGTCGTCCCCGGCGAGGCCTTCGGCACCCCGGGCTACCTGCGGCTGTCGTACGCGCTCGGTGACGAGGACCTGGTGGAGGGCGTGTCCCGGATCCAGAAGCTGCTCGCCGAGGCGCGCGACTGATCCTCTGGGAGGTGCGGGCCCCCGGTTCTCCTGAACCGGGGGCCCGTTTTTGCGTTCTAGCAAGGTCCCGATCGGGGAAACGGACTGTATTCGTCCATTCGGGTACGGCAGGATCAGCCAATGGAGCACCTTTACCGCGACCTCAGCAGCCTTCCCAAGGCCCATCTGCACCTGCACTTCACGGGTTCGATGCGGCCCACGACGCTCATCGAGCTGGCCGACAAGTACGGCGTGCATCTCCCGGAGGCGCTGAGCAGCGGTACGCCTCCCAAGCTGCGGGCGACCGACGAGCGCGGCTGGTTCCGCTTCCAGCGGCTCTACGACATCGCCCGCTCCTGCCTGCGCGCGCCGGAGGACATCCAGCGGCTCGTCCGGGAGGCGGCCCAGGAGGACGTCAGGGACGGCTCGGGGTGGCTGGAGATCCAGGTCGACCCCACCTCGTACGCCCCGCATCTGGGCGGCCTGATCCCGGCCCTGGAGATCATCCTGGACGCGGTCGACGCGGCCTCGCGGGAGACGGGTCTCGGGATGCGGGTCCTGGTCGCGGCGAACCGGATGAAGCACCCTCTGGAGGCCCGGACGCTGGCCCGGCTCGCGGTGCGGTTCGCGGACCGGGGCGTGGTCGGCTTCGGGCTCTCCAACGACGAGCGGCGGGGCATGGCCCGGGACTTCGACCGGGCCTTCGCGATCGCGCGCGAGGGCGGCCTGCTCGCGGCCCCGCACGGCGGCGAGCTGACGGGGCCCTCGTCCGTACGGGACTGCCTGGACGACCTGCGGGCGGCGCGGGTCGGCCACGGGGTGCGGTCGGCGGAGGACCCGCGGCTGCTGCGGAGGCTCGCCGAGAAGGGCGTGACCTGCGAGGTCTGCCCGGCCTCGAACGTGGCCCTCGGGGTGTACGAGAAGCACGAGGACGTCCCGCTGCGCACGCTCTTCGAGGCGGGCGTCCCGATGGCGCTCGGCGCCGACGACCCGCTCCTCTTCGGTTCCCGGCTCGCCGCCCAGTACGAGATCGCGCGGCGGCACCACGGGTTCACGGACGAGGAGCTGGCGGAGCTGGCCCGTCAGTCGGTGCGGGGCTCGGCGGCGCCGGAGGACGTCAAGGCGAAGCTGCTGGCGGGGATCGACGACTGGATCGCCTAGGCGATCCCGCGCAGCAGGGTGCGGGCGAGGCCGCGGGCGAAGTCGTCGAGGGAGTCCGGCGGCCGGCGGTCCGGGCTCGTCTCCCAGGCGAAGGAGCGCTGCACACAGGCGCCGAGGAGCAGCGAGGCGGCGGCCACCGGGTCGGCGTCGGGGCTGATGCGGCCATGGCTCTGCTCGGCGCGGAGATAGGCGGCGAGGCCCTCGATGGGCTTGTGCGGGCCCATGCCGTAGCTGCGCATGGCCTCCTCGTGGCGCCGTTTGAGCGCCGGCTCGGCGTAGAGGGAGGCGACGACCGGGAAGGTCTGCCCGTAGAAGAGCGCGGCCTGCCGGGCGACCTCGGTGAGGTTCTCCTCGACGGTGCGGCCGCCGGGGTCGGCGACGAGCGTGCCGAGGAGCCCGCCGAGCTGGGGCAGGCGCTCGTTCAGGACGGTCAGGAAGAGCTCTTCCTTGCTGCTGAAGTACTTGTAGAGCGCGGCTTCCGAGCAGCCGGCAGCCTTGGCGATCTCCTTGGTGGTCGTGCGGGCGAGCCCCGCCGTCCGCATGAGGTCACGGGCGGCGTCGACGATCCGGGTCCGGGTCGGCCTCTGTTCCATGCATCCTCCAGCCGCGCTTGACGTCTGAGTGAGTATCCACTCACCTTGGGGGTGAGTGAATACTTACCCACCCCAGGAGGGTCCGACATGAAGCTCACGGTCTTCGGTGCGACGGGCGGCATCGGCCAGGAGATCGTCCGGCAGGCCCTGGCCTCCGGCCACGAGGTGACGGCGGTCGTACGGGACCCGGCGCGGCTCACCGTGACGGGCACGCGCCTGACGGTCCGGCGGGCCGACCTGTCCGACCCCGAGGCGCTGCGCGGGGCCGTGGCGGGCCGGGACGCGGTGCTCTCGGGCCTCGGGGCCAGGACCCGGGCCGACGCGGGCGTGGCGGCGCGGCTGACCCGCTCGGTGCTCACGGCGATGGAGGCCGAGAAGACGCGCCGGCTCCTGGTCGTCAGCGCGGCCCCGCTGGGCCCGGCCCCGAACGGCCAGGCCCTCGTCGACAGGGCGGTCCTGGCGATCGTCAACAACGTCCTGAAGGACGTCTACGCCGATCTGCGGGTCATGGAGTCGGACCTCGCGAAGAGCGACGCCGACTGGACCTCCGTACGCCCGCCCAAGCTGACGAACAGGCCGGGCACCGGGCAGTACCGCAGGGTCGTCGGCGGCACCCCGTCCCGGGGCCGCTCACTGGCCCGCGCGGACGTGGCGCACGCGATGCTGGCGATGATCGACGACCCCGCGACGGTCAGGCAGGGCGTCGGGGTCGCCTACTAGAGCTCCACGCCCACGGTGACGGGCTCGTTGACGAGGGTGATCCCGAAGGCCGCGTGCACCCCCGCGACGACCTCGCGGGCGAGGGCGAGGAGGTCCTCGGTGGTCGCCTCGCCGCGGTTGGTGAGGGCGAGGGTGTGCTTGGTGGAGATCCGGGCGGGCCCGGAGCCGTACCCCTTGGTGAAGCCGGCCTTGTCGATGAGCCAGGCGGCCGAGGTCTTCACGGCGCCGTCCTCGCCCGCGGGGAAGGCCGGCGGGGTGACGTCGGGGCCGAGCCGCTCGACGACGCGCGTGAGGAAGGTCTCGTACTCCCCCGCCGTCAGGATCGGGTTGGTGAAGAAGGATCCGGCGGACCAGGTGTCGTGGTCCTCGGGGTCCAGGACCATGCCCTTGCCCGCGCGGAGCTTCAGGACGGTCTCGCGGGCGTGCGCGAGCGGCACCCGGTCGCCGACCTCGACGCCGAGGGCCCGGCCGGTCTCGGGGTAGTTCACCGGTGCGGACATGCCGTCCGCGTCCTCCAGGTCGAAGCGGACCCGCAGCACGACGTACCGGTCGGGCTGGTCCTTGAAGAGGCTGTGCCGGTACGAGAAGGCGCACTCGGCGTTGGTGAGGGTGACGGTCTCCTCGGCGCGCCGGTCGTAGGCGACGACCTCGGTGACGGTGGCGGAGACGTCCTGCCCGTAGGCGCCGACGTTCTGGATGGGGGTCGCGCCGGCCGAGCCGGGGATGCCGGCCAGGCACTCGATCCCGGCGAGCCCGGCCTCGACGGTCCGCGCCACGGCGTCCGTCCAGACCTCGCCCGCGGCGAGCTCCAGCCGCGTGCCGTCCAGGTGGAAGCCGGTGGTGGCGATGCGCAGCGCCGTGCCGTCGAAGCCCTTGTCCCCGATGACCAGGTTGGATCCGCCGCCGATGATCAGCAGCGGGGTCCCGGCGGCGTCGGCCTCGCGGACGGCCGCGACCACCTCGTCGTCGGTGGTGGCGGTGACGAGCCGGGTGGCGGGTCCGCCGAGCCGGAAGGTGGTCAGGGGCGCGAGGGGGGCGTCTGCGATCTGCTGCACGGGCTCAAGGGTACGGGCCCTGCTTTCCGCGTCTGCGGAAAGCAGGGCCCGTCGGCGGCTTCAGGCGAGGCGGACGACGGCCCGGGACATGCCCAGGACCTTCTGTCCGGCGCTCACGGCCGTGAGGTCGACCCGCACCTGCTTGTCGTCCAGCTTCGCGGCGACCTTGGCGGAGACCTCGATCTCGGCGCCCTTGTCGTCGTTGGGGACGACGACCGGCTTGGTGAAGCGGACGCCGTACTCGACGACGGCGGCGGGGTCGCCGGTCCAGTCGGTGACGACGCGGATCGCCTCGGCCATGGTGAACATGCCGTGGGCGATGACGTCGGGGAGGCCGACCCCGACCGCGAACTTCTCGTTCCAGTGGATCGGGTTGAAGTCCCCGGAGGCGCCGGCGTACTGCACGAGCGTGGCGCGGGTCACGGGGAAGGTCTGGGCGGGCAGCTCGGTGCCGACCTCGACCTCGTCGTAGGCGATCTTCGCGGTCATGGTCAGGCCTCCTCGGGGGCGCGGGAGACGAGCTTGGTCCAGGCGGTGACGACGTGCTCGCCGGAGGCGTCGTGGACCTCGCCGCGGATGTCGAGGATGTCGTTTCCGGCGAGGGACTTGATCGCCTCGATGGTGGAGGTGACCGAGAGCCGGTCCCCGGCGCGTACGGGCCGGGTGTAGGCGAACTTCTGGTCGCCGTGGACGACGCGGCTGTAGTCGAGGCCCAGCTGCGGGTCCTCGATGACGGCGCCGGCCGCCTTGAATGTGATGGCGAACACGAAAGTGGGCGGGGCGATCACATCGGAATGTCCGAGCGCCTTGGCCGCCTCGGTGTCGGTGTACGCGGGATTGGCGTCACCGATCGCCTCGGCGAACTCGCGGATCTTCTCGCGGCCGACCTCATAGGGCGCGGTGGGCGGATAGGTCCGGCCCACGAAGGACTGGTCGAGCGCCATGGACTCGATACCTCCTGCTGAATTTGTTGCCGATGCCTGTCGGGAGGAGCCGACAAACGACACGAGGCCGCCCCCGAGTGGGGACGGCCTCGTGTACGAGCCTGATTAGCGCGTCTCGCGGTGCGCGGTGTGCGAGTTGCAGCGAGGGCAGTGCTTCTTCATCTCAAGACGGTCCGGGTTGTTACGCCGGTTCTTCTTGGTGATGTAGTTCCGCTCCTTGCACTCCACGCAGGCCAGCGTGATCTTCGGGCGGACGTCGGTGGCAGCCACGTGAGTGCTCCTTGACGGACGGATGGACGGATGAACGCATAGAAGAGTAGCCGATCGAAGGACCGACCCCACAATCGGCTACTGTCTGTAGCGGTGACCGGACTTGAACCGGTGACACAGCGATTATGAGCCGCTTGCTCTACCGACTGAGCTACACCGCTTTGATGATCCGGACCCCGCCCGAAGGCGGGATCCCTCTCACCAGAGCCCCAATACGGAATCGAACCGTAGACCTTCTCCTTACCATGGAGACGCTCTACCGACTGAGCTATTGGGGCGAGCGAGGAAGACATTACACGGTCTCCGGCCCATCACCCAAATCCGTTTCCCCGCGGCCTCGCGACGGCCCTCATCAGGCGTCCCGTACGCCACTCGTGGCCTCATCGGTACGACTATTGCGCTCCTCCTCGAAGCACGCTGCGAGCGCCCCTAGGCTCGGCCCCACGCTGCGTGATCTTGATCTTGAGGAGCCTTGAGGAGCCCGATGTCAGCCGACAGCAAGCAGCCCCAGCCACCCGAGGACGGGGCCGCCACCACCGCCGACTCGACCTCGCTCCTGCTCTCCCACGCACGGCTCACCGACGGAAGGACCGTGGACGTACGGCTCGTCGGCGGCCGCATCGAGGCCGTCGGCACCGCGGGCAGCCTCCCCGCCGGCGGCGCGCGGGTCGACCTCTCCGGCTATCTGCTGCTGCCCGCCGCCGCCGAACCGCACGCCCACGCCGACACCGCGCTCTCCGCCGACACCCCGGGTCCCGTCTCGCACGCCCCCGAGGAGGTACAGCGGCGGGCAACCGAGGCGGCACTGCTCCAGCTCGGCCACGGCGCGACGGCGCTCCGCGCGCACGTGCGCATCGGCGACGTCCAGGGACTCGGCCCGCTGGAGGCCGTGCTCCAGGCCCGCCGCTCGCTCCGGGGCCTCGCCGATCTCACGGCCGTCGCCGTACCCCGGCTGCTCACGGGCGTCGCGGGCGCGGACGGGCTCGCGATGCTGCGGGACGCGGTGAAGATGGGCGCGGGCGTGGTCGGCGGCTGCCCGGACCTCGACCCGGACCCGGCCGGGTACGTGGAGGCGGTCCTGGAGGTCGCGGCCGAGAACGGCGTCCCGGTCGACCTGCACACCGACGGGGACGATCCGGCGCGTCTGGCCCGGCTGGCGGCGATGGCGGGCGGGCTGCGGCCGGGGGTGACGATCGGGCCGTGCGCGGGCCTCTCCCGGCTCCCCTCCGACGCGGCGCACCGGGCGGCGGACCGGCTGGCGGCGGCCGGCGTGACGGTGGTGTGCCTGCCGCAGGGCGGCTGCGGGGGGACGGAGCTGCGCGGGGCGGCGCCGGTGCGGCTGCTGCGGGCGGCCGGGGTGCGGGTCGCGGCGGGCGGCGGGGCGCTGCGGGACGTGGCCAACCCGGTGGGGCGCGGGGACCCGCTGGAGGCGGCGTACCTGCTCGCCTCGCTCGGCGGGATGGATCCCCAGGAGGCCTACGGGGCGGTGAGCGCGGAGGCCCGGGCTGTGATGGGGCTGCCGGAGGTGCGGGTGGAGGCCGGTTTCCCGGCGGAGCTGCTCGCGGTGCGCGGCGAGCGTCTGGCGGGCGTGCTGTCCCTCGCGTACAGCCGGATCGTGGTGCACCGGGGGCGGGTGGTGGCGCGGACGAGCGCGGTGCGGGAGTACTGCGACTCGGCGGCGGCCCTGGACCTGCCGCGTCAGTCACGCCCGGAGCGGCCGCCCGAGCCGGGAAGCCCTCCGGCCGGACCAGACGTACGGTCGTGAGTATGCGCATCGTCATCGCTGGAGGACACGGACAGATCGCCCTGCGGCTGGAGAGGCTGCTCTCGGCGGCGGGGCACGAGGTCGCGGGGATCATCCGCAACCCGGAACAGGGCGCCGACCTGCGGGACGCGGGCGCGGAGCCCGTGGACATGGACCTGGAGACGGCGTCGCTCGAGATGGTCGCCGCGGTGCTCCAGGGCGCCGACGCGGCCGTCTTCGCGGCGGGCGCCGGCCCGGGCAGCGGCGCGGCCCGGAAGGACACGGTGGACCGCGGCGCGGCGGTCCTGTTCGCCGACGCGGCGGAACGCGCGGGCGTGCGCCGCTACCTCGTCGTCTCGTCGATGGGCGCGGACGCGTCCCACCAGGGCGACGGGATCTTCGACGCCTACCTCCGCGCGAAGGGCGCGGCGGACGACGACATCCGCGCCCGCGAGGCCCTGGAGTGGACGATCCTGCGTCCCGGCTCCCTGACGGACGACGAGGGCACGGGCATGGTCCGCCTGGAGGCCCACACGGGCCGTGGGTCGGTTTCGAGGGACGACGTGGCCGCGGTCCTCGCCGAACTCATCGACACCCCGGCGACCGCGGGCCTCACCCTGGAACTGATCGCCGGCTCGGTCCCGCTCTCGGTCGCGGTGAAGGACGTGGCCGGCAACTGACCCGGTTCGGGATCCGTCCCGGAAACGGTCCCGGAAGAGCTCCCGGAAGAGCTCCCGGAAACGAGTGAAGGTCCCCGGTGCAAGCACCGGGGACCTTCTTCACGTGGCGACGCCAGGATTCGAACCTGGGTAGGCTAAGCCGACGGATTTACAGTCCGCTCCCATTGGCCACTCGGGCACATCGCCATGGGTTCGCTGCCTTGGTTCACCGCGTTTCTGCGGTGTTCCCCGGCAACGACGTAAACAATACCTGATCCCCGGGGGTGGTTCGCCACCCGATTGATCAGCGGTTCGGCCGGCGGCTCACCCCCTAGGCTTTGGGGGTACCCCACAGCATCCGAGCAAGGAGCCACGAGTCATGGCCGACTCCAGTTTCGACATCGTCTCCAAGGTCGAGCGGCAGGAGGTCGACAACGCCCTCAACCAGGCCGTGAAGGAGATCTCCCAGCGCTACGACTTCAAGGGAACCAACGCCTCGATCTCCTGGTCGGGCGAGAAGATCCTGATGCAGGCGAACGGCGAGGAGCGCGTCATGGCGATCCTCGACATCTTCCAGTCCAAGCTGATCAAGCGCGGGATCTCGCTCAAGTCGCTGGACGTCGAGGGCGAGCCGCAGCTGTCCGGCAAGGAGTACAAGCTCTTCGCCTCCGTCCAGGAGGGCATCTCCCAGGAGAACGCCAAGAAGGTCGCGAAGGCCATCCGCGACGAGGGCCCCAAGGGCGTCAAGGCGCAGGTCCAGGGCGACGAGCTGCGGGTCAGCTCGAAGAGCCGCGACGACCTGCAGGCCGTGCAGGCGCTGCTCAAGGGCAAGGACTTCGACTTCGCGATCCAGTTCGTGAACTACCGCTGACCCGTCGAGGCCGGTGTCCGAATACCGCCAGCCCGGCGCTCGGCGGTCCCCGCACACTGGGTCTCGGGAAGACCCGCGCGGGGAGAGGAACCAGTCATGACCGTGTACGCGTACGTCGACGGCCCCCTGGGCGAGATGCTCCTCGTCGGACAGCTCGCCGAAGGGGGCCGGGCCGTGCTGCGCTCGCTGTCCCTGCCGGGGCAGAAGGGCGCCGTCGGGGTCGAGGACGGCTGGACGCCCGCGCCCGGGGCGTTCGCCGAGGCCGCACGGCAGCTGGACGAGTACTTCGCGGGGCGCCGCGACCGGTTCGACCTGCCGCTCGCCGGTGACGCCGGCACCGAGTTCCAGCGGCGCGTCTGGCGGGCCCTGGAGGAGATCCCGTACGGCACGACCGTCTCGTACGGGGAGATCGCCCGGCGCGTCGGTTCGGCCGGCGCGGGGGTACGGGCCGTGGGCACCGCGATCGGGCGCAATCCGTTGCTCGTGGTGCGGCCCTGCCACCGGGTGATCGGGGCCGACGGGAACCTGCGCGGGTACGCCGCCGGGCTCGACCGGAAAGAGCGGCTGCTCGGGCTGGAAGGCGCCCTCGGCGGGACCCTCGGTGGAGCTCTCGGAGGCGCTCTCGGAGGAGCTCTCGTGTGAGTGAGGGGCTCTTCCCCCGCGAGCGGGTCACGGTGGCACCCGGGGCGGTGCACGTGCCCGGGTGGCTCCCGCTCGCGCGCCAGCGGGAGCTCGTGGACGCCTGCCGGGAGTGGGGGCGCGGGCCCTTCCCGTACCGGCAGACCGTGCTGCCCGGCGGCGGCGTGATGTCGGTGCGCTCGCTGGCCCTGGGCCGGCAGTGGGTGCCGTACCGCTACCTCGACACGTTCGGGATCCCGCTGCCCGACTGGCTCGTCGCACTGGGCCGGGAGGCGCTCGTCGAGGCGTACGGGGACCACGGGGGCTTCACGCCCGACACCGCGCTCGTGAACTTCTACGCGCCGGGGGCGCGCATGGGGATGCACCAGGACCGGGAGGAGCGCTCCGGGGCGCCGGTGGTGTCGCTGAGCCTCGGGGACCGCTGCGTGTTCCGCTTCGGGAACGAGGAGAGCCGCGGCCGGCCGTACCAGGACGTCGATCTCGTCTCCGGCGACCTCTTCGTCTTCGGCGGGGCTTCGCGGTGGGTTCACCACGGCGTCCCCAAGGTGTTCCCGGGGACGGCGGATCCCGCGCTCGGCCTGACCGGGCGCCTGAACATCACGCTCAGGGAGACCGGCCTCAGCGTCTAATGTGCGGAGCATGACACCGGAACTCCGCCGCTCCCTGGGCCTCTTCGACGCGGTCGTGATCGGCCTCGCCTCGATGATCGGGGCGGGCATCTTCGTCGCGCTCGGGCCCGCCACGGACGCGGCAGGCTCCGGGGCGGGGCTGCTCTGGGCGCTCGGCCTCGCGGCCGTGGTCGCGTACTGCAACGCCATGGCCTCGGCCCGCCTCGCCGCTCTCTACCCGGCCTCCGGCGGCACGTACGTGTACGGTCGCGAACGCCTGGGCTCCTTCTGGGGCTACCTCGCCGGCTGGGCGTTCGTCGCCGGCAAGACGGCCTCCTGCGCGGCCATGGCGCTGACGGTCGGGGCGTACGTGTGGCCGGAGCAGGCGCACGCGGTGGCGGTCGCCGCCGTGCTGGCCCTGACGGCCGTCAACTACCGGGGAGTTCAGAAGTCGGCGCTGCTCACGCGGGTGATCGTGGCGGTGGTCCTCGCGGTGCTCGCGTGCGTCGTCGCGGTCGCCTTGGGGGCGGGCGGAGACGGCGTCAGGACAGCCGGGACGGAGCTCACCACGGGTGGCGTACTCCAGGCCGCGGGTTTGCTCTTCTTCGCATTCGCGGGGTACGCGCGGATTGCCACGCTCGGCGAGGAGGTCCGTGATCCGGCCCGCACCATCCCCCGGGCCGTGCCGCTCGCGCTGGGCCTCACGCTCGTCGTCTACGGGCTCGTCGCGGTCGCCGTCCTCACCGTCCTCGGCCCCGCGGCCCTCGCCGCCTCCCCCGCTCCGCTCGCCGACGCGGCCCGCGCGGCGGACGCCGGCTGGCTGGTGCCGGTGGTCACGGCGGGCGCGGCCGTCGCGGCGCTCGGCTCGCTCCTCTCGCTGATCCTCGGGGTGTCCCGTACGACCCTGGCGATGGCCCGGGACGCCTACCTGCCGACGGCCCTCGCGGCCGTCCACCCCCGCTTCCGGGTGCCGCACCGGGCGGAGCTCGCCGTGGGCGCGATCGTGGCCGTGGTGGCGGCGACGGTGGACGTGCGGGGTGCGATCGGCTTCTCGTCCTTCGGCGTGCTCGTCTACTACGGCATCGCGAACGCCTCCGCCTGGACCCTGGGCGGCCGCGCCCGCTACCTGGCCGCGCTGGGCCTCGCCGGCTGCGGAGCCCTGGCCTTCGCCCTCCCCGTGGGCTCGGTGCTCGCGGGCTCGGGGGTGGTGGCGGCGGGCGTGGTGGCCTGGGCGGTCAGCCGGGGGCGCGCGGTGCCGCCGGGACGGTAGTCGCCGGCGCCCGTTGTGGGGCGCGCTTTCGCCCGTTGTGGGCCCGCGCCCCGCCGTTGTGGGCAATCGTTCCGCTGGGGCGGAACGGGTGGGCACAACGGAACGGCGCCCCTGCCGGCGCCAGAGGCTCCCGCGCCCGGACCCGCACCCCGTGCGCAGTGCACTGGTGGTGCGCGTGGGCCTGATCGAGCCGACGACCGGCACCGTCAGCGTCGCCGGCCGCGCCCCGCACAGCACCGCGCCCC
>NZ_JBEOVH010000050.1:0-38655 GCF_040295385.1 Streptomyces sp. NPDC002825
GCCCGGTTACATTCCGAACCCGGAAGCTAAGCCTTTCAGCGCCGATGGTACTGCAGGGGGGACCCTGTGGGAGAGTAGGACGCCGCCGAACAATTCTTCAGGACCCCTGGTCCCAGCGTTCACGCTGGGACCAGGGGTCCTTTTGTTTTTTGCTTGACTTTTCCGATGCGCGGCTGAGTGCCGGCTGCGCGAGAATGACTGCAGTACCCGAAGACAGGAGTCACACCGATGTCCACCAACTCTCCCGACGACCGTCCGGAGCGCGAGCCGCGTCGCCGGGACGGTGCCGGTGGCGACCGGGGCGGCTTCCGCGGGCCGCGTCGTGACGACAACCGTGGCGGTGGCGGCTTCCGTCGCGATGATCGCGGTGGTGACAACCGCGGTGGTGGCTTCCGTCGTGACGACCGCGGTGGCGACAGCCGTGGCGGTGACAACCGCGGTGGTGGCTTCCGTCGCGATGACCGCGGTGGCGACAGCCGTGGCGGTGGCTTCCGCCGCGACGACCGCGGTGGCGACAACCGCGGTGGTGGCTTCCGTCGTGACGACCGGCGTGATGAGCGTCCGTCGTTCCGTCGCGATGACCGTCCCTCGTACGGGCAGCGTGACGACCGCCGTGACGACAACCGCGGCGGTGGCTTCCGTCGCGACGACCGTGGTGGTGACAACCGCGGTGGTGGCTTCCGTCGTGACGACCGCGGTGGTGACAACCGCGGTGGCGGTTTCCGTCGTGACGATCGGCGTGACGAGCGTCCGTCGTCGTTCCGTCGTGACGACCGTCCTTCGTACGGGCAGCGTGACGACCGCCGCGACGACAACCGCGGTGGCGGCTTCCGCCGCGACGACCGGCCCTCGTACCCCTCGCGTGACGACAGCCGCGGTGGCGGTGGGTTCCGTCGTGATGACCGTGGTGGCGACAGCCGCGGTGGTGGCTTCCGTCGCGATGACCGCGGTGGCGACAGCCGTGGCGGTGGCTTCCGTCGTGATGACCGTGGTGGCGACAGCCGCGGTGGCGGTTTCCGTCGTGATGACCGTGGTGGCGACAGCCGCGGTGGCGGTTTCCGTCGTGACGACCGTGGTGGCGACAGCCGCGGTGGCGGTTTCCGTCGTGACGACCGGCGTGACGAGCGTCCGTCGTCGTTCCGTCGTGACGACCGTCCCTCGTACGGGCAGCGTGACGACCGCCGCGACGACCGTCGTGACGATCGGCGTGACGAGCGTCCCTCGTCGTTCCGTCGTGACGACCGCGGTGGTGACAGCCGTGGCGGCGGCGGTTTCCGTCGTGACGACCGTGGTGGCGACAGCCGTGGCGGTGGCTTCCGCCGTGACGACCGCGGCGGCGACCGTGGTGGGTACCGTGGCCGCGACGACCGTGGCGGCGAGCGCGGTGGCTACCGCGGCCGGGACGACCGGGGTGGCTTCGGGCGTCGTGACGACCGGGACCGTGGCGACCGCGCGCCCATCAAGCGTCTGCCGATCCCGCCGGAGGTCACCGGTGAGGAGATCGACCCCGATGTGCGCCAGGAGCTGATGAGCCTGCCCAAGGGGCTCGCCGAGGACGTCTCGCGCAACCTCGTCATGGTCGCCCAGCTCATCGACGAGGACCCGGAGAAGGCGTACGGGTACTCCCGTGTCGCCCTGCGGCTCGCGTCCCGTGTCGCGGCCGTCCGCGAGGCCGCCGGCTTCGCCGCGTACGCCACGCAGAAGTACTCCGAGGCCCTCGCCGAGTTCCGCGCGGCTCGCCGGATGAGCGGCGGTGTCGAGCTGTGGCCCGTCATGGCCGACTGCGAGCGCGGCCTCGGCCGGCCCGAGCGGGCCCTCGCCATGGCCGGTGAGCCCGAGGTGCAGAAGCTGGACAAGGCCGGACAGGTCGAGATGCGGCTCGTCGCCGCCGGCGCCCGCCGGGACCTCGGTCAGCTCGACGCGGCCATCGTGACCCTGCAGAGCCCCGAGCTCGCCTCCAGCGCCGTGCACCCGTGGACCGCGCGCCTGCGGTACGCGTACGCCGACGCGCTCCTCGCCGCCGGCCGTGAGCGCGAGGCCCGCGAGTGGTTCGCCAAGGCCCTGGAGGCCGACAAGGACGGCGCCACGGACGCCTCCGACCGGCTCGCCGAGATGGACGGCGTCGAGTTCGTCGACGCGTTCGACGAGTCCGAGGACGAGGTCGACGAGTCCGACGAGACGGATGTCGTGGATGTCGAGCTCGACGTCGACGATGACGACGTCGACGATGACGACGACGACGAGGACGAGGACGACGAGCGGGACGGCGACAAGGGCTGATCCCTCGACGTGATGAAGAAGGGCGGCACCCGACGGGTGCCGCCCTTCTTCGTTGTCGTGCGCGCTCAGTCCAGCGCCAGGCTTCTCAGGACCAGGCCCGTCGCCGGCTTCGGGCCGAAGGAGGTCGACTTGCGGGGCATCGTGACGCCCTGGCGGGCGAGGTCGCGGACGACCTCCTCCCGCACCGGGTGCATGAGGACCGCCGTACCGCCGCGGCGTTCCGCCTGGGCGACCGCCGCCTCCGTGTCGTGGATGTAGGAGATGTCCTCGGGGGCGTCCGGGATGTGCCAGACGTGCTCCAGGAGGGTGGAGTGCAGGACCGTCGCGTCCAGGGTCCGCCAGGCCTGGGGGCGGTCCGTGCGGATCGTGCGCTCCAGGAGGGCCGGGTCCGGGCGGTCCAGGAGGTGGAAGGTGCCGTCGCCCGCGAGGAGGAAGGCGTTGCCCTCGGCCGTGGCCGACTCCAGGGCCTCCAGGGCCTTCGGGAGCGGCCGGTCGATGCGGCGCACCCGGAAGGAGTCGCCGAGGGCCGTGAGGGCGTCGGCGACCGGCAGGCGGTTGAGGAGGCGGTGGATGGCGCGGACCCGCAGCGGGTAGCGGGCGGTGTCGATGAGGAGGACCAGGCCGTAGTTCCAGGGGCCGGGGGCCGCGTGCTCCTCGCGCAGGCGCAGGTACGTCGCCCAGCGGTGGTGGCCGTCGGCGATGAGGGCCTGGTGGCCGGCCAGTTCGCCGGCGATCGTGGCGAGTTCGGCGGGGTCCGTGACCGACCAGAGGCGGTGCTGGAAGCCGTCCTCCGTGGTGGTGGAGAGCAGCGGCTCGCGCTGGACCGTGCGCTCGATGACGGCGTCGGCGCCGCCCTCCTCCGCCCCGACGTAGGTGAGGAGCAGCGGCTCCAGGTTCGCGGCGGTGGTCCGCATGAGGGCGGCGCGGTCCTCGACGACGTGCGGCATGACGTCCTCGTGGGGCAGGACGATGCCCTCGGCGGGGGTGGAGAGCTCCAGGGCGCCGATGACGCCGCGCTGGAGGATGCCGTCGCCGTTCTGCTCGTACACGTAGAGCGCGGGCTCCGGGTCCGGGGCGAGGACACCGTCCGCGAGCCAGCGGTCGAGGGTGACGGCGGCCTTGCGGTGGCGGGTGCCTGCGGTGATCGCCTGCGGGAGGATCAGCCGGACGATGTTGTGCGGGTCGGCGGACTCCAGATGGAGCAGTCCGTCAGGTCGTACGACGACGTCGTAGGGGGGAGACGTCACGGCGGCGAGGCTGCCGACCCGCTCGGGGACGTAACGGAGTCCGCGGAACGGGGCCAGGCGGAGGCCTGTGGCGTCGTCGCGGACGTCGTCGGCCGCGTGACCTGAGGTGTTCATCCTGTCATCGTATGTGCGCGGGCATGAGCGATGATCGGGAGAGTGGGGGAATTCACCCGGTGATCTGAGGAGTGTGCGGTGACGGTGCGGAACGGCGAGGGACGGCGCGAAGGCGGCAGGAAGCTCCCCGGGGGCAGCGCGGTCGCGCTGAGCGCGGCGTACGACACGGCGCTCCTCGACCTGGACGGGGTCGTGTACGCGGGTGGGGAGGCCGTGCCGCACGCCGTGGAGGCGCTCGGCGTGGCCCGGGCCGGCGGGATGCACCTGGCGTACGTCACCAACAACGCGCTGCGGACGCCCGGGGAGGTGGCGGAGCACCTGACGGAGCTGGGGGTGCCGGCGGAGGCCGGGGACGTGGTCACCTCGGCGCAGGCGGTGGCCCGGATGATCGCGGACGACCTGCCGGCCGGGTCCAGGGTGCTGGTCGTCGGCGGCGAGGGGCTGCGGGTGGCGCTGCGCGAGCGGGGACTCGTACCGGTGGAGTCGGCGGACGACGACCCCGCGGCCGTCGTGCAGGGGTACGGCGGGCCGGGGATGCCGTGGGCGCGGTTCGCCGAGGCTGCGTACGCGGTGGGGCGCGGGGTGCCCTGGTACGCCTCGAACACGGACCTGACCATTCCCGGGGCGCGGGGGATCGGGCCGGGGAACGGGGCGGCGGTGGAGGTCGTACGGATCGCCACCGGGCACCGCGTGGAGCCGAAGGTCGCCGGGAAGCCGCTGCCGCCGATGCACCGCGAGACGGTGCTGCGGACGGGGGCGGAGCGGCCGCTGGTGGTCGGGGACCGGCTGGACACGGACATCGAGGGCGCGTTCAACGGCGGGGTGGACTCGCTGCTCGTGCTGACCGGGGTGACGGACGTGGCGCAGCTGCTTGCGGCCGTGCCCGAGCACCGGCCGACGTATGTGGCGGGCGATCTGCGGGGACTGCTCACGGGGCAGCCCGAGGTCGTCGCGGAAGGGGACGGGGGCTTCGTGTGCGGGGGGTGGCGGGCCTCCGTGAGCGGCGGTGAGCTCGTCCTCGACGGCACGCCGGGGGACGGGGCGGACGTGATGGACGGGGTGCGGGCGCTGTGCGGGGCAGCGTGGTCCGCCGCGGACGCGCCCGGTGGGGGCGTGCCGGACGCGGGGAAGGTGCTCGCGCTGCTCGGGGTGTGAGACGCCGACGCCCTGGGCAGGGGGTGAAAGTTGGGTAGGCTAACCTAACTCCGCGTGGATCGTGGTCGTCACCGCCGGGCACGGCCACGGACGAGAAGCGGGAGTGCGGGTATGGACGGTCGGCAGCAGCAGCGCCTGAGCGCGGAATCGGTCACCCTGGCGTACGAGCAGCGGGTCATCGCCCGCGAGCTGTCCGTCGCGATCCCCGACAACTCGTTCACCGTCATCGTCGGGCCCAACGCCTGCGGCAAGTCCACCCTGCTGCGCGCCCTCTCCCGGATGCTGAAGCCCAGCGAGGGCCGTGTCCTGCTCGACGGGCAGTCGATCCACACGATGCCCGCCAAGAAGGTCGCCAAGACCCTCGGGCTGCTGCCGCAGACCTCCGTGGCCCCCGACGGCATCACCGTCGCCGACCTCGTCGCGCGCGGCCGCTACCCGCACCAGGGCCTGCTGCGCCAGTGGTCCACGGAGGACGAGCGGATCGTCCGGGAGTCCATGGAGTCGACCGGTGTCGCCGAGCTCGCCGGGCGGTACGTGGACGAGCTCTCGGGCGGGCAGCGCCAGCGCGTCTGGATCGCGATGGCGCTCGCCCAGCAGACGCCGCTGCTGCTGCTCGACGAGCCCACCACGTACCTCGACATCCAGCACCAGATCGACGTCCTCGACCTGTGTGCCGAACTGCACGAGACGCAGGGGCGGACGCTCGTCGCCGTCCTCCACGACCTGAACCACGCGGCCCGGTACGCGACGCATCTCATCGCCGTCCGCGACGGCGCGGTCGTCGCCGAGGGCCCGCCGTCGGAGGTCGTGACCGCCGATCTCGTCGAGCGGGTCTTCGGGCTGCGCTGCCAGGTCATCGACGACCCCGAGACGGGGACGCCGCTGGTCGTACCGGCCGGGCGGAAGGCGCGCGGCCGGACCGCCGTGCCGGCACAGACCGGGGAGCCGGCGCCTCAGGAGCCCGTGCTGCAGAAGTGAGGCCCGGGGCTACAGGAGCGACCGCAGCCGCAGGGGGTCGCGGAAGGGAAGAGCCGGTTCCTCAGGTGCGACCTCGGGCTACAGGAGCGACCGCAGCCGGAGGAGGTCGCGGAAGCCCGCCTCCAGCCTGACCCGGCCAGCGGCCCAGGCCTTCGCGAAGTTCAGCTCGCCGTCCACCATCGCCACCAGGTCGTCGCCGGTCATCGCGAGCCGGATCTGCGCCTTCGCCGGCGGCGGGCCGTCCACCGTCCCGTCGACCCGGATCCGGCCGTCCGCGAGACGGCCCGTGAACGTCGTGTCGAGGTCCGTGATGTGGCAGCTCAGGCTGCGGTCGAACGCGGCCGCGCCGCGCACGCCCTCGTCCGCCCGCGCGAGATTGTCCGAAAGTCTGTCGAGTGCGCCGCGGCACTCCGTGATCGTCGCCATCGCCGTCGACGGTACCCCAGGGCTTCGCGGTAGCGTCGGGGCCATGAGCGACACCACCCCCGAAGCCCCGCGGGCGCAGGATCCCGCCGAGACGTACGAGCCCGCCGCGCCCGCGCCGCTCGGTGTCGCCCTGGAGCTCACCGGCCATCCCGCCGTCGACGCCGCGCTCGCGCGTCTCGCCGAGCTCGACCACCTCCCGGCGGACGGACACCTGGAGGTGTACGAGGATGTACACCGTGGACTGCGCGCCGAGCTGACCTCGCTCGACACGCACCCCGCCCCCCGTCCGTACGACAACAGGAGCTGAACCGAACGTGGCAGGACCGGCACGCCGCCGTCTCGACGCCGAGCTGGTACGGCGCAAGCTCGCGCGCTCGCGCGAGCACGCCAGCCAGCTGATCGCCGCGGGCCGGGTGACCGTCGGCAAGACCGTCGCCACCAAGCCCGCCACCCAGGTCGAGACCGCCGCGGCCATCGTCGTCGCCCAGGACGACTCCGACCCCGACTACGTCTCGCGCGGCGGCCACAAGCTCGCCGGTGCCTTCGCCGCCTTCGTGCCCCAGGGGCTCGTGGTCGAGGGACGGCGCGCCCTGGACGCCGGAGCCTCCACCGGCGGCTTCACCGACGTCCTGCTGCGGGCGGGCGCCGCCCATGTCGTCGCCGTCGACGTCGGCTACGGACAGCTCGCCTGGTCGCTGCAGAGCGACGAGCGCGTCACCGTGAAGGACCGCACGAACGTACGCGAGTTGACGATCGACGCCATCGACGGCATCCCGGTCGACCTCGTCGTCGGCGACCTGTCCTTCATCCCCCTGGGGCTCGTCCTGCCGGCCCTCGCCGGCTGCACTGCGCCCGGCGCCGACCTCGTGCTCATGGTCAAGCCGCAGTTCGAGGTGGGCAAGGAGCGGCTCGGCACGGGCGGGGTCGTACGCTCGGCCGAACTCCGCGCGGACGCCGTGAAGAACGTCGCACGGCAGGCCGGCGAGCTCGGCCTCGGCGTCCTCGGCGTCACCGCCAGCCCGCTGCCCGGCCCCTCGGGCAACGTCGAGTACTTTCTGTGGCTGCGGGCAGGCGCGCCCGCGCTGGATCCGGCGGACGTCGACCGCGCCGTGGCGGAGGGACCTCGTTGAGCTCAACTGCAGCAGCACCATCGGGAACAACACGCACCGTCTTCCTGCTCGCGCACACCGGCCGTCCGGCCGCCGTGCGCAGCGCCGAACTGGTCGTCCTGGGGCTGCTGCGCAGCGGCATCGGCGTCCGCGTCCTGGAGGCCGAGGCCGCGGACCTGCCGCTGCCGCCGTCCGTCGAGAAGGTGCCGGAGGCCTGCTCCGACGCGCTCGACGGCTGTGAACTCCTCGTCGTCCTCGGCGGCGACGGCACCCTGCTGAGGGGCGCCGAGTTCTCCCGCGCCTCCGGCGTGCCCATGCTCGGCGTCAACCTGGGGCGCGTCGGCTTCCTCGCGGAGGCCGAGCGCGACGACCTCGACAAGGTCGTCGACCGGGTCGTCACCAAGGCGTACGAGGTCGAGGAGCGGATGACCCTCGACGTCGTCGTGTACGAGAACGGGGACGTCCTGCACCGCGACTGGGCGCTCAACGAGGCCGCCGTGCAGAAGGTCTCGCCCGAGCGGATGCTGGAGGTCGTCCTCGCGATCGACGGGCGCCCGGTGACCGGCTTCGGCTGCGACGGGGTGATCTGCGCGACACCCACCGGCTCCACCGCGTACGCCTTCTCGGCGGGCGGCCCGGTCGTCTGGCCCGAGGTCGAGGCGCTGCTCATGGTCCCGATCGGGGCCCACGCCCTCTTCGCCAAGCCGCTGATCACCACCCCCCAGTCGGTGCTCGCCGTCGAGGTCGAGCCGCACACCCCGCACGGAGTGCTGTGGTGCGACGGTCGGCGGACCGTGGAACTCCCGGCGGGCGCGCGCGTCGAGGTGCGGCGGGGCGCCGTGCCCGTGCGGCTCGCCCGGCTGCACCACGCCTCCTTCACCGACCGGCTCGTCGCCAAGTTCGCCCTCCCCGTCTCGGGGTGGCGGGGAGCACCGCACTGATCCCCCGGCCCGCTCCGTAACGAGTGGTGCTCCCGAGGGTTACGCACGGGGGCGATGTCGCATCCGACCCGGGAAACCTCGTATGGTCTGGGGCGTGCTGGAGGAGATGCGGATACGGTCGCTCGGGGTCATCGACGACGCGGTGGTCGAGCTGTCGCCCGGCTTCACCGCGGTGACCGGTGAGACCGGTGCGGGCAAGACGATGGTCGTGACCAGCCTGGGGCTGCTGCTCGGCGGACGTGCCGACCCGGCCCTGGTGCGGATCGGCGCGGCGTCGGCCGTCGTCGAGGGACGGATCAGCGTGCCCGCGGGCGCGCCCGCCGCCGTACGCGCCGAGGAGGCCGGGGCGGAGCTCGACGAGGGCGTGCTGCTCGTCAGCCGCACCGTCTCGGCCGAGGGACGCTCGCGCGCCCACCTGGGCGGGCGCTCCGTGCCCGTCGGGCTCCTCGCCGAGCTCGCCGACGAACTCGTCGCCGTCCACGGCCAGACCGACCAGCAGGGCCTGCTCAAGCCCGCCCGGCAGCGCGGCGCGCTCGACCGGTACGCGGGCGAGGCCGTCTCCGTGCCGCTCGCCGCCTACAGCGAGGTCTACCGGCGGCTGCGGGCCGTCACCGCCGAGCTGGACGAGATCACCACGCGCGCGCGTGAGCGGGCCCAGGAGGCCGATCTGCTGCGCTTCGGGCTAGGCGAGATCGAGGCCGTCGAGCCGCGCGCCGGCGAGGACGTCGAACTCGCCGCCGAGGCCGAGCGGCTCGGCCACGCCGAAGCCCTCGCCTCCGCCGCCGCGCTCGCGCACGGCGCGCTCGCGGGCAACCCCGAGGACCCCGAGGCCGTCGACGCGACCACCCTGGTCGCGGGTGCGGGCCGGGCCCTGGAGGCCGTGCGGTCGCACGATCCCGCGCTCGCCGGGCTCGCCGACCGGATGGGCGAGATCTCCATCCTGCTGTCCGACGTGGCGCAGGAGCTGGCCGGATACGCCGACGACCTCGACGCCGACCCGCTGCGGCTCGCCGCCGTCGAGGAGCGCCGGGCCGCCCTCACCCAGCTCACCCGGAAGTACGGCGAGGACATCTCCGCCGTCCTCGCCTGGGCAGAGGAGAGCGCCGGCCGGCTCGGCGAGCTCGACGGCGACGACGACCGGATCGAGGAGCTCACCGCCGAGCGCGACCGGCTGCGCGACGAGCTGTCGGTGCTCGCGCAGGCGCTCACCGACGCGCGCACGGAGACCGCCGCCCGGTTCGCCGACGCCGTCACCGCCGAGCTCGCCTCGCTGGCCATGCCGCACGCGCGCGTGTCCTTCGCCATCGCGCAGACCGAGTCCGTCGACGAGGCTTCGGGCATCGAGGTCGGCGGCCGCCGGGTCGCCTACGGGCCGACCGGCGCCGACGAGGTCGAGCTGCTGCTCGCCCCGCACCCCGGCGCCCCGCCCCGCCCCATCGCCAAGGGCGCGTCCGGCGGTGAGCTGTCCCGCGTGATGCTCGCCGTGGAGGTCGTCTTCGCCGGGGTCGACCCGGTGCCGACGTACCTCTTCGACGAGGTCGACGCGGGCGTCGGCGGCAAGGCGGCCGTCGAGATCGGCCGGCGGCTCGCCAAGCTCGCCAAGTCCGCGCAGGTCGTCGTCGTCACCCACCTCCCGCAGGTCGCGGCCTTCGCCGACCGGCAGCTGCTCGTCGAGAAGACCAACGACGGCTCCGTGACCCGCTCCGGCGTCACCGTCCTGGAGGGCGAGGAGCGCGTCCGGGAGCTGTCCCGGATGCTCGCCGGCCAGGAGGACTCCGAGACGGCCAGGGCCCACGCGGAGGAACTCCTGGCCGCGGCCCGGGCGGACGCGTGACGCGCGGCGTCGGCCGGGGCGGTTCGGGCGCTGCCGGTCCCGGGCGGGGCGCTGCCGCGTCCGCCGGGCTCGGGCGGGTCGGGACCCTCGCCGCGGCTCTCGGGGCGACCCGGGTCGCGTACGGGCAGCTGAGGCGACGGCCGCCGGGGAACCCGCGGAGCTGGCAGCGGACCAACTACGCGGACCGCCCCGTCTCCCTGCTGGCCGGTCCAGCCGTCGCCTTCGGCTCGGCCGCCGCCGTCCTGCCCGCCGCGCCCGCCGCCTCCCTCGCCGTCGCCGCGGCGGCCGTCTGCGGGCGGTACGACGACCTGCGCGGCGACCACCGGCGCGGGTTCCGGGCGCACCTGGGGGCGCTTCGGGACGGTGAGGTGACCAGCGGGGCCGTGAAGCTGTTCGGGATCGGTGCCGCCTCGCTCATCGCCGGAGCCCTCCTCAAGGACAAGCCCCTCGACAAGGTCCTCGCCGGCGTCGTCATCGCCGGCACCGCGCACCTGGTGAACCTCGTGGACGTACGGCCGGGGCGCGCGGGTCTTCTCGTGCTCGGGATCAGTGCGCCGGGGCTGCTGCGGGGGTCGCTCGCCGCCGCGCCGATGGGTGCCGTCGCGGCCCTCCTCGGCGAGGACCTCGGCGAGGAGACCATGCTCGGCGACACCGGCGCGCACGCGCTCGGCGCCGCCGTCGGCAGTGCCGTCGCCGCCGCCAACGGGCGGCTCGGGCTCGCCGCGCATGCCGGTGCGTTGGTCGCCGCGGCGGCGTGGGGGGAGCGCGCGGCTTCCGCCTGAGGGCGCGGTCGCTCCCTGTGCGCTCACCCGGGTGGGTGAACCCGCCGTGCGAGTCGTCGTGCCGTACGCCTTCCGTGCAGGGGAACGACGCCATTTCGGTGCCGGAACGTGCGTACGGTCGGGCGTGCGGGCTGGCATCCTTGGGCGCGTGACACAGCTCCGTACGGTCCAAGTGCTGGGCGGCGGCGGCGCGGGCAGCAGCGCGCACGTCCGATCACTTGCCTCGGGGCTGGTGGCGAGGGGCGTGCGGGTGACCGTGTGCGCCCCGGCCGAACTCGACCGCGCATACGACTATCTGGGCGCCGGCGCGCATTTCGTGCCGTTGCCGCGGCTCGGCGACCCCGCGACCGTCACCGCGCTCCGCAACGCCTGCATCGGCGCGGACGTGGTCCACGCGCACGGGCTCCAGGCGTCCGTACGGGCCGCGCTCGCGCTCGCCGGGGGCACCCGGACCCCGCTCGTGACCACCTGGCACAGCCGGAACCACGTCGACGGGGCGCGGGGCGGGGTGCTGCGGCTCCTCGAACGGAAGACCGCGCGCGCCGCGACCGTCGTCCTCGGCACCTCCTCCGAACTCGTCGACCGGGCGCGGCGGCGGGGGGCCCGCGACGCCCGTCTCGCCCCCGTCACCGTGCCCGCCGCGCGCGGACCCGTCTGCCTCCACGACGGCAAGGCCCGCGCCGAACTCGGCGCCGTCGACCGGCCCCTGCTCATGGCCGTCGGGGCGCTCGAACGCGGCCGGGGGTACCGGACGCTGCTCGACGCGGCGCGCTTGTGGCGGGGGCTCGATCCGGAGCCGCTGCTCGTCATCGCGGGGGAGGGGCGTGAACGGGCCTTCCTGCAGCGGCGGATCGTCGAGGAGCGGCTTTCCGTGCGGCTCATCGGGCGGCGGGACGATGTCGCCGAGCTGCTCGCGGCGGCCGACGTCGCGGTCCTGCCCTCGCGGTGGGAGGCCCGCTCCCTGCTCGCGCAGGAGGCGCTCCGGCTCGGGGTGCCGCTCGTCGCGACGGCCGTCGGCGGTGTACCGGAACTCGTCGGGGACGCGGCGGAGCTCGTGCCGTACGGGGACGCGGCGGCCCTGGCGGGGGCGGTGCGGGGGCTCTTGGAGGACGCGGAGCGGCGGATGGACCTGGCGGCGGCCGGGCGGGTGCAGGCGGGGTCCTGGCCCACGGAGGACGAGACGGTGGCGCACGTCCTGTCGGTGTACGACGAGCTGTCGGGGCGGTAGCGGTTCCGCGCCGTTGTGGGCCGCGCTTCTGCCCGTTGTGGGCAGGCGTTCCGGAAGGGGCGGTGCCCACCCGCAACGGAACGGAGCCCTTGCCGGCGCCAGAGGCTTCCGCGCCTCGACCCGCACCGACCGTGCGCCGCGCATCGTGGTGCGGGTCCAGGCGCGGAACGCGGAGGCGCCGCTGGAGGGCGCCGTCCCGTGTGCCCACCCGTCCCGCCCTGGGGTCCCCCCGGACGAAGTCTGGGGGAGGGACGATTGCCCACACGGGGGCCCTACAGCGTGTGGCGGCGGGCTCTGAGGGCCAGGGAGAGGGCCAGGACCGTCTGGGGGTCGTCCAGGTCCGTGCCCAGGAGTTCGGAGATGCGGGCCAGCCGGTTGTAGAGGGTCTGCCGGTTGAGGTGCAGCTCGCGCGCCGTCTCCGCCTTGCGCCCCGCGTGCGCCAGATACGTTTCGAGGGTCGGCAGCAGCGGCGGGCGGGACGCCTTGTCGTGGTCCCGCAGCGGGCCGATCGCCCGGTCCACGAACGCCGCCAGGTCCGGGTGGTCCCGGAGCCGCCAGAGCAGCAGGTCGATGTCCAGGCGCCTCGCGTCGTACCACGGGAGGTCCGAGAGGCCCTGCGCCGCCGCCGCCGTCTCCGCGGCGTGCCGCAGGCCCGCCGAGGCCGCGGCCCAGCCGCCCGCCACGCCGACCACGACCACCGGCGGGTGCACCCCGGCCCGTTCCAGGCCGGCCCGCTCCACGCCCGCCCGCAGGGCCGCCGCGACGCGGTCCGCGACCGCCGTGCGTTCCGATTCCGAGCGCAGGCCCAGGAGGAGCGGGACCCGGCCTTCCACCGGGCGGACGCCCAGGAGGGCCGGGACGCCCACCGAGGACAGTTCCTCCAGGACCGCCCGGGCCAGCAGGGCCCAGTTGCCCGAGGGGGACAACTCCGAGGCGAGGCGCATCACCACAGGGAGCAGCGGGCCCTCGCCCGGCTTGAATCCCAGGACCCTCGCCTGCGCCGGCGCGTCCTCCGCCGAGATCCGGCCCTCCGCCAGGTCCGTCAGGAAGTCGCCCCGGCCGCGGGCCGCCAGTTCCTCCTCCTGGCGGGCCTGCATGAGGACGACGGCCAGGAGCCCGGCCGCTCGCTCGGCTGCCATCCGGTGGACCGGGGAGAGCGGGCCCGAGACCGAGAGGAGGACCAGGCGGGCCCGTACCGAGCCGGTACCGGGGCCGCCGCCGGGGACGTCGACGAGGACCGTGCCCGTGGGCGGTCCGGACTCGCGGGCCGCCCGCTGGCCGCGCAGACCGTCCCACACCTGGAGCGGGTCGGCCGGCGCGGACTCGGTGCCCGCCGCGTAGAGCAGCTGTCCGTCGGCGGTCTCCAGGAAGACCGGGTTGGCGGCGAAGTCGGAGAGGATCCGGAGGACCTGCGGGACCCCGCCGCCGCCGAGCAGCGCCTCGGTGCACTGCCGGTGGACCTCCTCGGCCTGCCGCTGGAGGGCGTAGTGGCCGTTGACGATCTCGGTGTGGATCTCCTCCGTGACGGCGACGAAGGGGACCTCGCGGTGGAGCTGGACGAGCGGCAGACCGGCGGCCCGCGCGGTCTCCACTATCGTCGCCGGGAGGCGGGCGAAGCGCGGGCCCAGTTCGACGACGAGCGCCGCGATGCCCCGGTCGGCGAGCCGGCGGACGAAGGCGCGCTGTTCGGCGGGGCGGGTGCCCAGGCCGAGGCCCGTCGTGAGGAGCAGTTCGCCGCCCTTGAGCAGCGACGCGATGTTCGGCACCTCGCCCGCGTGCACCCAGCGCACCGTGCGGTGGAGCCGGTCCGCGCCGGCCACGACCTCCGGGAGCCCGCCGCGCAGTCCGGGCAGCTCGAGCGCCCGCTGCACGGTGATCCCGCCCTGATTGTCCATGGAGCCGGACGCTACCCGCGTCCGTGTTCCGGCGACATCACCTGACGGTTACGGGACCGGACAGTTCGTACACCAGGGCGACAACTCGTCGCCCCCTGGCGGGAATTGTGCGACCGGATGTCGATTGTGGCCTACGTCACGCGCGAGGATCCTCTCGGCCCATGGCAGAGAACCCCACCCCAGAGGTCCACCGGCTCAAGGCGAACTCGGTCGGACTCGTCGGCGTCGTCTTCATGGCCGTCGCCACCGCCGCCCCGATCACGGCGATGACCGGAAACCTCCCCATAGCCGTCGGCTTCGGCAACGGCACCGGCGCTCCCGCCGGATATCTCTTCGCGACGGTCGTCCTGACCGTCTTCTCGGTCGGCTACGTCGCCATGGCCAAGCGGATCACGGCCGCCGGCGCCTTCTACGGCTACATCTCGCACGGCCTCGGCCGGATCGCCGGCATGGCCTCCGGAATGCTCGCCGTCCTCGCGTACATCGTCTTCGAGGCCTCGATCGTCGGCGTCTTCGCCTACTTCGCCAAGACCACGGTCGCCGACCAGCTCGGCGTCGACGTGCCCTGGATCCTGTACGCGGCGGTCATGCTGGCCGTCACCGCCGTCCTGTCGTACTTCGACATCAACCTGACCGCCAAGGCGCTGGGCGTGATGCTGGTCGCGGAGATCGCCGTCCTCTTCGCGGTCGCCACCGCCGTCCTGATCGCCGGCGGCGGCCCGGACGGCATCCCGGTCGAGCCGATCAACCCGAAGAACGCCTTCACCGGCACCTCCGCGGGACTCGGCCTCTTCTTCGCCTTCTGGTCCTGGGTCGGCTTCGAGTCGACCGCGATGTACGGCGAGGAGTCCCGCGACCCCAAGCGGGTGATCCCGCGCGCCACCCTGATCTCCGTCATCGGCGTCGGCCTCTTCTACATCTACGTCTCGTGGATGACGATCGCGGGGAACGGCCTCGCCGGCTCCGTGAAGCTGTCCTCGTCCGCGAGCCCCCTCGACCTGTTCTTCGCGCCCACCCAGTCCTTCATCGGCGCCTGGGCCGTCGACGCCTTCCAGTGGCTGCTGCTCACCGGCTCCTTCGCCTGCGGGATGGCCTTCCACCAGTGCGCCGCGCGCTATCTGTACGCCATCGGCCGGGAGGGCTTCCTCCACCCGGCGCTCGGCCGGACGCACGCCAAGCACGGCTCGCCGTACATCGCCTCGTTCGTGCAGAGCGTCATCGCCGTCGGCCTCGTCGCCGCCTTCTGGCTCACCGGCCAGGACCCGTACATCCACCTCTACACGCTGCTCGCGATCCTCGGCACGATGGCGATCCTCATCGTCCAGACCCTCTGCTCCTTCGCCGTCATCGGCTACTTCCGCAAGAACCACCCCGAGGACCGGCACTGGTTCAAGACCCTCACGGCCCCGCTCCTCGGCGGCGTCGGCATGATCGCCGTCGTCGTACTGCTGATCATGAACATGGAGACCGCGGCCGGTCTCGCCGCCGACTCCCTCTTCTTCAAGGCGATCCCCTGGATCGTCGGCGCCGTCTTCTTCGGCGGGCTCGGACTCGGCTTCTACCTCAAGGTCAAGCAGCCCCGGCGCTACGAGATCATCGGCCGGATCGTCCTGGAGGACGCCACCGAGCGCACCGACGAAGAAGCCCCCGTCACCGCCTCCGTACCGCAGAGCTGACCCCACCCTCACCCTCCAGGAGCGCCCCCATGGCACGCACCAACCCGATGCACCTCCTGAAGAACCTCGCCGCCGAGCACGCCGCCGCCCGACGGCTGAACCTCCCCGTCGACGAACTGCGGGGCATGAGAGCCGACGCCCTCGGACGCCGGGCCCTCCTCAAGTACGCCACCGCCGCCGGCATCGCCGTCGGCGCGGGCGTCGGATCGGCCGTGCCCGCCGCGGCCGCCCCCACGCCCGCCCCGCCGGTCAGGAGCACCGCCCGGATCGCCGTCGTCGGCGCCGGGATCTCCGGGCTCACCGCCGCCCTCACCCTCCAGGACGCCGGACTGAGCCCGGTGCTCTACGAGGCGAACCCGTCCAGGGTCGGCGGCCGCATGTGGACCCAGCGGGACCACTGGGCGTACGGCCAGACCTCCGAGATCGGCGGCGAGCTGATCGACACCAGCCACAAGAAGATCCTGGAGCTCTGCCGCCGCTTCGGCCTGGCCACCGAGGACTTCCTCGGCGGTGGACCCAACGGAGCCGAGGAGGTCCTCTGGTTCAACGGCACGTACTACCCGCGCGCCCAGGCCGACGAGGACTTCAACGCCGTCTACCAGGCCCTCCACCGCGACCTGCTCGACGCGGGCGAGGTGTTCTGGAACCAGACCACCCCCACCGGCACCGCCCTCGACAACATGTCGCTGTACGAGTGGATCGAGACCCGCGTCCCCGGCGGACACTCCTCACCGCTGGGGAAGTTCATCGACGTCGCCTACAACGTCGAGTACGGCGCCGACACCGCCGAACAGTCCTCGCTCGCCCTCGTCCTGCTCATGGGCTACCAGACCAATCCGGGCAACTTCAACATCTGGGGCCTGTCCAACGAGCGCTACCACGTCGTCGGCGGCAACGACCGGCTCCCCAACGCCATCGCCGGGGCGCTCGCCCCCGGCACGCTGAAGCCGGGCTGGTCGCTGAACGCCGTACGGGCCAACGCCGACGGCACCCAGACGCTCACCTTCACCGAGGCGGGCGCCACCCGGACCGTCACCGCCGACCACACGATCCTGTGCGTCCCGCTGCCGATCCTCCAGCAACTCGACACCTCCCAGGCCGGGTTCGACCCGCTCATGCGCAACCTGCTGCGGGACGCGCGCATGGGCTACTGCACCAAGCTCAACATGCAGTTCGGCACGCGGCCCTGGCGCGGCACCGGGGCCTGGCCCGGGGTCTCCGCCGGCGACTGCTTCACGGACAGCGAGGTGCAGCAGACCTGGGACACCACCAAGGTCCAGGGCGGCACCGGCGGCATCCTCATCCAGTACGGCGGCGGCAGCCTGGCCCGGAACCTGAACCCGGCCGGGCCGTTCTCCACCGAGTCCGACCCGTACGTACGGAACCTGGTCACGCGTTACCTGGCCGGCATCGACGCCTTCTTCCCCGGCACCTCCAAGGCGTACACCGGCCGCGCCCAGCTCTCCGCCTGGCACAAGAACCCCTACTCCCTCGGCGCGTACTCCTGTTGGCCCGTCGGATACCTCCACCGGTACGCCGGGTACGAGGGCACCGCCCAGGGCAACGTCCACATCGGCGGCGAGCACTGTTCGTACGACTTCCAGGGCTTCATGGAAGGCGGCGCGACCGAGGGCGCCCGCGCCGCCCAGGAGGTGGTCACCGCGCTGCGATGAGCCGGATCAGCCGGCAGGGGCGATGTTCTGGTTGAACCGGAACACGTTGTCGGGGTCGTACTCGGCCTTCACGGCGGCGAGCCGGCGGTAGTTCTCCTCGCCGAACGAGGAGACGATCCGCTGCTCGCCCTCGGCGCCGACGAAGTTGAGGTACGTCGCGTCGAGCGCCCACGGCCGCACATCGGCCCGCACGTCGCGCACCCACTGCTGCGCCCGCTCGTCGAGCGCCGGGTCCTCCCAGGTCGCGAACGGGTGCACCGCCCAGGGCGCGGTGCGCCACGGCTGCGGATACGTGGAGGGCCCGGCGGCCACCTGCCCGCCCATCAGGAACAGCACCTGCTGGGTGGCGGTCCCCGCCGGGATCCCCGCGCCGCGGGCGCAGAAGACGTCCACGGCCTCGTCGTCGAACTCCCGCAGGTACTCGGCCGACCAGTAGTTCCGCAGCCCCGGCGGATCGTCCATCATCGACTGCAGGTCCACGTACGGGATGTCCGTGACGATCTCCACCACCGGCTTCAGCGCGAACAGCGGCGCCGCGAACTCGCGCAGCTCGCCGACCGGCCCGGTGTACGTGAACAGCGCCCCGCACACCAGTTTCCCGACCAGTTCCTCGGGGATGAATGGCTCCGGGGGCGCAGGCACATAGATAGCGCCGCCGCCCATCTCGTCCGGCGCGCTCAGGCCGAGGTCGCGGAAGGTGCGCACCACCTCGGGCGCGTTCTCCGGCAGGAAGAACAGCATCGCGACGCTCATCCGGGGCAGCGGGTGCAGCCGCAGCGTCAGCGAGGTCGCCACCCCGAAGTTCCCGCCGCCGCCGTGCAGTGCCCAGAAGAGCTCCGGGTTCTCCTCCGCGTCCGTGTGGACGTGCTTGCCCTCGGCGGTGATCAGGTCGGCGGCCAGCAGGTTGTCGCTGGCGAGGCCGAACTTCCGCTCCAGCCAGCCGGATCCGCCGCCCAGGGTGAAGCCGCCGACGCCGGTCGTGGACACCCGCCCGCCGGTGGTCGCCACATGGAACGGCTGGCACGCGTGGTCCAGGTGGGCCATCGTCGCCCCGCCCTCGATCCGTACCGTCATGTCCTCCGGGTCCACGACGACCGCGTGCATCCGGCGGAGGTCGACGACCAGCGCGCCGTCGATCATGGAGGTCCCGGCGACGCTGTGCCCGCCGCCGCGGACCGCGATCGGCAGGTCCGCCTCGCGGCCGAACAGGATCGCGTTGGACACGTCCGCCTGGGTGGCGCACTGGGCGATCACCGACGGGCGCCGGTCGATCATGCCGTTGTGCAGGGCGCGGGCCTCGTCGTAGCCCGGATCGCCGGGCGTGATCACCTCACCGGCCAGATCCTCGACCAGTCCGGCCAGTGCGCTCTCGGACACATGGGGAGCCATGGGAGCCCCCCTTTCGTACGGGGGGACAGGACCCTCTCATCGTAGGTCCCGTGCCCCCCGGGGCGCTCCTCAGCCGCCGTACGCGCCGCTCGCCGTCAGCCGCAGCGCGGTGTCGATCAGCGGGACATGGCTGAAGGCCTGCGGGAAGTTGCCCACCTGCCGCTGGAGCCGCGCGTCCCACTCCTCGGCGAGCAGTCCGAGGTCGTTGCGGAGCGCGAGCAGCTTCTCGAAGAGCGTGCGGGCCTCGTCGACCCGGCCGATCATCGCCAGGTCGTCCGCCAGCCAGAAGGAACAGGCGAGGAACGCGCCCTCGTCGCCCTCCAGGCCGTCCACCCCGGCCTCCTCGCCGGCCGTCGGATAGCGCAGCACGAAGCCGTCCTCCGTGGACAGCTCGCGCTGGATCGCCTCGATCGTGCCGATGACCCGCTTGTCGTCCGGCGGCAGGAAGCCCATCTGCGGGATGAGCAGCAGCGAGGCGTCCAGCTCCTGGGAGCCGTACGACTGCGTGAAGGTGTTCCGCTCCTTGTCGTAACCCTTCTCGCAGACGTCCCGGTGGATCTCGTCGCGCAGCTCGCGCCAGCGCTCCAGCGGGCCGTCGGCGTCCCCGGACTCGATCAGCTTGATCGTGCGGTCCACGGCCACCCAGGCCATCACCTTGGAGTGCACGAAGTGGCGACGGGGGCCACGGACCTCCCAGATGCCCTCGTCGGGCTGGTCCCAGTGCGTCTCCAGGTACTGGATCAGCTTGATCTGGAGCAGGGAGGCGTAGTCGTTGCGGGACAGGCCGGTCATGTGCCCCAGGTGCAGGGCCTCCGTGACCTCGCCGTACACGTCCAGCTGGAGCTGGTTCGCGGCGCCGTTGCCGACCCGGACGGGGCCGGAGTTCTCGTACCCGGGGAGCCAGTCCAGCTCCGCCTCGCCGAGCTCGCGCTCACCCGCGATGCCGTACATGATCTGCAGGTTCTCCGGGTCGCCCGCGACGGCGCGCAGCAGCCAGTCCCGCCAGGCGCGGGCCTCCTCGCGGTAGCCGGTGCGCAGCATCGAGGACAGGGTGATCGCCGCGTCCCGCAGCCAGGTGTAGCGGTAGTCCCAGTTCCGTACGCCGCCGATCTCCTCCGGCAGCGAGGTCGTCGGCGCGGCGACGATCCCGCCCGTCGGCGCGTACGTCAGCGCCTTCAGGGTGATCAGCGAACGGATCACGGCCTCCCGGTACGGGCCGTGGTAGGTGCAGTGCTCGACCCACTCCCGCCAGAAGTCGGCGGTCGCCTCCAGCGCGCCCTCCGGGTCCGGCAGCGCCGGCGGCTGCTTGTGCGAGGGCTGCCAGGAGAGGGTGAAGGTGATCCGCTCCCCGGGCGTGACCGTGAACTCGGAGTACGTCGTCAGGTCCTTGCCGTGCGTCTCCACAGCGGTGTCCAGCCACACCGAGTCGGGCCCGGCGACCGCGACCGTGCGCTCCCCGACCTTGTGCACCCACGGCACGATCCGGCCGTAGCTGAACCGCATCCGCAGCGAGGAACGCATCCGCACCCGGCCCGAGACGCCCTCGACGATCCGGATCAGCTGCGGCGCGCCGTCGCGCGGCGGCATGAAGTCGGTCACCCGGACCGTGCCCCGCGGGGTGTCCCACTCGGACTCCAGGATCAGCGAGTCGCCCACGTAGCGGCGCCGGTCGGCCGGGGCCGGCTCCGCGTCCGCCGGACCCGCCGGGCTCACCCGCCAGAACCCGTGTTCCTCGGTGCCGAGCAGCCCCGCGAAGATCGCGTGCGAGTCGAAGCGGGGGAGACACAGCCAGTCGACGCTGCCGTCCCGGCAGACCAGGGCGGCGGTCTGCATGTCTCCGATGAGTGCGTAATCCTCGATGCGCCCGGCCACGTGCTTCACTCCAGTCGTACGGCCACGTCCGCCCCCGAGGGGGCGCTTGCTGCTGATGTGCGTGATGTCTGTGCGATGTCGGCAAGGCCAGTGTGCGGGACGAACCGGTCTGCTCGGCGAGACGAGCGGATCTGCTCGACGAACGGGCCTGCCTGAGCGGCGGGCGGCGCCGACCTCCTCGGCGGGCGGTGTCCGAGCAGAATACGTGCCACCCGGGCGACCGTAGTGATCACACGGGCCGTGCGCTGCTCCACCCGGGTGAGCTGCGCCTTCCCCCGGTCCCGACGGCCGCGTCGCCGTCCGTGAACACCCGACTGCCGCGTGTGGCCGGAAGCGGTCTCCCGATGTCGCTGATACCCTGGTACCCCGTGGACCGGTGGGAAACGGCGACAGCCGAGGACCCCGAAACCGCAGCGACGGCACCCCCCGATTCTTCCGGAGGGCACGCCGGTACGCACCTCCAGAACGCGACCACGGGAGCCCCCTCTTGGCGATGCCGCCCAACACCACGACGACCAAGCACATCTTCGTCACCGGGGGTGTCGCCTCCTCCCTCGGCAAGGGCCTCACCGCCTCCAGCCTGGGCATGCTGCTCAAGGCACGGGGACTGCGCGTCGTGATGCAGAAGCTCGACCCGTACCTGAACGTCGACCCGGGCACGATGAACCCCTTCCAGCACGGTGAGGTGTTCGTCACCAACGACGGCGCCGAGACCGACCTGGACATCGGCCACTACGAGCGCTTCCTCGACGTCGACCTCGACGGCTCGGCCAACGTCACCACCGGCCAGGTCTACTCCCAGGTCATCGCCAAGGAGCGGCGCGGCGAGTACCTCGGTGACACCGTGCAGGTCATCCCGCACATCACCAACGAGATCAAGTCCCGGATCCGCCGCATGGCGACCGACGAGGTCGACGTCGTCATCACCGAGGTCGGCGGCACGGTCGGCGACATCGAGTCCCTGCCGTTCCTGGAGACCGTCCGCCAGGTCCGCCACGAGGTCGGCCGCGACAACGTCTTCGTCGTGCACATCTCGCTGCTGCCCTACATCGGCCCCTCCGGCGAGCTGAAGACCAAGCCGACCCAGCACTCCGTCGCCGCCCTGCGCAACATCGGCATCCAGCCCGACGCCATCGTGCTGCGCTGCGACCGCGAGGTCCCCACCGCCATCAAGCGCAAGATCAGCCTGATGTGTGACGTGGACGAGGCCGCCGTCGTCGCCTGCCCGGACGCCCGCTCCATCTACGACATCCCGAAGGTCGTGCACTCCGAGGGCCTCGACGCCTACGTGGTGCGCAAGCTGGACCTCCCCTTCCGCGACGTGGACTGGACCGTCTGGGAGGACCTCCTGGACCGCGTCCACAACCCCGACCACGAGGTCACCGTCGCGCTCGTCGGCAAGTACATCGACCTGCCCGACGCCTACCTGTCGGTCACCGAGGCCATGCGCGCCGGCGGCTTCGCCAACAAGGCGCGGGTCAAGGTCAAGTGGGTCACCTCCGACGACTGCAAGACCCCGGCCGGCGCCGCCAAGCAGCTCGGCGACGTCGACGGCATCCTCATCCCCGGCGGCTTCGGCGACCGCGGTGTGTCCGGCAAGGTCGGCGCGATCCAGTACGCCCGCGAGAACAAGGTGCCGCTGCTCGGCATCTGCCTCGGCCTGCAGTGCATCGTGATCGAGGCCGCGCGGAACCTGGCCGACATCCCCGAGGCCAACTCCACCGAGTTCGACCCGGCCACCGCGCACCCCGTCGTCTCCACGATGGAGGAGCAGCTGGCCTACGTCGAGGGCGCCGGCGACCTGGGCGGAACGATGCGCCTGGGCCTCTACCCGGCGAAGCTCGCCGAGGGCTCGGTCGTCCGCGAGACCTACAGCGACGAGCCGTACGTCGAGGAGCGCCACCGCCACCGCTACGAGGTGAACAACGCCTACCGTGCGGAGCTGGAGAAGAAGGCCGGTCTGGTCTTCTCCGGCACCTCCCCGGACAACAAGCTCGTCGAGTTCGTCGAGTACCCGAAGGACGTCCACCCCTACCTGGTCGCCACCCAGGCGCACCCGGAGCTGAAGTCCCGCCCGACCCGCCCGCACCCGCTCTTCGCGGGCCTGGTGAAGGCGGCCGTGGAGCGCAAGACCGCGAAGTAGCCTCTGGGGTTAACGTTTCCGGGGTACTGGTCCTCTTTCGGGACCGGTACCCCGGTTCTTCGTATGTGGGAGGCTACTGATGCAGGTGCAGGACACCCCGGAGGAGTGGCGGGTCGTCGCCACCACCACCCCCTTCACGGGCAAGAAGACGAGTGTCCGCACGGACGACGTGGTCATGCCGGACGGTTCCGTCGCCCGCCGCGACTACCAGGTCCACCCGGGCTCCGTCGCCGTCCTCGCCCTCGACGAGCAGGACCGTGTCCTCGTCCTCCGGCAGTACCGGCACCCCGTACGGCAGAAGCTCTGGGAGATCCCGGCCGGGCTGCTCGACGTGCCCGGCGAGAACCCGCTGCACGCCGCCCAGCGCGAGCTGTACGAGGAGGCGCACGTCAAGGCGGAGGACTGGAAGGTCCTCGCCGACCTCTACACCTCGCCCGGCGGCTCCGACGAGGCCGTACGGATCTTCCTCGCGCGGGACCTCGCGGACGCGGAGGGGGAGCGGTACGAGGTCGCCGACGAGGAGGCGGACATGGAGCTGGCGCGGGTGCCGCTGGCGGAGCTGGCGCGGGGGGTTCTGGCGGGGGAGCTGCACAACTCGTGTCTGGTGGCGGGGGTGCTGGCGGTGGTGGCGGCGCGGGCGGGGGGCGACGTGGAGTCGCTGCGCCCGGCGACGACGCCTTGGCCGGCCCGCCCGTTCGAGTCGTAAGGCCCGGCGCCCCTTGCGGAACGCCTGCCCACAACGGGGTGGGCACCGCACCTTGCGGAACGGCTGCCCACAACGGGGGCGTGGTGTGAAGATCTGCTGATCCGATCGGGGGAAACGTCCGCGCTGCTCCGCCAGGTCCCCCTCCCGCCCTGAACTACGCTCGGAATCGCCCGTGCGGAGCCCCCCGCCGGGATCGGCTCGTGCGCAGGTGGACGGGAGCGTGGCCCGTGACGGATCAGGCGGTGGCGGCGGCCGGCAGCCGGCAGTTCTTCGGCCGGCAGCGGGAGTTGAAGGCCCTGCGCGCCGACATCGAACGGACCGGCCTCGACACCCTCACCGGGCGCAAGGCCCCCCGCGCCCGGGTCCTGCTCATCGCCGGCAAGCCCGGCTCCGGACGGACCGCCCTCGCCGAGGAGCTGGTGGCCGGGCTCGCCGACCGCTACCCCGACGGAGTCTTCCGCGCCCGGCTCACCGAGCCCGGCGGCGAGCCCGTCCCCACGGCGCGCGTCGCCCAGGAACTCCTCGCCGCGCTCGGCGTCGCCGAACCCCCCGGCGCCGGCGAGGACGAGCTGACCGAGCTCGTCAGGGGCGCGCTCGCGGACCGGCGGGCCGTACTCGTCCTCGACGACGCCGTCGACGCCGAGCAGGCCGACCCCCTCATCCCCGACAACCCCGACGCCCTGGTCGTCGGCGTCGCCCGGGGGCCGCTCACCGGCATTCCCGACGTCCGGCCCTGCACCGTCGGCGGGCTCGACCCCAAGTCGGCCATCGAGCTGCTGACCGCCTTCACCGGCTCCGTCCGCATCACCGTCGACCCGCAGGCCGCCGAGACCCTCGTCGAGGAGTGCGGCGGGCTGCCCGCCGCCGTCGTGCTGGCGGGCGGCTGGCTGGCGAGCCGCCCCAAGGCCTCCGTCGCCGATCTCGCCAAGCGGCTGCGCGGGCTCGGCGGCGATCCCCTCACCCGGACCTTCCTGCTCGCACACGAGGCGCTGCCCGCCACCGCCGCCCGGATACTGCGATTCCTCGCCCTGGCCCCGCTGGGCCGGGCCGACGCCCACACCGCCTCGGCCCTGGCCGGCTGCTCGGTCTCCGCGGCCGCGACCACCCTCGCCGACTTCGCCGCCCTGGGGCTCGTCTCGGGCGGCGAGGACGGACAGTACGAGGTGCGCGCGCATCTCGTCCCCCTCCTTCGCGCCGAGCTGGAGGAGCGCGACCGGCCCGCCGAGGTGCAGCTCGCCCGGGCCCGGATGCTGGAGCGGACCGTACGGCTCCTCCAGTCCTGCCGTGCGGTCACCGAACCCGAGGGCTCGCCCGCCCGCCGGAAGCTGGCCGGCCTGCCGCGCGCCCTGCGTTTCCCGAGCGCGGCCGCGGCCGCCGCCTGGCTGGACTCCCGGCAGGCCGTGCTCCTGGCCTCCGCCCGGCTCGCCGTCGCCGACGGAGAGCTCGACACCCTGGCCCGACGACTCGTCGCCTCGCTCGTGAGGGCGCTCGCGGCACATCGGGGCGCCGAGGCCGCCGCCCCCCAGCTGTACGGCCTGCACCGGCTCGTCCTGGACGTGGCCGAGCGGCGCGGGCTGCACCGCGAGCGGGCCGCTGCCCTGCTCAACCTGGCCGATCTGGATGCCCGAACCGGCAGGACGAAGGACGCTCTGCTGCGATATCGGTCGGCTTTGGACGCCGGACGCAAAGCAAATGACCCGTACGCGACGGGTCGCGCAATGGAATCCGTAGGTGGCTCGTATCAGGAGCTGGGGGACTGGCAGCGGGCCGGCGACTGGTACGGACGGGCCCTCGCCCAGCGCCTGGCCCGGGACGAGCGCGCCGACCAGGCCCGGCTGTACGCCCGCCTCGGAGCCGTACAGACCTATGCGGGGCGGTACGGGGAGGCCCTGCGGAGCTGGCGCGCCGCCGCGGCCGGGTACCGCAGGCTCTCCGATCTCCCGGGCTACGCAAGGGCGTTGAGCGAGGCGGCCCGGGTCCAGGAGTACGCCGGGCGGCCCGAGGAGTCGCTGCGGACCTGCGAGGAAGCGGTGGAGTGGGCCCGCCGGGCCAAGGACACCCGGCTCCAGGCCGCGCTCCAGCTGAGGCTGGCCGACACCCTCGACCGGCTCGGCGACCCCGCGGCGGCCGGGCTGCACCGCTCGGCAGCGGAGAGACTCCTGGAAACGGAACCATCAGCCTACGAAATCCGCAGTGGCTCCGGCGAAGATTAGTACTTTGAAAGGCTAGACAGGGAGAACTCCTTCATTAGACTGGGTGCGCCGCGTTCGAACGTGGTCTGCCCCGGTGCGCCGCAGTGCATCCGGGTATGTATCTCAGTGCCCCAGATATCCCCCTGATTCAAGGACCGTGATCGACGATGAAGGTCGGCATCCCCCGCGAGGTCAAGAACAACGAGTTCCGCGTGGCCATCACCCCC
The DNA here is from genome assembly GCF_040295385.1 of Streptomyces sp. NPDC002825. Classification (NCBI taxonomy): domain Bacteria; kingdom Bacillati; phylum Actinomycetota; class Actinomycetes; order Kitasatosporales; family Streptomycetaceae; genus Streptomyces; species Streptomyces sp. NPDC002825. Next base: position 25,868 of record NZ_JBEOVH010000050.1, read on the forward strand.
GCCGGTGTCCACGAGCTCGTCCGCAACGGCCACCAGGTCTTCATCGAGCAGAACGCCGGTGTCGGCTCCTCCATCACGGATGAGGAGTACGTCGCCGCCGGCGCCGAGATCCTCGCGACCGCCGACGAGGTCTGGGCCACGGCCGACCTGCTGCTCAAGGTCAAGGAGCCCATCGCGGAGGAGTACCACCGCCTCCGCAAGGACCAGACCCTCTTCACCTACCTGCACCTCGCCGCCTCCCGTGAGTGCACGGACGCCCTCCTGCAGTCCGGCACCACCGCCATCGCGTACGAGACCGTCGAGACCGCGAACCGCGCGCTCCCGCTGCTCGCCCCGATGTCCGAGGTCGCGGGCCGCCTGGCCCCGCAGGTCGGCGCCTACCACCTGATGCGCTCGGCCGGCGGCCGTGGCGTCCTCCCCGGCGGCGTCCCCGGCACCCACGCCGGCGAGTGCGTCGTCATCGGCGGCGGCGTCTCCGGCTGGAACGCCGTGCAGATCGCCATCGGCATGGGCTTCCACGTGACCCTGCTCGACCGTGACATCAACAAGCTCCGCGAGGCCGACAAGATCTTCGGCACGAAGGTCAAGACGATCGTCTCCAACGCCTTCGAGCTGGAGAAGGCCGTCATCGAGGCCGACCTCGTCATCGGCGCCGTCCTCATCCCGGGCGCCAAGGCCCCGAAGCTGGTCACCAACGAGCTCGTCGCCAAGATGAAGCCCGGAAGTGTCCTTGTCGACATTGCGATCGACCAGGGCGGCTGCTTCGAGGACTCCCACCCGACCACCCACGCCGAGCCGACCTTCCAGGTCCACAACTCGGTCTTCTACTGCGTCGCCAACATGCCGGGCGCGGTCCCGAACACCTCCACCTACGCCCTCACCAACGCCACGCTGCCCTACATCGTGTCGCTGGCGAACAACGGCTGGGTCGAGGCGCTGCGCCGCGACTCCGCGCTCGCCCTGGGCCTCAACACCCATGACGGCAAGGTGGTTTACAAGGAGGTCGCCGAGGCGCACGGTCTCGAGCACGTCGAGCTGAGCAGCCTCCTCGCCTGACCCTGAAGGCTCTTTGACGGAGGCCCCGTCAACGCGTGCCGTCAATATCACGCACCCGGCCGGACCTTGTTCGACAAGGTCCGGCCGGCTGTGTCTCCGCCCCCGCCGAAACGTTCGGGCAACTCGCCTCGAACGTAACCCTTTAACCGTTTCGCACACCCCTGAAACGTGTGGATGCATGCCTGCGCACCCTTGACAGAGAGGTGTTCGGTTGCCGACACATCGGGCCGGGTCCGGCGGATTGTGTTGCTGCGGAGCGGTGACACGCCATAGAGTCGCCAACCGTCGGCATGGTGCCACGCTGACCTATCGATAAATGTTCCTGGTCACATCCAAGGAGGTAAGACGACTTGTGAATGAGTCGACATTTACTCCCGGGAGCGGTGCGCCAGGTGCCCCGATCGGCTCCGTCGCGGTGCGGACCTTCGCGACGCACCAGCCCATGACGAGTGCCCACACGATGAAGACGATGGACGGCCTACACGTGAACGCCACGGCCGGCAACGAGATGGGCCGAGAGTCCACCCACTTCGCCGCCTACGACGAGGTGCCCGAGGGGCACTTCTACGACCCCGACGCCGAGTACGAGCCCGATCCGGAGTACGCGGCCACCCTCGCACCCGACGCTGCCCGCCAGCGCCGCGAGCGGATCGGCCCCACCGGACGGCCCCTGCCGTACTTCCCGATCCCGGGTCCCCTGACCGACCACGGACCCGCGAAGATCATCGCGATGTGCAACCAGAAGGGCGGCGTCGGCAAGACCACGTCGACCATCAACCTGGGAGCCGCGCTCGCCGAGTACGGACGACGGGTGCTGCTCGTCGACTTCGACCCGCAGGGAGCCCTGTCGGTCGGCCTCGGCGTGAACCCGATGGAGCTCGACCTCACCGTCTACAACCTGCTCATGGAGCGGGGCATGTCGGCGGACGAGGTCCTCCTCAAGACCGCCGTGCCCAACATGGACCTGCTGCCGAGCAACATCGACCTCTCGGCCGCCGAAGTCCAGCTGGTCAGCGAGGTCGCGCGCGAGTCGACGCTCCAGCGCGCCCTGAAGCCGCTGATGAACGACTACGACTACATCGTGATCGACTGTCAGCCCTCGCTCGGCCTGCTGACCGTGAACGCCCTGACGGCGGCTCACAAGGTCATCGTGCCGCTGGAATGCGAGTTCTTCGCGCTCCGTGGTGTCGCGCTGCTCACCGAGACCATCGAGAAGGTCCAGGAGCGGCTCAACCCCGAGCTCGAGCTCGACGGCATCCTCGCCACGATGTACGACTCCCGTACCGTGCACAGCCGTGAGGTCCTCGCGCGCGTCGTCGAGGCCTTCGACGACCACGTGTACCACACGGTCATCGGCCGTACGGTCCGCTTCCCGGAGACCACGGTCGCCGGCGAGCCCATCACCACGTACGCCTCCAACTCCGTGGGCGCCGCCGCCTACCGCCAGCTCGCCAGGGAGGTGCTCGCCCGGTGTCACGCCGAGTGAGTCTGCCCGGAGCCGACGAACTCTTCCGTACGACAGGGGGGACGGCGCTCCAGGCGTCCGCACCCCGCCGGGCGGTCCCGGCACCTGCGGCCGAGAGCGACACGACGGCGGCCGAAGGATCCGCCGAGCACGCCCCGGCGGACTCCGAGGCCGCGGAGCCCCGCGCCCGGACTGCCGAGCCCGAGGCGCCGGCCGTCAAGGCGGCACCCACCGCCTCGGTGCCCGCCCCCGCGGCGGCGGCCCGGCGGCGCGGCGGCCGCACGGCGAACCGGCGGCCCAGCGGCCGCGAGCGCCACGACGAGAAGATCACGGTCTACGTCTCCGCCGAGGAGCTCATGGACCTGGAGCACGCCCGGCTCGTCCTGCGCGGTGAGCACGGTCTCGCCGTCGACCGGGGCCGGATCGTCCGGGAGGCCGTCGCGGTCGTCCTGGCGGACCTGGAGTCCCGCGGCGACGCGAGCATCCTCGTCCGCCGCCTGCGCGGCCGCTGACGGTAGCCTGCGGGCTGCCGTTCTCCTCGTTCCCCCTGGACCCCTCCGTGCACCACACCCCTGACGAAACGTCCCGCCCCCGCCGCCGCCTCCTGGGCCGCGGCCCGGGCGCGACGCCGGGGCCGGTCGCACAACCCGCACCCGCCGACACCTCCGAGGCCCTCCCGCCGTCCGCGCCCGCACCCGCGGGGGCGGCGGGGGAGGCCCCGGAGGCGGCGGCTCCAGGGGCGTCCGAGGGGCCTGAGGCCCCCGCGGCGCCTGAGGCGCCTGAGACCCCCGCGGCCGGAGCGCCCGAGACCCCCGCGGCGGCTGAGACACCTGCGGCCCCCGCGGCCCCTGCGATGCCCGACGCCCCGGAGGCCCACGGGCCGTCCGTGGTGTCCGAGGCTCATGGCCCTTCCGAGGGCACGGAGGCGGCCGACGGGCGCGACGGGCGGTTCACCGTGCGGCTGTCCAACTTCGAGGGGCCCTTCGATCTGCTCCTCCAGCTGATCACCAAGCACAAGCTCGATGTCACCGAGGTCGCGCTCTCCCAGGTCACCGACGAGTTCATGGCGCACCTGCGGGCCCTCGGGCCCGACGGGGACCTCGACCAGACCACCGAGTTCCTCGTCGTCGCCGCCACCCTGCTCGACCTCAAGGCCGCCCGGCTGCTCCCCGCCGCCGAGGTGGAGGACGAGGCCGACCTCGCCCTCCTGGAGGCCCGCGACCTGCTCTTCGCCCGGCTCCTCCAGTACCGCGCGTACAAGCAGATCGCCGCGATCTTCGAGGAACGCTGGGACGCCGAGGGCCGCCGCCACCCCCGTACCGTCGGACTCGAACCGCACCACGCCGAGCTGCTCCCCGAGGTCGTCATCTCCATCGGCGCCGAGGGCTTCGCCAAGCTGGCCGTCAAGGCCATGCAGCCCAAGGCCGAGCCCCAGGTGTACGTCGACCACATCCACGCCCCGCTCGTCAGCGTCCGGGACCAGGCCGCCGTGGTCGTCGCGCTGCTCCGCGAGCGCGGGACGGCCGTCTTCCGGGAGCTGATCGAGGACGCCGGCGACACCCTCACCGTCGTCGCCCGCTTCCTCGCCCTCCTGGAGCTCTACCGGGAGAAGGCCGTCGCCCTCGACCAGGAGACCGCCCTCGGCGACCTCACGGTCTCCTGGACGGGCGGCGAGACGGACCCCTCCGGGGCCGTGACCGACGAATTCGACCAGGAGGCCACCGCATGAGCGACCTCAAGCCCGCCCTCGAAGCCGTCCTCATGGTCGTCGACGAGCCCGCCACCGAGTCCCACCTCGCCAAGGTCCTGGAGCGCACCCCGCGCGAGGTCGCCGACGCCCTGCACGAGCTGGCCGACGAGTACACCGCCCAGGGCCGCGGCTTCGAGCTGCGGCGGGTGGCCGGCGGCTGGCGCTACTACACCCGCGCCGCCTTGGCCCCGGCCGTCGAGGCCTTCGTCCTGGAGGGGCAGCAGGCGCGGCTCACCCAGGCGGCCCTGGAGACCCTGGCGGTGGTCGCGTACCGCCAGCCGGTCAGCCGTTCGCGGGTCTCGGCGGTACGCGGAGTCAACTGCGACGGCGTGATGCGGACGCTCCTCCAGCGGGGTCTGGTGGAGGAGGCGGGCGCGGAACCCGAAACAGGTGCGATCCTGTACAGGACGACGAACTACTTCCTGGAGCGGATGGGCCTCCGAGGCCTGGACGAACTCCCCGAGCTCGCCCCCTTCCTCCCCGAGGCCGAGGCGGTCGAGCCGGACTCCCTGGAAGGCGTCCCGTCGTTCGACCCGGACGCAGACGTAGACGACAAGACGGAACTTTGATGCGAAGCAGCAGCGGCAGGAACAGCAGCGGAAACAACGGCGGGAGCCGTGGTGGCAACAGCGGCGGCCGCGGCGGCAGCGGCGGCGGCCGCGGCAACAGCGGCGGTGGCGGCGGGCGCGGGAACTACCGCGGCGCCGGCAACGGCCGCGACGACCGCCAGGGCCAGGGCGGCGGACGTCCCGGCCAGGGCGGCGGGCGTCCGGGCCAGGGCGGCGGCGGCCGGCCGACCGGCTCCAGCCCGCGCAAGGCGCGCCCGGAGGAGCGCACCTACGACGAGCGGTACAGCCCCGGCTCCTCCTCGGACGGCCCCAAGCGCGGGCGTGGCACGGCCGCGCGCGGCGGCGCCAAGGGCGGTCCCCGGCAGTCCCCGCAGCGCGGCGGCGGCCGTACGGCGCCCGCCCGCTCGCGCGAGTACGACGCCCGTACGGAGGAGCGCAACCGGGAGCGGTACGCCGGCAAGCCCGAGATCAAGACCCCCAAGACCTTCCCCGGCGCCGAGCAGGAGGGCGAGCGCCTGCAGAAGGTCCTCGCCCGCGCCGGCATGGGCTCGCGCCGCGCCTGCGAGGAGCTCATCGAGCAGGCCCGCGTCGAGGTCAACGGCGAGATCGTCCTCGAGCAGGGCATGCGCGTCGACCCGGAGAAGGACGAGATCAAGGTGGACGGCCTGACCGTCGCCACCCAGTCGTACCTGTTCTTCGCGCTGAACAAGCCGTCGGGCGTCGTCTCCACCATGGAGGACCCGGACGGCCGCCAGTGCCTCGGCGACTACGTCACCAACCGCGAGACCCGGCTGTTCCACGTCGGCCGGCTCGACACGGAGACCGAGGGCATCATCCTGCTCACCAACCACGGCGAGCTGGCCCACCGCCTCACGCACCCGAAGTACGGCGTGAAGAAGACCTACCTGGCCGCCATCACGGGCCCGCTGCCCCGCGAGGTCGGCCGGCGCCTCAAGGACGGCATCCAGCTGGAGGACGGCTACGCGCGCGCCGACCACTTCCGCGTCGTCGAGCAGACCGGCAAGAACTACCTGGTCGAGGTGACCCTCCACGAGGGCCGCAAGCACATCGTGCGCCGGATGCTCGCCGAGGCGGGCTTCCCGGTCGAGAAGCTGGTCCGCACCGCCTTCGGCCCGATCGCCCTGGGCGACCAGAAGTCGGGCTGGCTGCGCCGCCTGACCAACACGGAGGTCGGCATGCTGATGAAGGAAGTCGGCATGTAAGGCCCCGGCCGTACCGAAGAAGCCCGTGACCGCCCGTCGGTCACGGGCTTCTTCGTGTCCGGTGGGCCTTGTGGGGGACGACCGCGACGCTTTATAGTCAAGATGACTCTTAAAGAGATCGGAGGTGAGCCCCGCCGTGAACAGCCGGTGGACCTGGGCCCACGGGGGTGGACCAGGTCTCGACGTCCCGCCGACGCCCCGCACGGAGCGCGTCGAGGGGACCGGACTGCGCGCGGCGGGGATCACGCCATGAACCGTTACGGCCACGGCCTCGTCCCCGGCAGGTTCCACCCGCCGCACGCCGGCCACCACCACCTCGTCCGCACCGCACGCGACCGTTGCGAGCGCGTCACGGTGTTCGTCCGGGGCTCGTCCCTGGACGCCCTGCCGCTGGAGGACCGGGTCGCCTGGATGCGCGAGATCCACCCGGACGTCCTCGTCGCCGGCGGCACGGAGTACGCGGGCCCCGAACGGGTCGACGCCGTCTTCACCGCGCAGCCGTACGCGGACGAGACCGGCCGCCGCCTCGGCGCCGAGACCGTCCACGTCGACCGGACGCACCCCGTCTCCAGCGCCGCCGTCCGCGAGGACCCCACCGCCTTCTGGGACTTCCTGGAGCCGCCCGTACGGGCCGCGCTCACCCGGCGGGTCGTCGTCCTCGGCGCCGAGTCCACCGGCACCACCACCATGGCCCACGCCCTCGCCGACCACTACCGGCGGCGCGGCGGCGTCTGGGCCCGCACCCGCTGCGTACCGGAGTACGAGGGCGGGTTCGGCGCACCCGGGACCGACCTCCGCTCCTCAGACTTCCCCGTCATCGCCCAGCGCCAGGCCGAACGGGAGGAGGAGGCAGCCCGGGACGGCTCGCCCGTCCTCTTCTGCGACACCGACGCCTTCGCCGCCACCATCTGGCACGAGCGGTACACGGGCACCACCAGCCCCGCCACCTGCGAGATCGCCGCCCACGGCCGGCAGCACCTCTGGCTGCTCACCGACCACCGCGGGATCGCATCCGAGGACGGCCTGCCCTACGGGGAGCAGCTGCGGCCCTGGATGACCGCGCGCTTCCTCACCCAGCTCGCGCACACCGGCCGGCGGACGGCCGTCCTCACCGGCCCCCACGAGGAGCGGCTCGCGGCCGCCGTCGCCGCGGTCGACGAACTGCTCGCCGAGGGCCCGCACCTCACCGACACCCCGCCGGAGCGCCGATGACCGCCCACCGGGCCCCCGAGGGCTACGACCCCTACGCCTTCGTGCCCTTCGCCGTCACCGTCGACCTCGCCGTCCTCACCCTCCGCGAGGAGCGGCTCCACGTCCTGCTCGTCGAGCGCGGCCAGGAGCCGTACGCCGGATCCTGGGCCCTGCCCGGCGGATTCGTGCTGCCCCGCGAGTCCGCCGAACGGGCCGCCCGCCGCGAACTCGCCGAGGAGACCGGACTCTCCGAGTCCACCGTCGCCGGCCTCCACCTCGAACAGCTCCGCACCTACACCGAACCGGACCGCGACCCGAGGATGCGGGTCGTCTCCGTCGCCTTCACCGCGCTCGTACCCGACCCTCCGGAACCGCGCGGCGGCGGCGACGCGGCCCAGGCCCGGTGGATCCCGTACGGGACGCACGGCACGCTCGCCTTCGACCACGACCGCATCCTCGCCGACGCCCACGAACGGGTCGGCGCCAAGCTGGAGTACACCTGCCTCGCGACCGCCTTCTGCCCGCCCGAGTTCACCCTCGGCGAGCTGCGGCAGGTCTACGAGACGGTCTGGGGCGTCGAACTCGACCGCCCCAACTTCCGGCGCAAGGTCCTCACCACGCCCGGCTTCGTGCAGGCCGTGGAGGGACCGCCGCGCCTCACCGGCGGACGGGGGAAACCGGCCGCTCTCTACCGGGCGGGCGGGGCCACCACCCTCCACCCGCCCCTCCTGCGACCGGAAGGACGCCCCGCATGAACCTCACCCGCACCGCCACGAAGCAGGCGGCGACCGGCTCCCTGATCGGGCTCGCGCTCGGGGACGCGCTGGGATTCCCGACCGAGTTCAACGACGTGCCGTCGATCCTCGCCAAGGTCGGACCCTGGCGGCAGATGCCGCTGCCCGTCAGGAACGGCAAGGCGTACGTCACCGACGACACCCAGATGACCCTCGCCTTCGCCCGCGGCATCCGTACGGCGATGGACCGGGGGGTACTCGCTCCGGAACGGCTCACCGGGCCCGTCCGCGACGAGTTCGTCGCCTGGTACCACTCGCCGGAGAACAACCGGGCCCCGGGCAACACCTGCCTCCGCGCCTGTGCGCTCCTCGACGGCGACCGGGCCTGGCAGGACGCCAGCCAGATCCACTCCAAGGGCTGCGGCGCCAACATGCGGGTCGCGCCCATCGGCCTCGTCCCCGGCCTGAGCGAGGAGCAGCGGGCCGGTGCCGCGCAGCTCCAGTCGGCGCTGACCCACGGTCACCCCACCGCGCTCGCCGCCTCCGACCTCACCGCCCGCGCCGTGTACCTGCTCGCGCAGGGCGTGGACCCGGCCGGGCTCGTCGGACAGCTGCGCTCGTACGCGTACGAGAACCGCTCCCGCTACCACGAGCACTGGCTCGGCGACCTGTGGACCCGCTCCCAGGACCCCAGCGCCCTCCACTTCGTCCAGCGCGGCTGGGACGAGTGCCTGGCCGTCCTGGAGCGCCTCGACGCCGTCCAGCGCACGGCCGACCCGGAGCTCGACCCCTGCGAGTACACCGGCGACGGCTGGATCGCCGAGGAGGCCCTCGCGACCGGCCTGCTCTGCTTCCTGCTCTTCCCCGACGAGCCCCTCACCGCCCTCCGCCGCGCCGCCTGCACCCGCGGCGACTCCGACTCGATCGCCGCCCTCGCGGGCGCCTTCGCCGGCGCCCACCTCGGCGCGGACGCCTGGCCGAAGGAGTGGGAGGAGCGCGTCGAGTACCGCAGCGACCTGCTGACCTTCGGCGCGCTCTGGGACGCTTGATCCATGACGCTCACCCTGGACCCGGACCTCTCCGCCGTCGTCGCGGAACAGCCCGACCCCCTGCTCTTCGCGGCCGTCTCGGTCCCGCCCGGCTGCCCGAGCTCGTAGCGGCGAAGACGGAGGCCGAGCACCGGCGGGCCGAGGTGGATCCCGAGGCCGTACGGGCCGAGACGGAGGTCCTGCACGCGGTCCTGGACGAGGCCCAGGCGGCTTCGGGGCTCCCGGAGTCGGTGCGGGTCCACGACGCGCTGCACGACCTCGTCGTACGGGCCCGGCTAGAGCTCGCCCAGCGCTGAGGAGCGGCGGGCGCGGGTCAGGTAGTCCTGGATCCGGGCCTCGTCGGGGGCGGCGGGGAGGGGCGTCGTGTCGTGGGCACGGTCCGCCTCCTCCTGGAGGCGGTTCATCCAGGACTCGACCTCCGCCCAGGGCACCTCGCCGCGCCTGACCGCCAGGAGGCGGTCGCGGTCCTCGCCGACGTCGATGCGGAGCTCGCCCGTGCGCAGCAGGTCGCGGCAGCTGGTGAGGAGCCGCAGCAGGTGCATGGCGTGCTTCCAGCGCGGATGCCCGTACTGGCGGACGTCCGCGTCGAGCTTGCGGCGCTGCCCGCCCGCGTACCGCACGAAGGTCTGGTGGGCCCGGCGGGACAGGAAGGCGCCGCGCAGCGAGAGCAGCTCGCGGCCCCAGTCGTCGACGTGCTCGACGACGGGGGAGTGGAGGCACTCCAGGACGTTCGGGTTGTTGCGCAGGGCGAGCTCGCAGAAGCGTTCCAGCTCCCAGCTGAACTGCTCCGTGCGCGGGCCCTCCACATGCGCCGGGGGCTTGTCGAAGCGCCAGAAGAGGGGCGTCGGGGCGAGGTACACGCCCCGTACGTCCGTGTCGCTGTCCTCGGTCGCGAGACCGAAGGCGCGCGAGCCCATCACGCAGGAGTAGATCGTGTGCTCGCGCACCAGCTCGTCCGGAGTCATGCGGGGCAGATTACGCGAGGGTGATCGTTTCCCCCGAGACAATAATCTGCTCGGCCGGAAGGGGACGGGGCGCGGGGCCCGCCGCCACCGAACCGTCGGCGATGCGGTACTTGGAGCCGTGACACGGGCAGTCGATCGTGCCGTCCGCGACCTTGTTCACCGTGCAGCCCTGATGGGTGCAGATCGCCGAGAACGCCTTGAACTCGCCCGCCACCGGCTGCGTCACGACCACCTTCTCCCCGGCGAAGACCGTGCCGCCGCCGACCGGGATCTCGGAGGTCCTGGCCAGGGGCGCGGGGCCGCTCGGCGCGGCTGTGCCGGTCGCGGCCGGTTCGCTGGTGGCCGGCGCGCTCGTCTTCGTACCGTCGTCGCCCCCGCCGTCCGAGCCGCAGCCCGTGGTCAGGGCCGCCGCGGCGAACAGGACGGTACGGCGGGTCGTGGAGCTCGAAGTCATGCCGCCAGCTTCGCCGCGCACCGCCCCCGCGGCTCGCAACACGCCTGCCCGCCCCCGCCGCCTACTCCGAGTGGCGGAGTGCCCCGGTTCGGGTGACATTGGGCGTGTTCCGTACCGGACGAAAGGCAGGATCATGGCGGGTAACCCCGGCAACGACCTCGGCAGTCTCCTCGGCGGTCTCCTCGGCGGCGGCAGCGCGGGCGGGCAGGGCGGCGGCAACATCCTCGGCTCCCTCCTGGGCGCACTCATGAGCGGCAAGGCCGGCGGCGGGGGCAACGGCTCGAACCCGCTCGGCGGCCTGCTCGACATGCTCACCAGGTCCGGCCTGGCCGACCAGGCCCAGTCCTGGGTCGGCACCGGCGAGAACCAGGCCGTGAGCGGCGCCCAGATCGCCGAGGCCCTCCCCGACGACGCGCTCCAGAAGGCCGCCGCCGACGCCGGAGTCAGCGCGCAGGAGGCCGCCGACGAGATCGCCCGGTCCCTGCCGCAGGCCGTCGACAAGCTCACCCCGAACGGCTCGCTGCCCCAGGGCGCCTCCCTGGAGGACATCATCCGCCAGCAGCAGCTCTGACCGGCCCGCGCCGTCGCCCGCCCGCCGCTCCGTCTCGGAGGGCGGGCGCGGCGGCGCGCCGTCCCCGCCGCTGACTAGGCTGAACGGAGCACTGACGCAGGCGAAGGAGCACGACGTGGCGGTACGAGCGGTCCGAGGAGCCGTCCAGCTGGAGCGGGACGAGGCCGGACACATGCGCGAGCAGGTCGAGGAGCTCCTCACCGCCGTGCTCGAACGCAACGGGCTCACCACCGACGACCTCATCAGCATCTGGTTCACGGCCACGCCCGATCTGCACAGCGACTTCCCCGCAGCCGCGGCCCGGCACATCGGGATCATCGACGTCCCCCTGATCTGCGCACAGGAACTCGACATCGAGGGTGCGATGCCGAGGGTCGTCCGGCTCCTCGCCCACGTCGAGACCGAACTGCCCAAGTCCCGGATCGCGCACGTCTACCTCGGCGCCGCGGCCGCCCTGCGCAAGGACATCGCCCAGTGAGAACAGCCCTCGTCATCGGTACCGGCCTCATCGGCACCTCCGCCGCCCTCGCCCTCGCGGGCCGCGGCGTCACCGTCCACCTGCGCGACCACGACCCGGCGTCCGCCCGCACCGCCGCCGCGCTCGGCGCGGGCACCGACGAGGCACCCGAAGGCCCCGTCGACCTCGCCATCGTCGCCGTACCGCCGGCGCACGTGGCCACCACGCTCGCCGAGGCCATGAAGGCCGGAGTGGCCCGCGGCTACCTGGACGTGGCGAGCGTCAAGGGCGGCCCGAAGCGGGAGCTGGAGGCGCTGGGCCTCGACCTCACCGCGTACATCGGCACGCACCCCATGTCCGGCAAGGAGCGCTCGGGGCCGCTGGCCGCCACCGCCGACCTCTTCGAGGGCCGGCCCTGGGTCCTCACCCCCACCCGGGACACCGACACCGAGGTCCTCAACCTCGCCCTGGAGCTCGTCGCCCTGTGCCGGGCGGTGCCCGTCGTCATGGACGCCGACGCCCACGACCGGGCCGTGGCCCTCGTCTCCCACACCCCGCAGCTGGTGTCCTCGATGGTCGCCGCGCGTCTGGAGGAGGCCGACGAGACCGCCGTACGGCTCTGTGGGCAGGGCATCCGCGACGTCACCCGGATCGCGGCCTCCGACCCGCGCATGTGGGTCGAGATCCTCTCCGCCAACCCCGGGCCTGTCGCCGACGTGCTCTCCGGCGTCGCCGCGGACCTCGACGAGACGGTGCGGGCGCTGCGGTCGCTGCAGTCCTCGTCGGAGGACGACCGGCGCGACGGCGCCACGGGCGTGGAGGACGTCCTGCGGCGCGGGAACGCCGGGCGGGCCCGCGTTCCCGGCAAGCACGGTGCCGCGCCCACGGTCTACGAGACCGTCGCCGTCCTCATCAGCGACCAGCCGGGCGAGCTGGCCCGCATCTTCGCCGACGCGGGGCGGGCGGGGGTCAACATCGAGGACGTCCGCATCGAGCACGCGACGGGGCAGCAGGCGGGTCTGGTCCAGCTGATGGTGGAACCCTCGGCGGCGGGTCCGCTGGGCGCGGCCCTCCAGGAACGGGGCTGGTCCCTCCGCACGACCTGAGCCCTTCCGTCGTGGGCAGGCGTTCCGCCGGGGCGGTGCCCACCCGCAACGGAGCGGTGCCCCCGCCCGTTGTGGGCAGGCGTTCCGCAAGGGGCGATGGGGGCCCCCTGCTCGAGCGAAGCCGAGAGCTTGGGGGAGGGTGGGCACAACGGACGGCGCCCTTGCCGGCGCCAGAGGCTCCCGCGCCCTGACCCGCAC
>NZ_JBEOVH010000051.1:0-37510 GCF_040295385.1 Streptomyces sp. NPDC002825
AACGCCCACCGCTCCGGCACCGTCAAGGGCCTGAGCGCCGAGGTCGGCGCCTCCGTCACCTCCGGCGCCACCATCTGCGACATCAAGGACTGACGTCGGGCTTCTGCGGAATTCCCGCACAGAGTTCTGACAGGGATTGACAATGGCCTGACCTGAGAACTGTTGAAAACACCTCGCGAAGCGAAGAGTCTATTTATCAGCATTCGATGTCCTGGGCCTTGGAAAACGCACCGGGTCGCATCACGCCGACCGGCGTTCATCACAAGGAGCATCGTCGCTCCAAGGGCAGCAGGCCGTTCCCATGCGTCCTGGAAGCCACGCTGGCTTGCCCACGTCCCTGAACTGTTGGTTATCCGGAGCAATTCGGTCGTGGAGGAGAGAAAACCTATGCACAGCACTTTGATCGTGGCTCGGATGGAACCGGGCTCGAGTGCCGATGTTGCCAGACTGTTCGCCGATTTCGATGCCACTGACATGCCGCACCTCATGGGAACCCGGCGACGTCAGCTGTTCTCGTACCGAGGTCTCTACTTCCATTTGCAGGACTTCGACACGGACAACGGCGGAGAGCTCATCGAGCAGGCCAAGACCGATCCGCGATTCGTCCGGATCAGCGATGACCTGAAGCCGTTCATCGAGGCGTACGACCCGGCGACCTGGCGCTCGCCGGCCGACGCCATGGCCAAGCGCTTCTACAACTGGGAGGCGTCCGCATGACGGGCCGACGAGTCGTCATCACGGGCATCGAGGTCCTGGCCCCCGGCGGAATCGGCACCAAGAACTTCTGGAGTCTGCTGAGCGAGGGCCGCACGGCGACGCGCGGGATCACCTTCTTCGACCCCAGCCCGTTCCGCTCCCGGGTGGCGGCGGAGATCGACTTCGACCCCGAGGAGCACGGCCTGCGCCCGCAGGAGGTGCGGCGCATGGACCGGGCCGCGCAGTTCGCCGTGGTCGCGGCGCGGGGCGCGGTTGCCGACAGCGGCATCGAGCTCGGCGAGCTCGACCCGTACCGCACCGGTGTCACCATCGGCAGCGCGGTCGGTGCCACCATGGGGCTCGACGAGGAGTACCGGATCGTCAGCGACGGCGGCCGGCTGGACCTGGTCGACCACGAGTACGCGGTCCCGCACCTGTACAACTACCTGGTTCCCAGTTCCTTCGCGGCCGAGGTCGCCTGGGCCGTGGGGGCTCAGGGACCGAGCACCGTGGTGTCGACCGGCTGCACCTCGGGCATCGACTCGGTCGGCCACGCCGTCGAGCTGATCCGCGAGGGCTCCGCCGACGTCATGATCGCCGGGTCCTCGGACGCCCCGATCTCGCCGATCACCATGGCGTGCTTCGACGCGATCAAGGCGACCACCCCCCGGTACGACGACCCGGAGCACGCCTCCCGGCCCTTCGACGGCACCCGGAACGGCTTCGTGCTCGGCGAGGGCTGTGCCGTGTTCGTCCTGGAGGAGCTGGAGAGCGCCAGGAAGCGTGGCGCCCACATCTACGCGGAGATCGCCGGATACGCCACGCGCAGCAACGCGTACCACATGACCGGCCTGCGGCCGGACGGCGCGGAGATGGCGGAGGCCATCCGGGTCGCGCTCGACGAGGCCCGGATGAACGCCCAGGAGATCGACTACATCAACGCCCACGGCTCGGGCACCAAGCAGAACGACCGGCACGAGACGGCGGCCTTCAAGCGGAGTCTCGGCGATCACGCCTACCGCACCCCGGTCAGCTCCATCAAGTCGATGGTCGGTCACTCGCTGGGCGCGATCGGTTCCATCGAGATCGCCGCGTCCGCCCTGGCCATGGAGAACAACGTGGTGCCACCCACGGCGAATCTGCACACCCCGGACCCCGAGTGCGACCTCGATTACGTGCCCCTGACGGCTCGTGACCAGATCACGGACGCGGTGCTGACGGTCGGCAGCGGGTTCGGCGGGTTCCAGAGCGCCATGGTGCTGGCCCGTCCCGAGAGGAGCGTGGCATGACCACCAAGGTGGTAGTGACCGGCCTGGGTGTCGCGTCCCCCAACGGGCTCGGCTCGAAGGACTACTGGGCGGCGACCCGCAGCGGCAAGAGCGGCATCGGCCGCGTCACCCGCTTCGACCCGGCGCAGTACCCGGCCAAGCTCGCCGGTGAGATCCCTGGCTTCGTGGCCGAGGACCACCTGCCGAGCCGCCTGATGCCGCAGACGGACCGGATGACCCGGATCGCCCTGGTCGCCACGGACTGGGCGCTCGCGGACGCGGGCGTACGTCCGGAGGACCTGCCCGAGTTCGACATGGGCGTGGTGACCGCCAGCTCCTCGGGCGGCTTCGAGTTCGGCCAGGGTGAGCTGCAGAAGCTGTGGAGCCAGGGGAGCCAGTACGTCAGCGCGTACCAGTCCTTCGCCTGGTTCTATGCCGTCAACAGCGGTCAGATATCCATCCGCAACGGCATGAAGGGCCCGAGCGGTGTGGTCGTCAGCGACCAGGCCGGCGGCCTCGACGCGGTGGCGCAGGCCCGACGGCAGATTCGCAAGGGGACGAAGCTGATCGTCTCCGGCGCGATCGACGCCTCGATCTGTCCCTGGGGCTGGGTGGCCCAGCTGGCGAGCGACCGGCTGAGCACCCGCGACGAGCCGGCCCGGGCCTATCTGCCCTTCGACGCCGACGCGCGCGGTCACGTGGCCGGTGAAGGCGGCGCGATCCTGATCATGGAGGACGCCGAGGCGGCGCGCGAGCGCGGCGCCAGGATCTACGGCGAGATCGCCGGTTACGGCGCGACCTTCGACCCGAAGCCCGGCAGCGGGCGTGAGCCGGGACTGCGCAAGGCGATCGAACTGGCCCTCGCGGACGCGCAGGTGCGACCCGAGGACGTCGATGTGGTGTTCGCCGACGCAGCGGCGATCCCCGAGCTCGACCGTGTCGAGGCCGAGGCGATCACCGCCGTCTTCGGTGCGCGGGGCGTCCCGGTCACCGCGCCCAAGACGATGACCGGCAGGCTCTACTCGGGCGCCGCCCCGCTGGACCTGGCCGCCGCCTTCCTCGCCATGGAGGAGGGCATCATTCCGCCGACCGTGAATGTCGAGCCGGCCGCCGAGTACGACCTGGATCTGGTCGTCTCCCAGCCGCGTACCGCCGAGGTGCGCACCGTGCTGGTCCTGGCCCGAGGCGAGGGCGGCTTCAACTCCGCCGTGGTCGCCCGGTCCGCCGACTAGCCCTCGCGAACCGCGCCTTCCGCCGGCCCTCACCCCGAACCGGCCGGCGGGAGGCGCCTCCCCCACCCCGCGCGACGACCGACCACGCGCGTACCCGGACAGAAGACGAAGGAAGGACCTGAACATGGCCACGAAGGAATTCACCCTCGAAGACCTCAAGCGCATCCTGCTCGAGGGCGCCGGCGCGGATGAGGGTGTGGACCTCGACGGCGACATCCTCGACACGCAGTTCGAGCAGCTGGGCTACGAATCGCTGGCCCTCCTGGAGACCGGCAGCCGCATCGAGCGCGAGTACGAGATCACCCTCGACGACTCCGTACTGACCGACGCCGACACCCCGCGTGCACTGATCAGCGCCGTCAACGAGCACCTCGTCGTCGCCGCCTGATCCAGGGCCTCCGCCGCCGGGCGGGGCGACCTGCCCGGCGGCCCCCACTGTCAGCACCCTCACCATCACTGGAGAAGAGAGAACATGCCGCAGCAGGAGAAGCGGGTCGCCCTTGTCACCGGAGCCACCAGTGGGATCGGCCTTGCCGTCGCCCGGCTCCTGGCCGCGCAGAACCACAAGGTGTTCATCGGCGCGCGCAACGCCGAGAACGTCGCCGCCACCGTCAAGGAGCTGCGCGAGGAGGGTCTCGAGGTCGACGGCGCCACCCTCGACGTGCGGTCGAGCGAGGACGCCAAGGCCTTCGTCCAGGCCGCCGTCGACCGGTTCGGCACGGTCGACGTCCTCGTCAACAACGCGGGCCGCAGCGGTGGTGGCGTCACCGCCGACATCGTCGACGAGCTGTGGGAGGACGTCATCGAGACCAACCTCAACAGCGTCTTCCGGATGACCCGCGAGGTGCTGACCACCGGCGGCATGCGCCACAAGGACCGCGGCCGGGTCATCAACATCGCCTCCACCGCCGGCAAGCAGGGCGTCGTGCTCGGCGCTCCGTACTCGGCCTCCAAGCACGGTGTGGTCGGCTTCACCAAGGCGCTGGGCAACGAGCTCGCGCCGACGGGCATCACCGTCAACGCGGTCTGCCCGGGCTATGTCGAGACGCCGATGGCGCAGCGGGTCCGCGCGGGCTACGCGGCCGCGTACGACTCCACCGAGGACGCCATCCTCGAGAAGTTCCAGGCCAAGATCCCGCTCGGTCGTTACTCGACCCCCGAGGAGGTCGCCGGGCTCGTCGGCTACCTGGCCTCGGACACCGCGGCGTCCATCACCGCGCAGGCCATGAACGTCTGCGGCGGCCTCGGCAACTTCTGATCCGACCGCACCAAGACCAAGGAGTATGAGCATGCCTGAGCAGGGCCTGCGCGAGGTCGAGCACGAGATCACGGTCTCGGCCCCGGCCACCGCCGTCTACCGGCTGATCGCCGAAGTGGAGAACTGGCCGCGGATCTTCCCGCCCACCATCTACGTCGACCACGTGGAGCGCGGCGAGAACGAGGAGCGGATCCGCATCTGGGCCACCGCCAACGGTGAGGCCAAGAACTGGACGTCGCGCCGCACGCTGGACCCGGAGGGCCTGCGGATCACCTTCCGCCAGGAGGTCTCCACCCCGCCGGTCGCCTCCATGGGCGGCGCCTGGATCATCGAGCCGCTGGACGGGAACGAGTCGAGGATCCGGCTGCTGCACGACTACCGGGCCATCGACGACGACCCCGAGAGCCTGCAGTGGATAGACGAGGCCGTCGACCGCAACTCCCGCTCCGAGCTCGCCGCCCTGAAGGAGAACGTCGAGCGGGCGCACGCCGACGAGGCGCTGACGTTCTCCTTCGAGGACACCGTCCGGATCGACGGCTCGGCCAAGGACGTCTACGACTTCATCAACGAGGCGAACCTGTGGTCGGAGCGGCTGCCGCACGTGGCGACCGTACGCCTCGACGAGGACACCCCGGGCCTGCAGACCCTGGAGATGGACACCCGCGCCAAGGACGGCTCGACCCACACCACCAAGTCCTTCCGGGTGTGCTTCCCCGACCGCCGGATCGCCTACAAGCAGGTCACCCTGCCGGCGCTGATGACCCTGCACACCGGTTACTGGACGTTCGAGGAGACGGAGGACGGCGGGGTCTCCGCCTCCTCGCAGCACACCGTCGTCCTGAACACCGAGAACATCGCGAGGATCCTCGGCGAGGACGCGACGGTCTCCGATGCCAGGGAGTACGTCCAGGGCGCCCTCAGCACCAACAGCCGCGCGACCCTGGGGCACGCCAAGGACTACGCCGAGGCCAAGCGCTGACCATGGCCGCGGACCGCCTGGAAACCCAGGTCATCGTCGTCGGCGCGGGACCGGTCGGACTCATGCTCGCCGGTGAACTGCGCCTCGGCGGTGCCGATGTGATCGTTCTGGAGCGACGGGACGCGCCGACGATGGAGTCCAGGGCCTCCACTCTGCACGCCCGCACCATGGAGGTCCTCGACAGCCGAGGCCTGCTGGAGTCGCTCGGAACCCCACCGAACGAACCGCGCGGGCATTTCGGCGGGATCCCGCTCGATCTGACCCTTCCCAGCCCGTACCCGGGCCAGTGGAAGGTGCCCCAGACCCGCACCGAGGAACTGCTCCAGGAATGGGCGAGCGGCCTGGGCGCGGACATCCGGCGCGGGCACGAGCTGCGGGGTCTGACGGTGACCGAGGAGTACGTCGAGGCCGAAGCCGTCGGTCCCGGCGGAACCGTCAGGGTGCGCGGTCTCCATGTCGTCGGCTGCGACGGCGAGCAGAGCGCGGTACGCCGTCTGACCGGGGCGGAGTTCCCCGGTACGGACGCGGGCCGGGAGCTGCTGCGTGCGGACGTGGCCGGCATCGACGTCCCCGACCGGCGCTTCGAGCGTCTGGCACGGGGGCTCGCCATCGCGGCCCGGCGTGGTGACGGCGTCACGCGCGTGATGGTGCACGCGTTCGGCGACGCCGCCGCGGCTCGCACCGAGGAGGCCGGGTTCGCGGAGGTCGCCTCGGCCTGGGAGCGGGTCACCGGCGAGGACATCCGGGGCGGTACCCCGCTGTGGGTGAACTCCTTCGGCGACGCCAACCGCCAGCTCGCCCGCTACCGCCACGGCCGTGTCCTGTTCGCCGGCGACGCGGCCCACCAGCAGATGCCCATCGGGGGCCAGGCCCTCAACCTGGGGCTGCAGGACGCGTTCAACCTGGGCTGGAAACTTGCCCTGCAGGTCGCCGGCACGGCGCCCGAAGGGCTCCTCGACACCTACCACGACGAGCGGCACGCGGTGGGCCGACGGGTCCTGTCCAACATCACGGCACAGGCGCTGCTGCTGCTCGGCGGCGCCGAGGTGAACCCGGTCCGCGCGCTGCTCGGCGAACTCCTCGCCCTGGAGGACGTACGGGAGCTCCTGGCCGGGATGATCAGCGGCCTCGACATCCGCTACGCGGTGGGCGAGGGCGAACACCCGCTGCTGGGCGCGCGCCTGCCCCACCTGGACCTCATGACGGACCAGGGGCGTACGACCACCACGGCCCTGCTGCGCACCGGGCGCGGTGTGCGACTGGACCTCTCCGACGCCCGCCCCGGCGGTGTTCTGGAAGGCACCGACTGCCTCCTCGTCCGCCCCGACGGCCACGTCGTCCGGGCGGGCTCCGGGGAGGCCGGTGCCTCCGACGCCCTACGGCGCTGGTTCGGCGCGGCGCAGACCGATCTTCTCTCTGTAAAGGAAATCTCATGCCACTGATCTCCCCCGACGACGGCTACCTGACGGTGTTCAACCTGTTCGAGACCAAGACCTGGGAAGGGCAGGAGCGCGTCGTCGACGAGATGAAGGACATCGTCGACAACGCCACCTACCCCGGGTGGATCTCGTCCACCGTGCACGCGGGTGTGGACACCCCGGGCACGCTCAACTACATCCAGTGGCGTGATCTGGCGGCCCTCGAGGCGCGCTACTCCGGGGACCGCTTCAAGAACAAGACCGTGCCGCTCTTCAACGAGCTCGCGACCTCGGTCCGGCTGCTCAAGACGGAGGTGGAGTTCACCCAGCACCACCCGGGTCTGGGCGAGTCCATCGAGATCTCGCCGAAGCGGGACGACTACGCGGTGTTCATCCTCCTGAGCGTGGAGCCGGAGAACCAGAAGGAGCTCCTGGACACCCTGGCGAAGCCGGACGAGTGGCTGAAGACCGTTCCGGGCTACCGCTCCCACACGTACTACCGCGGGCTCGACGGCAGGTTCGTCGCCAACTACGCCCAGTGGGAGAGCAAGGAGCTGTACGACGCCTTCCACACCCTCCCCGAGGAGGAGCGGCCGGCCGACGTCCGCGAGGGCCGGGTCCGTGCCCGTTCCCTGGCCACGAACCGGTGGGCGAACAGCTTCCGCGCCGTCCACTCGCGGTCCGCAGAGATCTGATCGCGAAGCCCCGGTCCAGCGCGTACGCCACCGCGCCCCCGGCGAACCGCCGGGGGCGCGGTGTCTCAACAATGGAGGGAACAGCCGTGGAAACGGACGTCATCATCGTCGGCGCCGGCCCGACCGGACTCATGCTCGCCGGTGAACTGCGCCTCGGTGGAGCGCGGGTCATCGTGACGGAGCGGCTGCCGGAGCCCACCGGGCAGTCGCGTGGCCTGGGCTTCACCGCCCGTGCCATGGAGGTGTTCGACCAGCGTGGACTGCTCCCGCGCTTCGGGCAGGGCAGCACGCTGGAGACCAGCCCGCTCGGTCACTTCGGCGGGGTGCAGTTCGACTACACGGTGCTGGAGGGTGCCCACTTCGGTGCCCGGGGCATCCCGCAGTCGAAGACCGAGGCGGTACTGGAGGAGTGGGCGACCGAGCTGGGCGCGGACGTACGGCGTGGCTGGGAGTTCCTGGCGTTCGCCGAGGACGCCGACGGGGTGGAAGTCACCCTCGGAACCGCCGAGGGCGAGCAGCGGCTGCGCGCCGCCTATCTGGTGGGCTGCGACGGCGGGCACAGC
The DNA here is from genome assembly GCF_040295385.1 of Streptomyces sp. NPDC002825. Classification (NCBI taxonomy): domain Bacteria; kingdom Bacillati; phylum Actinomycetota; class Actinomycetes; order Kitasatosporales; family Streptomycetaceae; genus Streptomyces; species Streptomyces sp. NPDC002825. The sequence goes on from NZ_JBEOVH010000051.1 coordinate 8,110, forward strand.
GCGGTGCGGAAGGCGGCCGGCTTCGACTTCCCCGGCACCCCGGCGACCCGCGGGATGTACCTGGCCGACGTCGTCGGCTGCGACCTCGAACCGCGGTTCCTGGGCGAGCGCCTGCCGAACGGCATGGTGATGGCCGCCCCGCTCGGCGAGGGCGTGGACCGCATCATCGTCTGTGAGCACGGCACCCCGGCGGGCGACCGCAGCGAGACGCCCACCTTCGCGGAGGTGGCCGAGGCCTGGCGGCGGATCACCGGCGAGGACATCGGGGACGGCACCGCGGAGTGGGTCAGCTCCTTCACCGACGCCACGCGCCAGGTGACCGAGTACCGGCGCGGCCGGGTGCTGCTCGCCGGCGACGCGGCACACATCCATCTCCCGGCAGGCGGCCAGGGACTGAGCACCGGCGTCCAGGACGCGGCCAACCTCGGCTGGAAGCTGGCCGCCGTGGTGCAGGGCCGGGCGCCTTCCGGCCTGCTGGACACGTACCACGGCGAGCGGCACGCGGCGGGGGAGCGGCTGCTGATGAACACCCGCGCCCAGGGCATGATCTTCCTGGGCGGCGAGGAGAGCGACCCGCTGCGCGAACTGCTCACCGAACTCATCGCGTACGACGACGTCAAGCGGCATCTCGCGGGCATCGTCAGCGGTCTGGACATCCGCTACCAGGTCGGCGACGGGGAGCACCCGCTGCTGGGACGGCGCATCGGCCACCGCGCGCTGAGCGGCGCGGCGGGCCGGACCAGCACGACGGAACTGCTCCACGCGGGCCAGGGCGTGCTCCTCGACCTCGCCGACGACGCCGGACTGCGCGGGACGGCGGAGGGGTGGAAGGACCGTGTGGTGACCGTGACCGCCGTTCCGGAGGCGGACGTCGACGCGGCCGCACTCGACGGGACGGCGGCGGTCCTCGTCCGGCCGGACGGCTACGTCGTATGGACGTCGGCGGACGCCGAGGACCTGCAGACCGCCCTGCGGCGCTGGTTCGGCTCGCCGGGGCCGGACGCGGACGGTGTGACCGCGTGACGTCGATGACGACAGCCCGGCCGGACGTGGCCGGCCGGGTGCGCCCGATCGTCCTGGACGCCGGCGGCATCCCCCTGTCCGGGCTGCTGAGCGAACCGGCCCACACGCCCCCGCGCGCGGTGGTGGTCGCCCTGCACGGCGGAGGGATGAACTCCGGCTACTTCCACGGCCAGGCCCACCCGGACCTGTCGCTGGCGGTACTCGGAGCGAGCCTCGGCTACACCGTCCTCGCCCTCGACCGGCCCGGCTACGGGGCGTCCGCCGCCCGGCTGCCCGAGGGACAGCCCCTCGCCGACCAGGCCTCGACCCTGCACGGGGCACTCCGGGACTTCACCTCCCGGCACGCCTCGGGAGCCGGCGTGTTCCTCCTGGCGCACTCCTACGGCGGCAAGCTCGCGCTGACCGCGGCCGCCCACGATGCGGGGGCCGGGCTGCTCGGCCTCGACATCTCGGGCTGTGGTCACCGGTACGCCGTCGCACCGGACGAGCTGCCGAACACGCGCCGGCACGGGCACTGGACGAGGAACTGGGGGGCCCTGCGCTTCTATCCGCCGAACACCTTCGGCTCCAGCGGTGCGCTGGTGGCCCCCGTGCCCGCCCAGGAGCAGCGCGACTCCCGGCGCTGGCAGGAGGTCTTCCCCGATGTCGCCTCCCGGGTCCGCGTACCCGTCCGGCTGACCTTCGCCGCGTACGAGTCCTGGTGGCATCACGACGAGGAGACCCTCGCCGACCTCACCGCCCGCTTCACCGCCGCACCGCGTGTCCTCGTCGATCGTCAGCCGGACGCGGGCCACAACATCAGCCTGGGATGGGCGGCCCGCTCCTACCACCTGCGGGCCCTCGCGTTCCTGGAGGACTGTCTCGCCCGCACGGGACGCGAGGTATGACACCGAGCTCATGGTGAAGACATTCACAGGCACCTTCCGTTCCCTCGCGGTGCGCAACTTCCGCCTCTTCGCGGCCGGACAGGTCGTCTCCGTGGCGGGTACCTGGATGATGGTCGTGGCCCAGGACTGGCTCGTACTCGCCCTCACGGGCGACTCGGGGACGGCCCTGGGCACCGTCACCGCCCTCCAGTTCGCGCCGTTGCTGCTGCTGACCCTCTACGGCGGAAGGCTCGCGGACCGGTACGACAAGCGGCGGCTGCTCATCATCGCCAACGTGGTCTCCGGCGTGCTCGCCCTGCTGCTGTCGCTGCTGGTGCTCGCCGGCGAGGTCCGGCTCTGGCACATCTTCCTCTTCGCGTTCGGTCTCGGAGTCGTCAACGCCGTCGAGGTCCCGACCCGCATGTCCTTCGTGAGCGAACTGGTCGGCGGCGAACTCCTTCCGAACGCCTCCGCCCTGAGCGCGGCGTACTTCAACACCGCGCGCGTCGTGGGCCCGGCCCTCGCCGGCCTGCTCATCACCGGGTTCGGTACCGGTCAGGTCATGCTGCTCAACGCGGCGAGCTATCTGGCGACGGTGGTGGCCCTGCGGATGATGCGGCCGGGTGAACTGCACCGTGGCGTGCGGAAGGACAGCCGTCCTCGCGTGGTCGACGGGCTGCGCTATGTGAGGAGTCGGCCGGATCTGATGCTGCCGATGGCACTCATCGCGGTGATCGGCCTCTTCGGCATGAACTTCCAGCTCACGCTGCCGCTGATCGCCAAGACCGTGTTCCACTCCGACTCCACGTCCTTCGGACTGCTCACCACCGCGTTCGCCGCCGGCTCCCTGCTGGCGGCCTTCGCCGCCACCGCGCGGCGCGGCCGCCCGTCGAGCGGCACGGTGATCGGTTCCGCGCTCGCCTTCGGACTGCTGGAAACGCTGACCGGGTGGGCGCCCACGTACACCGTGGCGGCGGTGCTCCTGGCGGCGACCGGCTTCGCGACGATCTATTTCGCGCAGGCGGCGAACCACCGGATCCAGCTCGGCAGCGATCCGCAGTACCGCGGGCGGGTCCTGGCCCTCTACACGTTGATCTTCCAGGGGTCCACGCCGATCGGCGCCCTGCTGGTCGGCCGGCTCACCGAGCAGCTGGGGGCCCGCTCCGGGCTCTACGCCGGGGGGCTCGTCTCGCTGGCGGCCGCGGCCGTCGCGCTGGCGGTCGAGCGCGCCCGGAAGCGGGCCGTCCCGCTCCCCGCCGGCACCCGGCCGCCGACACCGGGTCGCCAGGCGGCTCCACCGACGGGGAGTGCATCGCACGAGGAGGTGCGTACCTCTGACGAAAGGCAGTGAGTCCATGACGAAGCAGTCCGTGCCCGGCGCCCGCGCGCCGTGCGCCACAGCGGCCGGCCACCGGCGATGAGCCCGCACGGGGCGGCACCCGCCCTCCTCGCGGGGGAGCTGGACGTGTGGTCGCTGCGCCCGCCGCGCACGGAGGACGGGCCGGTGGCCATGGCGGCCGGCGAACTCGACGAGGACGAGCGCGGCCGGGCCGACGCCTTCGTACGGCCGCCCGACCGCCTGCAGTACGTGGCGGCGCACATCGCGCTCCGCCGGCTGCTGGCCGCGTATACCGGTGTCGCTCCGGGCAGGGTGCGCCTCGGCAGGAACCCGGCCTCCGGTCGCGGTGGCCGGCGCGGGCGGCCGGTCATGCTCGACGCCCCGGTGCCGCTCCAGTTCTCCCTCTCGCACAGCCACGGGCTGGTGCTGCTCGGTGTGGCGGCGACTCCCGTGGGGGTCGACGTCCAGCGGGTTCCGTCACCGGTGACCGCCGCGCTGTGTCTGCCCAAGCTCCATCCGGCGGAGCGGGAGGAACTGGCGTGGCTGACCGACGAGGAGCGGCCGTCGGCCTTCGGGAGGCTGTGGACCCGGAAGGAGGCCTATCTCAAGGGCCTCGGCACCGGGCTCGGCCGCAGTCCCGCCGCCGACTATCTGGGCGAGCGCCGGGAAGGCGCCGTCCCCGCCCGGCCACCGGGCTGGATCGTGCGCAATGTGCCCACCGTGCCGGGCCACGTGGCCGCCGCGGCGCTCCGTGCGGAGGCGGGGCACCGCGTCGCGCTCCGCGTACTGCCCGAGGAGTGCCTGTACGCGAGGGACGCGGCCGGCGCCGTGGAGCTGATCGCCGCCGCGCGAGCGGCGGCGGCCACCCAGGAAGTGATCGAGATGGGAACCGAAAGGGGAGTGGGGACGCCATGCTGACCGAGAAATCCTCGGCCGAGGTCTCCGACCGGCTGAACGAGCTCAGTGAACTGAAGGAGCTGGCCCGCCAGGGGCCCGATCCCAAGGCCACCGAGCGGCAGCACGCGAAGGGCAAGCTGACCGCGCGCGAGCGGATCGAACTGCTGCTGGACAAGGGGAGCTTCCACGAGATCGAGGCGCTGCGCCGGCACCGGGCGAGCGGATTCGGCCTGGAGGCCAAGCGCCCCCACACCGACGGTGTGATCACCGGCTGGGGCACGGTCGAGGGCAGGACCGTCTTCGTCTACGCCCACGACTTCCGGATCTTCGGCGGCGCGCTCGGCGAGGCGCACGCCCAGAAGATCCACAAGATCATGGACATGGCCCTCGCGGCGGGTGCGCCGCTCGTCTCGCTCAACGACGGGGCCGGAGCACGGATCCAGGAAGGTGTCTCCGCGCTCGCCGGCTACGGCGGCATCTTCCAGCGCAACACCAGGGCGTCGGGGGTGATCCCGCAGATCTCGGTGATGCTCGGACCGTGCGCGGGCGGGGCCGCCTACTCGCCCGCCCTGACGGACTTCGTCTTCATGGTCCGTGAGACCTCGCAGATGTTCATCACGGGTCCGGACGTGGTGCAGGCCGTCACCGGCGAGGAGATCAGCCAGAACGGGCTCGGCGGCGCGGATGTGCACGCGGGCGTCTCCGGCGTGTCCCACTTCGTCTACGACGACGAGGAGACCTGCCTCGCCGAGGTGCGCTATCTGCTCTCCCTGCTGCCCTCCAACAACCGGGAGCTTCCGCCGACCCTGCGCGGCGGGGATCCGGCGGACCGCAGCGGCGACGCCCTGCTCGACCTGGTGCCGGCCGACGGCAACCGCTCCTACGACATCCGCGCGGTGATCGAGGAGCTCGTCGACGACGGGGAGAGCATGGAGGTGCACGCCACCTGGGCCCCCAACCTCGTGTGCGCGCTGGCGCGCCTCGACGGCCACGTCGTGGGCATCGTCGCCAACCAGCCCGCCGCCATGGCCGGCGTGCTGGACATCAAGGCCAGTGAGAAGGGCGCGCGGTTCGTCCAGTTCTGCGACTCCTTCAACATCCCCCTGATCACCCTGGTCGACGTGCCGGGCTTCCTCCCGGGGGTGGACCAGGAGCACGACGGCATCATCCGGCGCGGCGCGAAGCTGCTGTACGCGTACTGCAACGCCACCGTGCCGCGCGTCTCCGTGGTGCTGCGCAAGGCGTACGGCGGTGCGTACATCGTGATGGACTCCCGCTCGATCGGAGCGGACATCGCCCTGGCCTGGCCCACCAACGAGATCGCGGTCATGGGAGCCGAAGGCGCCGCCAACGTGGTCTTCCGCCGGGAGATCGCCGCGGCCGAGGACCCCGAGGCCATGCGCCGGCAGAAGATCGACGAGTACAAGGCCGAGCTGGTGCACCCCTATTACGCGGCCGAGCGCGGGCTGGTCGACGACGTCATCGACCCGCGTGACACCCGCCTCGTGCTGTGCCGGGCCGTCTCCATGCTCTCCGCCAAGGACGCCGACCTCCCGCGCCGCAAGCACGGCAATCCGCCGCAGTGAAAGGTGACCGAAAGATGACCACATCAACGCTTCCGCACCTGATCCGGGTGGAGAAGGGCGTCGTGAACCCGGAGGAGCTGGCCGCGCTCAGCGCGGTCCTGCTCGCGCGCCTGACGGACGCCGGTGCCGCGCCGGACGGCGTCTCCGCCCGACGGCGTGACCTGGCCGGCTGGCGCAGGCCGGAGCGGGCCTCCGGCTTCGACGGACCGCGCACCTGGCGGGCCGGCGCCCGCGGTCCGGCCTGAGCCGACCGCCCGCCCGCGCCCCTTCCCTTCCCGCCCTCCCCCCTCCCTCTCCCTCCGAGAAAGGTCTTCCTCATGTCTTCGCTCGACAACGACATCGCCGCACTGCGCACCCAGGTCCGGCTGCTCAGCGACCGCGCCGAGATAGCCGAGCTGTGCGACCGCTACGTCATGCACCTCGACAAGAACCGGGGGAACGACACCTGGTTCGGCTCGGTCTTCACCGACGACGTCCACCTCACGTTCCCCATGGGCGAGTACAAGGGCATGGAGGGGCTCGCCGCCTTCCAGCAGATGGCCCGGACGACCTTCGAGCGCACCCACCACATCGGGTCGAACTACACCGTCGAGCTCGACGGCGACCGTGCCGGGATCCGGGCGCATCTGACCGCGGTGCACGTGCGGAAGGGCGAGGAGCCGGCGGCCCACTTCGACATCGGCGGCCACTACGAGGCCGAGGCGGTGCGTACCGCCGACGGCTGGCGGATCCGCCGGTTCACCTTCGACCTGGTGTGGAACGCCGGCCAGGGCCCGAAGCACTCCTGAGCATCCCGACAACACCCCCTGCTACGCAAAGGATCGTTGACGATGCCGTCTCACCCGGACGAGAACCCCGCCGGACCCGCCGCCGTGCGCCCGCGCGGGGTGCCCGGTCTGGCCGCCCGTATCGCCCTGTCGGCCGCGACCACCGAGGGCGCACATCTGCGGACCGAGGACTTCCACGCCTGGCTCGACGAGCGCCGCCGGGCCAACGCCTTCCGCATCGACCGTATTCCGTTCGCGCTCCTCGAAGGCTGGGCCTTCGAGGAGGGCACGGGCAATCTGGTCCACCACAGCGGACGGTTCTTCACCGTGGAGGGCCTCCACGTGGTGGAGGAGGCCGGCCCCTACGGCGACGGGCCGTACCGGGAATGGCAGCAGCCCATCATCAAGCAGCCGGAAGTCGGCATCCTCGGCATCCTGGCCAAGGAGTTCGACGGTGTCCTGCACTTCCTGATGCAGGCCAAGATGGAGCCCGGCAACCCCAATCTGCTCCAGCTGTCCCCGACGGTCCAGGCCACTCGCAGCAACTACACCAAGGCGCACAAGGGCGGGGACGTGAAGTACATCGAGTACTTCACCCGGGCCGGCGACGGCCGGGTCATCGCCGACGCCCTGCAGTCCGAGCACGGCGCCTGGTTCTACCAGAAGTCCAACCGCAACATGATCGTCGAGGCCGTCGGCGAGGTTCCGCTGCTGGACGACTTCTGCTGGCTCACCCTCGGCCAGATCGGCGAACTCCTCCACGAGGACAACGTGATCAACATGGACGCGCGGACCGTCCTGTCCTGCGTGCCGCACGAGGACACCCACCCGGACGCGGTGCTCTCCGACACCGAGCTGCTGTCCTGGTTCACCGGAGAGCGGTCCCGCCATCACGTCCGGGCCCGCCGCATCCCGCTGGACACCGTCTCCGGCTGGAAGCGCGGCGAGGAGACCATCACCCACGAGGAGGGCCGCTACTTCGACGTCGTCGCCGTGTCGGCGCAGGCCGGCAACCGTGAGGTCACCCGCTGGACCCAGCCCCTGATCGAGCCGGTCGAGCGGGGCGTCGCCGCCTTCCTGACCCGCGAGATCGACGGCGTACCGCACGTCCTGGTCCACGCGCGCGTGGAGGGCGGCTTCCTGGACACCGTCGAACTGGCCCCCACCGTCCAGTACACCCCGGGCAACTACGCCCACCTCCCGGCGGAGGCGCGGCCGGCCTTCCTCGACTTCACGCTCGGCGTGGATCCGTCCCGCATCCGCTACGAGGCCGTCCACTCCGAGGAGGGCGGCCGCTTCCTCAACGCCGAGAGCCGCTATCTGCTCGTCGAGGTGACCGAAGAGGAGGTGCCGCTGGACGCGCCGGCCGGATTCGCCTGGGTCACCCCGGGCCAGCTGACATCCCTCACCCGGCACGGCCACTACCTGAACGTCCAGGCCCGCACGCTGCTGGCCTGTCTGAACGCGACGGCGGTGCGCACCCGATGAGCACTCCCCTCCGGATCGGTGTCCTGGGCTGTGCGGACATCGCCCTGCGCCGCATGCTGCCGGCCATGGCCCGCCATCCGGACGTCGACGTCACCGCCGTCGCCAGCCGGGACGAGGCCAAGGCGAAGGAGGCCGCCGCGCCCTACGGTGCCGATCCCGTCCAGGGCTATGCCGAACTGCTGCGCCGCGACGACATCGACGCGGTGTACGTGCCCCTGCCGGCGGCGCTGCACGCCGAGTGGACCGAGGCGGCCCTGCGTGCGGGCAAGCACGTCCTCGCGGAGAAGCCGCTCACCACGGACCGCGTCCTCACCGGTCGGCTCCTCGACCTGGCACGGGAGTCGGGGCTGGGGCTGATGGAGAACGTGATGTTCGTCCATCACCACCTGCACCGCGCCGTCCGCGGGCTGCTCGCGGACGGCGCGATCGGCGAACTCCACGCCTTCCACGCGGTGTTCGGCATCCCCCGGCTGCCCGACACCGACATCCGTTACGCCCCTGAACTCGGCGGCGGGGCGCTGTGGGACGTGGGCATCTACCCGCTGCGGGCCGCCCTGCACTTCCTCGGCGACGACCTGGAGGTCCTCGGCGCCCACCTCACCCGTGGCAGCGGACGGCAGGTCGAGACCTCGGGCGCCGCCCTGCTGGCCAACGGTGCGGGCGTCAACGCCCAGGTGTCCTTCGGCATGGACCACGCGTACCGGTCCTCGTACGAACTGTGGGGCAGTGAGGGCAGGATCCTCGTGGACCGCGCCTACACCCCGCCGGCCGATCACTCTCCCGTCATCCGGGTCGAACGACGCACCGGCACCGAGGAGATCCGCCTCGACCCCGACGACCAGGTCGGCAACACCGTCGCCGCCTTCGTCGACTCCGTCCGCTCCGGAACGGGCCCCGCCTACGACCGTGCGGTGCCGCTGCGCCAGGCCGAACTGCTCGACGCCGTGCGCCGGGCGGGCCTGTGGGCCGCCTGACCGAGTCTTGACACTCACGTGGCCGTCGCCCGACGCAGTTGCACCGGCCGTGGGAAACCTGACCCAGCCCTGAAGCTGCGTGTCTTGATCGGCGGCCCGGGTCCGAAGAAGCTGGGGAACACGGTCCGGTGTGCTGTCTCCGGGGCCCGAGAAGGGACCCGGAGAAAGCACTCGGAGCTCTGACGGAACTTGACAGTGGCCTGACCTGAGAATCCTTGAAATCCCCTGGTGCGCCACAGATCCTGGTGATGGAAGTGCGCCTTCCGGTCTCGCCCCGTCGGTCGACATTCGACGGGAATCACTTTGTCCGAGCTGCCGGTCGCATGGCGCTCCGATCAAACAATCTCCGAATTTCACCGGCGAATGGTCAGAATCCGAATGGAGGCATGGGCGTGAAAGGGATCATCCTGGCCGGCGGTCATGGAACGCGGCTGCATCCGATCACGCTTGGCACGTCCAAGCAGATGCTGCCCGTCTACGACAAGCCGCTGATCTACTACCCGCTGTCGGTCCTGATGCTCGCGGGCATCACCGAGATCCAGATCATCTCGTCGCCGGACGACATCGACAACTTCCGGCGTCTGCTGGGTGACGGTTCGCCGCTCGGGATCTCCCTCAGCTACGCGGAGCAGGAGGAACCGCGCGGCCTGGCCGACGCGTTCATCATCGCCGCCGACCACATCGGCGACGACTCCGTGGCCCTCGTGCTGGGCGACAACATCTTCCACGGCCCGGGATTCAGCGCCCTGCTGCAGGAGAAGGCCAAGGACGTCGACGGCTGTGTCCTGTTCGGCTATCCGGTGCGCGACCCCGAGCGCTACGGGGTCGGCGAGGTCGACGCGGAGGGCAGGCTGCTGTCCCTCGAGGAGAAGCCGGCGCGGCCCCGTTCCAATCTGGCGATCACCGGCCTCTACTTCTACGACAACGAGGTCGTGGACATAGCGAAGAACCTCCAGCCCTCCGAGCGCGGGGAGTTGGAGATCACCGACGTCAACCGGATCTATCTCGAGCGCGGCAAGGCGGATCTCGTTCCACTGGGGCGCGGCTTCGTCTGGCTGGACGCCGGGACGCACGACGCCCTCACCGAAGCCGGTCAGTACGTGCAGATCCTGGAACACCGCCAGGGAGTACGCCTCGCCTGCATCGAGGAAATCGCCTGGCGCATGGGATTCATCGACCGAGAGGCCTGCCTGCGCCTCGGTACCCGGCTGGCCAAGTCTCCGTACGGGAAGTACGTCATGGAGGTGGCCGCGGCCGGCTGACCGGCACATGACGGTGACGCCCACGACGGGCCCATTGCTTCCCCCCTCCCCATACGCCGGAGAGAAGAAATGCGTTATCTATTCACCACCATTCCGGGTACCTCCTACATGCTGCCGCTGGTCCCGCTGGCACATGCCGCGCTGGCGGCCGGCCACGAGGTCCTCGTGGTCACCGGCGGCCCGGCGCTGCGCATCGCGAACGAGGCCGGCCTGCAGACGGTCGCGGTGGACGCCGACGCGGCGGAGCCGTACGAGGAGCTGGTGCGCAGGGCCACCGAGTCGCCCATGACCGAGGAGGCCCCGAGCCCGGAGCTCGTCTCCTACGTGGCCTCGGTCTTCGGCGAGGTCGGAGCGCGCATGCTGGACCGCCTGGTGGACACGGCCAAGGCATGGGGCGCGGACGCCGTGGTGCACCCCGCCAATCACGTGGGCGGTCTGCTCGCGGCCCGCGCCGCCGGACTCCCGGCGGTGCTGCACGGCATCGGTACCCCCAGGGCCACCTTCGGCCCGGCGCTGGGATACCTGGCGCCGGTGGCCGAGCGGCTCGGCGTCACCGGTCTGCGGGAGGCCGACATCTCCGTGGACCTCTGCCCGCCGTCGCTGGAACCCCCGCACCCCCGGGCGGAGCTCGCCCACACGCTGCCGATGCGGTACACCCCGTACAACGGCGGCACCGAGCTGCCGACCTGGCTGCTGCGGCCCGCGGGGCGGCCGCGTGTGGCCGTGACGCTCGGTTCCCTGGCCGGCGTCTACGGCGACGGGGCGCTGTTGCGGGAGATCGTGCTCGGCACCGCGGAGCTGGACGTCGAACTGGTCGTGACGACCGGCGGCGCCGAGCTGCCCGCGCTGGAGTCCCTGCCGCACGACCACGTGCGGCTCGTGGACTGGGTGCCGCTCAACGCCCTGTTGTCCACCTGCGAGGGCATCATCCACCACGGCGGGATGGGCACCACCTACGCGGCGTTCGACGCCGGAGTCCCGCAGCTGGTGATCCCGCTGACCGGACCGGAGAGCGCCGCCAACGGCCGGGTGGCCGCGGCCCGCGGTGCCGGAACCGTGCTGGGCACCTCCGGCTCCGCCGCCGTCACCGCCGCGACCGTCGGGTCGGCGGTCGGCGACCTGCTGAACGACCCCGCCTACCGCAAGGCGAGCCGCGAGGTCTCGTTGGAGATGCGGGGGATGCCGACGCCGAGCAGCGTGATCGGCCGGCTCACGGCACTGATCGAGGACATGGCATGAAGCTTCTGGTCACCGGCGGCGCCGGGTTCATCGGCTCGCACTACGTACGGTCCCTGCTGGCCGGAGAGTACGGCGCCGGCGCGGACGTCTCCGTCACCGTCCTCGACAAGCTGACCTACGCCGGCAACCGGGACAACCTCCCCCCGGCCCACGACCGGCTCGACTTCGTCCGGGGCGACATCTGCGATCTTCCGCTCCTGCTCGATCTGCTGCCGGGGCACGACGCGATCGTGCACTTCGCGGCCGAGTCGCATGTGGACCGCTCCCTCGAGGGTGCCGCGGAGTTCGTCCGGACCAACGCCCTGGGCACGCAGACGGTGCTGGAGGCCGCCCTGCGCACGGGTGTCCGGCGCGTCGTGCACGTCTCCACCGACGAGGTGTACGGATCGATCGACGAGGGCGCGTGGACCGAGGAGTGGCCGCTGCTGCCGAACTCCCCGTACGCCGCCTCCAAGGCGAGCTCGGATCTCATCGCCCGGTCCTACTGGCGCACGCACGGCCTTGACCTGTCGATCACGCGCTGCTCCAACAACTACGGCCCCTACCAGCACCCCGAGAAGCTGATTCCGCGGTTCGTCACGAACCTGCTGGAGGGGATACCGCTGCCGGTCTACGGCAACGGCGGCAACATGCGCGAGTGGCTGCACGTCGACGACCACTGCCGGGCGATCCACCTGGTCCTCACCCAGGGCCGCGCGGGTGAGATCTACAACGTGGGCAGCGGCAACGAGCTGACCAACATGGCGCTGACCGAACGCATCCTGGACCTCTGCGGTGCGGACTCCTCCGCGATCACGTACGTCGCCGACCGCAAGGGTCACGATCTGCGCTACTCCCTCGACGACACCAAGATCCGCGAACAGCTCGGCTACGCGCCGCGCGTCACGTTCGACGAGGGTCTCGCCGAAACCGTCGCCTGGTACCGGGACAACCCCGAGTGGTGGAAGGCCGTCAAGCACGGCACCCACCCGACGCCCGAACGGAGTGTGTGACCGGATGGACGTACGCGAGCTGGGCATCGAAGGCGCCTTCGAGTTCACGCCTCCCGTGTTCAAGGACCGCCGCGGTCTCTTCGCCTCGCCGTACCAGGAGAGCGTCTTCGCCGAGCACCTCGGCAAGCCGCTCTTCCAGGTCGCGCAGGTCAGCCACAACCTCTCCTCGCGGGGGGTGCTCCGGGGGATCCACTTCACCGCCACCCCGCCGGGCATGGCGAAGTACGTCTACTGCCCGTACGGCCGGCTGCAGGACTACCTGATCGATCTGCGGGTGGGCTCACCGACGTTCGGCCAGTGGGTGACGACCCAGCTCGGCGCGGACACCTGCCGCGCCCTGTACATCCCGGTGGGTGTCGGGCACGCGTTCCTGTCCCTGACGGACGACTCGATGGCCGTGTACGTGATGTCCGAGGGGTACGTCCCGGAGAACGAGTTCGCGATGAACCCGCTCGACCCCACGATCGGCCTCTCCTTCCCGGCTGACGTCGACCTGGTCCAGTCGGACCGGGACCTCGCCGCGCCCACCCTGGCCGAGGCCCAGGAGCGAGGGATGCTCCCGGACTACGCACTGTGCCGGGAGCTCGACGCGAAGCTGTGAACGACGGGCCGGGCGCGACCCCGCTCGGCACCGCCGGCCGATCCCCCGCGGCGCGGCCGCCGCGGCACCCCGCGGGCGCTCGGCCCGCCTGCCCGCTACCGCAATTTCCCATGACGACGTTCCGCACGGAACGTGCTTGCAAGGAGGCTTGAACATGGTGTCCGACCGCGCCCGGCTGGTCCGCGACATGGTGCGCATCCGCGTGGTGGAGGAGGTTCTCGCCGACTACTACCGCGACGAGCAGGAGATGCGCACGCCCACCCACTTCTCCATCGGGCAGGAAGCGACGTCGGTCGGAGTCTGTGCGGCGACCGTCGCGCAGGACTGGCTCTACACCGCTCACCGCTCCCACGCGCCCTATCTCGCCAAGGGCGGTGACCTGAAGGCGATGGTCGCCGAGCTCTACGGCAAGCAGGACGGCTGCGCACACGGCCGCGGCGGATCGATCCACCTCGTCGACCAGGCGGTGGGCTTCGCCGGCTCGGCGGCCATCCTCGGCGAGATGATCTCGGTGGCCGTCGGCACCGCCTGGGCCTTCGCCCGGGACGGTGAACAGCGCGTCGCCCTGACCTACTTCGGCGACGGGGCCACGGAGGAGGGCGTCTTCGCCGAGTCCCTGAACTTCGCGGCCGTCCACCGGATTCCGGTGGTCTTCGTGTGCGAGAACAACCTGTACTCGATCTCCTCGCCGGTGAGCGCCCGGCAGCCCGCCGGCACGTCGGTCCACGGCCGGGCCGAGGCGGCCGGAGTGAAGGCCCTGCAGGTGGACGGCAACGACGTGTTCGCCGTGCGGGACGCGGCGGAGCAGGCGCTGCGGCACTGCCGGGAGGGCAACGGCCCGTTCCTGCTGGAGCTGGCGACCTACCGGTGGCGCGAGCACGTCGGCCCCGGCTGGGACGCCGACCACGGGTACCGGTCCCAGGAGGAGATCGACTCCTGGATGGAGCAGTGCCCGATCGTCCGCGCCACGGCGCAACTGCGCGACGAGGAGCCGGACATCGACGCCATGGTGGCCGCCTGGCGGGTGCAGTTCCACGACGAGATCCAGGCGGCGGTGGCGTACGCCAAGGAGCGGCCCTTCCCGGAGGTCGACCGCCTGCTCGACGGCGCGTACGCGCCCGTGGCCCACTGACCGCAACCCACTCGACAGGAGAGCAAACCGGACATGCGCACGCTTACGTACTGGCAGGCGATCAGCGAGGCCACCGTGCAGTGCATGGAGGTCGACGAGAAGATCTTCATCGCGGGGGAAGGCGTCGATGACGTCAAGGGCACCTTCGGCACCACGAAGGAGGCGTTCACCCGGTTCGGCCCGAAGCGGGTGATCGACGTGCCCAACTCGGAGAACGCCACGGCCGGCATCGCCATCGGGGCGGCTGCGGCGGGGCACCGGCCGCTCGTGGTGCACACGCGCGCGGACTTCATGTTCCTGGCCCTCGACCCGCTGGTGAACCTGGCTGCCAAGTGGAGGTACATGTACGGCGGCGACAAGGGCGGGGTGCCCGTGGTGACCCGCGGTGTGGTCGGCCGCGGCTGGGGACAGGGCGCGACCCACTCCCAGAGCCCGCACGCCACCTTCGCGCACTACGCGGGGCTGCACGTGGCCACACCGGCATCGCCGGCCGACGCGAAGGGCATGCTGGTGCAGGCGCTGACCGGGGACACCCCGGTCGTGCTGATCGAGAACCGGAACCTGTACCCGCTGACCGGTGAGGTGCCCGAGGAGGCCACTCCGATCCCGTTCGGCGTCGGCCGCATCGCCCGGCGAGGCACCGATGTCACCGTGGTCGCGGCCTCCCTGATGGTGCACGAGGCGGAGCGCGCTGCCGAGCAGCTGGCCCAGCGCGGCATCAGCGTCGAGGTGGTGGACGTGCGCAGCATCCGGCCGCTGGACGAGGGCATCATCTGCGAGTCCGTGGCGAAGACCGGACGCCTGGTCGTCGCGGACACCAGCTGGGCCCGCTACGGCTTCGCCGCCGAGGTGGCCGCCGTCGTCGCCGAGCACATCCCGCAGGCGCTCCTCGCGCCGGTGCGCCGGGTGACGCTGCCGGACAGCCCCGCGCCGGTGTCCCGGCCGCTGGAGGAGGCCTTCCACCCGGGAGCGAGCGGCATCGTGGAGGCGTGTCTGCAGGTCTGCGACGAGGTGCGCAGCGATCTGCCCGTGCTGGCCGATGTCGCGGCCGGCTTCGTCGGACCCTACTGAGCCTCCGGCCGCCGGCCGGTACGGGTTCCGGCGGCCGTCGGCCGGTCACGCCCCACCTTCCGGGGCGGTCGTGACCGGCCGCCGGCCGACCCGCCCCGGCGCGGCGGTCGGCCGGTACGAGGGGGCGGTGCGGTCACCGGAGGAGGGCGCGCTCCGCGGTGGTCACCAGGGTCTTCGCCACCTCGTCGGGGGTGAGGGAACGGCCGGTGTGCAGCAGGTCGAAGCTGTCGAAGCCGGAGAGCAGCCAGAGGAGGGTGGCCGCTTCGTCGGCGGTGACCTCCGCGCGCAGGGCACCCTGCTCGGCCAGGCGCTGGGCGAGGTCGTTCATTCCGGCCGCCCGGCCCTTCTCCAGCCGCTGCACCGCCCCGCCGACCGCGTCGGCGTCGAGCTGGGCCATGGAGTACAGGGCGCGCAGCACATCCCGGTGGGCCGCGTACATCGAGACATTGCCGCGAATCCCGCCGCGCAGGCCCTCCACGGCGTCCGGCTGGAGCACCGCCCGGACCATGCCCTCGAACCCGCCGCGGTGCAGCAGGTCCGCGCCGAGGGCGTCGAACAGACCCGCGCGCGTGCCGAAGACCAGATAGACGGTCGAGCGCGATACGCCGGCCGCCCGGGCGATCCGGTCGACGCTGACGGGCTCGGACGGTGCCGATCGCAGCTGCTCGTAGAGCGCGTCGAGGATGCGTCGCCTGGTCTCCTCCGCTGCCTGAGCGCGGAGGCGCTGCTCGTACTTCCGATTGGCCATGGGGTCGATCCTACCATTCGCTTGACAGGGTGTCCTGTGGAAGACAGGATGTCCGATGAAACGTTCGTATCGATGGAAGCCCGTCAGGGTGGCGCCGAGCCGGCTCCCACGGGCGAAGGGGGCCGATCATGCGCGTGATGATCCGCTACAAGCTCAAGCCCGATCAGGTGGAGCGGAACCTGGAGCTGCTCCGCGAGGCCTACGAGGAGATGAACGAGCTCCGGCCGCCCGGTCTGCGCCATGCGAGCTACCAGCTCGACGACAAGGTCACCTTCGTGGACTTCGTGGTGACCGAGGGCCGCGGCGCGGGGCCGCTGGGGCTGCTCCCCGCCTTCGGACGCTTCCGGTCGACCCTGGACGCGCGGTGCGTGGAACCCCCGGTGCTGATCGAGCTCCACGACGCGGGTTCGTACGGCTTCGAGTGACGTTCCAGAACAGCGACGCACCAAGACAGCAATGAGAGACAGAGAGAGGCAAAGAGATATGACCCGGATCGCCATCGTCATCGGCAGCACCCGTCCCGGACGCCGGGGAACCGCTGTGGCCCGGTGGGTCGAGGAGGCCGCCGGCCGCCACCCCGCCGTCAAGGCCGGTGAGGCGACCGTCGAGATCGTGGACGTGGCCGACTTCGGCCTTCCGCTGCTGGACGAGGCCGCGCCCGCGGCGTTCGGTCAGTACAGCAACGAGCACACCAAGAAGTGGTCGGAGGCGATCGCCTCGTACGACGGCTTCGTGTTCGTGACCCCGGAGTACAACCGCTCCGTGCCCGGCGCGCTGAAGAACGCGATCGACTTCCTCTACAACGAGTGGCAGAACAAGGCCGCCGGTTTCGTCAGCTACGGCGTGCAGGGCGGAGTCCGCGCGGTCGAGCACCTGCGCCTGACGCTGGCCGAGGTGAAGGTCGCCGACGTGGCCACCCAGGTCGGTCTGCAGATCTTCACCGACTTCACGTTCGAGGACCCGACCAACCCCATGGACCCGGGTGCGGTCACCCCCGGCCCCCACCAGGAGCCGACCCTCAACAAGATGCTGGACGAGGTCTTCGCCTGGGCCGGCGCCCTGAAGCCGCTGCGCGAGACCGCGGCCGCCTAGGCAGTACGCAGGACGTACGGGCGCTTCCGGGGCGGAAGCGCCCGCGCGCGTGAAGCCACCGGAGAGAGGGAGATCATGAAGGTTGAGGTCTACGCGGACTTCGCATGCGCCTGGTGCCGCCTCGGCATGCGCCGGTTCGAACGCGCGGTGGCCGCGGCCGGCGGCGAGCCCGTCGAGCTCGTCCACCGTCCGTACCAGCTGAGCCCCGACGCGTCCGAGGAGCCCCGTTCCACGGTGGAGCTGATGACGCAGATGACCGGCAGCCGGGACCAGGTCGACGCGATGTTCGGGGAGATGACCCGGCTCGGTGCGAGCGAAGGCGTGGAGTACCGGTTCGACCGCGCGGTCGAGGTCAACACGCTCACCGCCCACCGGCTGATGTGGTTCGCCGAGCAGAAGTATCCCGCCGAGGTGCGGTCCGAACTGGCGAACGCGATCTACGACGCCCACTTCCGCGACGGTGCGAACATCGCCGACCGCGCGGAGCTCGTCTCCCTGGCCGAGAGGTCCGGCCTGGACGGCGACCGGGTGCGGACGTTCCTCGCCTCGGAGGAGGGCGTCGCCGAGGTGAGCGATCAGGTCGCCGAGGCGAGGCGGAGCGGTATCACCTCGGTGCCGACCTTCGTCTTCGAGAACGGGGAGCTGCTCCGCGGCGCGAGCACCAGCGAGGAGATCCTCGCCGCTCTGCAGCGCGCGGCGCGGTGACGGAAGCGGCGACCGCCGCACTCATACGCAGGGGGCAGCCGCCCACGAACCGTGCGGCCGTGTATCGGCCGAGCGGTACGTGGGCGGCTGTCGCATGTGTGGCCTCGTGCGCCACCTGACGCCCGGCCCTGTGCACGAACCCATGCGCCGACGCGGAGCGAATCCGCCGGCGCTTCTTTCAGTCCCGGGCCCGGCCGTCCAGGGGTACCGGGGATCCAGTGAGACACACGAAAGGTCAAGGAAACCCGCATGCGTTCCACCAGACGCGAGTTGCTGAAACTGATGGCGGCCACGGGGGGCGCCCTCACGGCCAGCGGCCTGCTCATCAGCCGCACGTCCACCACGAGCAGCGCGGCCGACGCCGTACCTGTGGCCGACCAGATGCGCCTGGCCCCCCTCGTCACGCCCTTCCAGACGGCGATGCCGATCCCGCCGGTCCTCCGTCCGGTGTCGGTCACCTCGACCACCGACACCTACGTCCTGCCGATCAAGCAGGCCTCGGCGGAGATCCTCCCGGGGACGAGCACCCCCGTCCTCACCTACGGCGGCACGTTCCCCGGCCCCACCATCAAGGCGCGTTCCGGCCGCCGCACCGTGGTCCGGCAGGTCAACCAGATCGCGGACGGCACCTCCATGCACCTGCACGGTGCCGTGGTGGACCCCGCGAACGACGGCGGGCCCATGGACCTGATCGCCCCCGGGGCGAGCCGCACCTACACCTACACCAACCAGCAGGTGGCGGCCACGCTCTGGTACCACGACCACGCGCACCACGTGGAGGCCGAGCACGTCTACCGCGGCATGTCGGGCCTGTATCTGATCAGCGACAGCAACGAGGCGTCGCTGCCGCTGCCCAGGGGCTCGTACGACGTGCCCGTCGTCGTCCGGGACATCGGCCTCAACGAGGACGGCACGCTCTACTTCGACCACCTCTTCAACTCGCGCCCGCAGATCCTCGTCAACGGCAAGCCTCAGCCGTACTTCCAGGTCGCCGCGCGCAAGTACCGCCTGCGGATACTCAACGGGTCCAACCAGCGGCCCTTCGAGTTCCGGCTCTCCACCGGCGACGAGTTCGTGCAGATCGCCTCCGACCGAGGGCTGCTGAGCGCCCCGTACACCACGACGAGCGTGCCGCTGTCCCCCGCCGAGCGCGCCGACATCGTCGTCGACTTCTCCCGCTATCCGGTGGGCACCAGCGTGGTGCTGAAGAACTCCTACTTCCCGGCACCGGGCACCGAGGACATCGTCCGCTTCGACGTCGTCCGCACCGCCGACGACCCCAGCTCGGTGCCGGCCCGGCTGGCCGAGCTCCCGCCGACCGCCGCGCCCACCGCCACCCGGGCCTTCTCGCTGGAATTCGACGACACGACCGGCGACGGCACGATCAACGGGAAGCTGTGGGACGAGAACCGCGTCGACACCACGGTGCGAGCGGGCGACACGGAGATCTGGGAGATCACCAACACTCACCCGTTCATTCCGCACAATTTCCACATCCACCTGGTGGACTTCCGGGTCCTGGACATCAACGGAAAGCCGCCGACGCCCGGTGAGGCCGGCCTCAAGGACACCGTGCGGGTGCAGGCCGGTGAGACCGTGCGGATCCTGGTCTCCTTCAAGTACCCGCATTACGGGCGCTATTACTACCACTGCCATCTCATCGACCACTCGTCGATGGGGATGATGGCGAACCTCGACATCGTCCGTGCGTAGACCGCCGGACCGGCGGTGCGGACGGCCGAAGGTGCCGCCCCACCCGCCCCGGACCTGCGCCGCCGTCCGGCCACGGTGGCACGCGCCGTACGGCGGCAGCCGCTGCTGGTCGTCCAGGATCAGCCGGTACACCCGGTGGTCGAACCGGGGCGGCGGAGCATAGGCCGCCGGGGCCGGGGGCGTGCCCCGGCCCCGGCGGCCACGAAATACCATGCGGTGCGTCGAGGAGATGACCGGACCGGTCACCCGCGCCCGGTGGGCGGGCACGTGCTCAGGAGGTCTCGTGGTGGCTGGTGGGGTCGAGCGGCTCAGCGCGCCCGGGGCGCCTTTCGCCGTCGAGGACGGGGTGTACGCCGGGGGGCCGCGGACCCTGCGGGAGTTCGTCGAGGTGACCTGGGGGTACGGGGACCGGGTGTTTCTCGTGGCCGACGGCGTCTCGATGACCTATCGGGAGTTCTTCGACGCCGCCTGCGGCCTCGCGCGCCGGCTCGTCGGGGAGTACGGGCTGCGGCCGGGCGACCGGGCCGTCGTCGCCATGCGCAACCTTCCCGAGTGGCACGTCGCCTTCTGGGCCGCCCAGCTCGCCGGGCTCGTCGCCGTGCCCCTCAACGCCTGGTGGACCGAGGACGAGTGCGCGTACGCCCTCGACGACTGTGCGCCCGGTGTGCTGCTCGTCGACGGGGAGCGGGTCGGGCGGGTGCGGGCGTGGGCCGTGCGGAACTCCGTGCCCGGGATCGTCTTCCAGGGGGAGGCCGAGGACGGGTTCGTCCGCCACGTCGCCGACGACGATCCGCTGCTCGGGCCGCCCCTCGTCGACGTCCTTCCCGAGCACGACTCCACGATCATCTACACCTCCGGGACCACCGGGCGCCCCAAGGGCGCCGTCGCCACCCATCTCGCCCAGGCCGGGGCCGCCATGAACCCCCGGTACTTCGCCGCCGCCGCGGCCCTCGCCCGCGGGGACGTGCCCGGGACCGGGCCGGCGATCGTCTCCCTGACCACGTTCCCGTTCTTCCACGTCGCCGCGTTCACGTCGTTCTACGCCGTCATGGCCGCCGGCGGCACCCTCGTCATGATGCGGAAGTGGGACGCCGGGCAGGCTCTCGAACTGATCCGGGAGCATGGCGTCACGCACTACGCCGGGGTCCCCACCACCGCCCTTCAGCTTCTCGACCTCGCGCGGCGCAACGGTGATCCGCTCACCAGCCTCACCCTCCTCAGCACCGGTGGCGCGGCCGCCCCTCCCGGGATCGTCGCCGGGATCCTCGACGGGTACGGCGAGCGGATCGAGCCCCGGAACGGGTACGGGCTGACCGAGACCTGCGGTGGGGTCCTGTCGAACGTGGGGGCCGAGTACCGGGCCTTCCCCGGGAGCGTCGGACGGCCCTCGCCCGTCACCGAGGTGCGGATCGAGCGGCCCGATGCGGACGGCGTGGGGGAGTTGTGGCTGCGGGGGCAGTCCCTCGTGCGGGGGTACTGGGGGGACGAGAAGGCGACCGCCGCCGCCTTCACCGGCGACGGGTGGTTCCGGACCGGGGATCTCGCCCTCCTCGACGGTGAGGGGCGCGTCAGCATCGTCGACCGGCTCACCGACATGGTGATCCGCGGCGGCGAGAACGTGTACTGCGTCGAGGTGGAGGGCGTTCTGCACCGGCATCCGGATGTCGTCGACGCCGCCGTGTTCGGGGTTCCTCATCCCCTGCTCGGGGAGGAGGTCGTGGCCGTCGTGCGGCTGCGGGCCGGCGCCGGGGCCGGGGCCGAGGAGTTGCGCGCGCACGTCGGTTCGCGGCTCGCCGCCTTCAAGGTGCCGGCCCAGGTCCTCGTACAGGAGGAGGAGCTGCCGCGGAATTCGACCGGGAAGCTTCTCAAGCGGCAGCTCCGCGACCTCGTCAGCCGCGGGTGATCCGCACCCGGTACGTTCCCCTGTCGTCCTCGTCCAGGACCGTGATCCGTATGCCGTTCGCCCGGTCCGTGAAGGTCTCTCCCGGGCCGTACGGGGCGTCCGAGAGTTCCGCGTGGACGTTGGCCCTGCGGGTGCAGCCGCCGCTGGCCCGGTCGCTGTCGGAGACCGTCACCGGGCCGTGGCCCGTGTCCACGTCCGACTCCACCCGGTAGACCAGGACGCCGCTCTCGCAGACGGCCTCGTCGTTGCCGTCCTTGCTGCGGACCTCGACCGCGTACCCGGACGTGCCGGAGAGCGGGACGAACGCGAGCTTCGGGCCGCCGGGGGCGGCCAGCGGCGTGAGGCTGTAGTCGCCGGTGCCGGGGCTCGACGCGCAGCTGACCTGGTCGTTGTCGAGCCAGCCCAGCTTCCACTTGTGCCAGCCGAGCAGGTCGTTGTTGGCGCCCCAGTCCTCGGACATGATGTCCCAGTGGCCGACCGTGCCTCCGCCGTCCGCGGTGTAGAGGTCGGGCAGCCCGAAGACGTGGCCGTTCTCGTGCGGCAGGACGCGGTAGCCGGTCTCGGCGAAGCTGCCGGAGCCGTCGTCCTGGCGGCTGTAGACGAAGGACGTGTTGGCGAGCGGCACGCCGTCCGCGTACGGGGCGTCGTCGTTGCCGGAGAACGTCACGGACAGGACGGTGTCGAGCGCGGAGGGCCCGGCGTTCGGCGTGACGAGGATGTTGACCAGGTCGTACGCGCTGAAGTCCACCCGCGCGTCGGCCGCCTTCACGATGTCCTCGACGAGGGCGCGGTAGCCCGGTTCGTACGGTGAGCCGCGCTCGATCCCGTACGAGGAGAACGCCCGGGGCATCCGCAGCCAGTCGGGTATCGGCGCCTCGGCCTGGTAGTGCAGTCGCCCGTACGAGCTGACGCGGAACCAGTCCGCGGTCTGCGGGAAGAACTCGCGGAAGCGGCCCATGGCCGTGCCGTCCCCGGGGGCGTCCGGGAAGTCGATCATCAGGTTGAGGGCCCTGACCCGGCCCGTGGAGCGTACGTATCCCGGGGCCGTGGGCAGCCCCTCCGACATCTGCACGCCCATCGTGGTGGCGATGCGGCACGGTCCCAGCTGGGCGCCGCTCGGCGCGGCGGCCACGGGGCCCGCCGAGGCCGGGGCCGGCCCGGGGAGGGTGGTGCTCGCCGAGGCGAGCAGGGCGAGGGAGAGTGCCGTGATCGCCGCGAGGGCGGCGGGCCTGCGTATTCCTCGGCGGGGGTGCGGGGGGTGATCCATACGTCGCCTCTCCGGTGGGGGCAGGTCGGCGCCGCGACCCCTTCCGCGGGTCCGCGCTGTGCGATCAGCCTGTGTCGCCCGGTCCGGGTGCGCGCGCCGGGTGGCCCGATCGTGGGTATTCCGGGGAGATCGATCGCTTGTGGCGCAGGTCACATCCGAGGCGGGAAATAACCGGGGACCCGCTCCCCGTTTATGACTGTGTTCAGCGAAGTGGGGACTACTTCCCCGGATGAACCCCCCCCGGATCAATCCCCCGATGAATCCATGGACGACTGTGAGGAGGTCGTGGCGTGACCAGCACCGCCGACACCGCGCCCGCCCGTCGCGTACCCCGCCCGCGGGCCGACGCCCTGCGCAACCGCGAGCGGATCGTGACGGCGGCCCGTGAGATGTTCGTCGAGTTCGGCTCCCAGGTGCCCTACGACGAGATCGCGCGCCGGGCCGGCGTCGGGAACGCCACGCTCTACCGGAACTTCCCCGAGCGCGCCGACCTCGTCCACGAGGTCGTCCTCTCGCTCATGGCCCGCGTCGCCGAGGTCGCCGAGCGGGCCGCCCAGGAGGAGAGCGACACCTTCGCCGCGCTGCGCCGCTTCACCCACGGCGCCGCCGACGAGCGGGTCGGCGCCCTGTGTCCGATGCTCGACGGCGCCTTCGACAAGGACCACCCCGACCTGATCGCCGAGCGCGACCGGCTGGAGGAGGTCGTCCAGGGTCTCGTCGACCGGGCGCAGCGTGCCGGCCGTCTCCGCACCGACGTGGGCGTCGGCGACCTGATGGTGGCGATCTCCCAGCTGACCCGTCCGCTGCCCGGATCCGGCTGCGGGTCCTTCGACCAGTTCGTCCACCGCCACCTGCAGCTGTTCCTCGACGGCCTGGAGGCGCCCGCCCGCTCCGAGCTGCCGGGCAAAGCCGCCACCCTGGAGGACCTGAGACGCGACTCCTGCGGCTCCTGAGCCTCCGCGGCCCCCGCCTTATGTAACCCGCACTTTCTTACGCCCTTTTTCCACCAGTACGCGCCAAGAGGTGGCTACCCCCATGCCGAAAATCCCCGAGAAGCCCGCGATCCAGGCGGCCGACCCCGGCCGTTGGAAAGCCCTGATCTTCATCGCCCTCGCCCAGCTGATGGTCGTGCTCGACGCGACGATCGTGAACATCGCCCTCCCCTCCGCCCAGCAGGACCTCGGGATCTCGGACGGCAACCGGCAGTGGGTCATCACCGCCTACGCCCTCGCCTTCGGCGGACTGCTCCTCTTCGGCGGCCGCATCGCCGACCTCTGGGGCCGCAAGCGGACCTTCATCACCGGCCTGATCGGCTTCGCCTTCGCCTCCGCCCTCGGCGGGGCCGCGACCGGCGAGGCCATGATGCTCGGCGCCCGCGCGCTCCAGGGCGCCTTCGGCGCGCTCCTCGCGCCCGCCGCGCTCTCGCTGCTCGCCGTGACCTTCACCGACGCCAAGGAGCGCGCGAAGGCCTTCGGCATCTACGGCGCGATCGCCGGTGGCGGCGGCGCCGTGGGCCTGATCCTCGGCGGCTTCCTCACCGAGTACCTGAACTGGCGCTGGACCTTCTTCGTCAACATCCCGTTCGCCGTGGTCGCCGCCGTCGGCGCGTACCTCGTCGTCCGTGAGCCCGAGGGCGGCCGCAACCGCTCCGCGCTCGACATCCCCGGCGTGATCCTCTCCACCCTCGGCCTGGTCTCGCTCGTCTACGGCTTCACCCGCGCCGAGTCCGCGGGCTGGTCGGACGCCGGCACCATCGGCCTCTTCGTCGGCTCCGCCGTGCTGCTCCTCGCCTTCGTGCTCACCGAGTCGCGGGTGAAGTCCCCGCTGCTGCCGCTGCGCGTCGTGACCAACCGCAACCGAGGCGGTGTCTACCTGTCGCTGGGTCTCGCCGTCATCGCGATGTTCGGCCTGTTCCTCTTCCTGACGTACTACCTCCAGGTCGTGAAGGGGTACTCGCCGGTCAAGACGGGCTTCGCGTTCCTGCCGATGATCGCGGGCATGATCACGGGCTCGACGCAGATCGGTGCGCGTCTCATGACCCGCGTCCCGGCGCGGTTCCTGATGGCCCCGGGCTTCCTGACCGCCGGCGTCGGCATGCTGCTCCTCACCCAGCTGGAGATCGGCACCTCGTACGCCGGTCTGATCCTGCCCGCGCAGCTGCTCCTCGGCCTGGGCATGGGTACGGCGTTCATGCCGGCCATGTCGCTCGCGACGCTCGGCGTGGACCCGCGGGACGCCGGTGTGGCCTCCGCGATGGTCAACACCTCGCAGCAGGTCGGCGGCGCCATCGGTACGGCCCTGCTGAACACGATCGCCGCCTCGGCGACCACCGCCTACCTGACCGACCACGCCGCCGCCGCGACCACCCCGGCCGCGCAGAAGCTGCTCCAGCTCCAGGGCATGGTCGAGGGGTACGCCGCGGCCATCTGGTGGGCGGTCGGCATCCTGGCCGTCTCGGCCACGATCGCCTTCGTGTTCATCAACGCCGGGAAGCCGGGGACCGGTCAGGTCGCCGCGTCCGGCGCGGGTGCGGACGACGAGGTGAAGGTGCCGGTCGTCGCCCACTGACCGTCATACGCGTACGTGACCTGCCCCGGTTCCGCCTTCCCGGCGGGGCCGGGGCAGGTCCGTTTCGCGTCCTGGTGGGACTTCTCAGCGGAGCCAGGGCAGGTCCGCGTTCGCGTCCGTGGGTTCGAGGCCCTCGGCCATCACGCGCATGATCGCGCCGAGCTGCTCCACCTGCTCGGGGGAGAGCCGGTCGAACATGGCCTGGCGGACGGCCGCCACATGCCCGGGTGCGTTCTGCCGCAGGACCTCCATCCCCTCGTCCGTGAGCTGCGCGAACTGGCCGCGCTTGTCGGAGGGGCAGTCCTCGCGCCGTACCCAGCCGTTCTTCTCCAGCCGGGCGATCGCATGGGAGAGGCGGGAGCGGGTGATCTTGGCGCTCCTGGCCAGCTCGGTCATCCGCAGCCGGCGGCGCGGGGCCTGGGAGAGCTGGACGAGGAGCCCGTAGTAGACGTGCGGCATCCCGGCGTCGCGCTGCAACTGGCGGTCGAGGTGGTCCTCGAGGAGCGTGGTGGCATGCAGGTACGCGCGCCAGACGTGCTGCTCCTCGTCGGTCAGCCAGCGGGGTTCGGTCATGTCTCCCATGGTTCCCATCGTACGACTCGTTCTTGAAAGTTGAACTAACTGGAGCTATGGTCGGAAGCAGTTAGCTTGAAGTTTCAAGGATCAGGAGGAAGGTCGCCATGGACGCCACCCTCGAACGGATGCCGGCCCTCTACCTCTCCCACGGCGCCCCGCCCCTCGCCGACGACCCCGTCTGGCCCGCCGAGCTCGCCGCCTGGTCCGCCGACCTGCCCCGCCCCAAGGCCATCCTCATGGTCTCCGCCCACTGGGAGGAGGCCCCGCTCGCGCTCGGCGCCACCGAGACCGTCCCCCTCGTCTACGACTTCTGGGGCTTCCCCGAGCACTACTACCGCGTCCAGTACGCCGCCCCCGGCGCCCCGCAGCTCGCCGAGGCCGTCCGCAAGCTGCTCCGCGCGCCCGGCACCCCCGTGCAGGACATCCCCGACCGGGGCCTCGACCACGGCGCGTACGTACCGCTCGTCGAGATGTTCCCCGGCGCCGACATCCCCGTCCTCCAGATCTCCATGCCCACCCTCGACCCGCGCCGGCTCATGGACATCGGGCGCAAGCTCGCCCCGCTGCGCGACGAGGGCGTCCTGATCGTCGGCAGCGGCTTCTTCACCCACAACCTCGCCGCCCTCCGGCACACCGGCCCCGGCGTCCCCGGCTGGTCCGCCGAGTTCGACGCCTGGGGCCACGAGGCGCTCGCCGCGCACGACGTCGACGCCCTCCTGGACTTCGAGCACAAGTCGCCCGCCGGCCGCCTCGCCCACCCCCGTACCGAGCACTTCGCCCCGCTCTTCGTCACCATGGGCGCGGCCGACGCGGCCGGCGACCTCGACGCGGAGCGGTCGGTGATCGACGGCTTCTGGATGGGGCTCGCCAAGCGGTCGGTCCAGTTCGGCTGAGCGGCCGGGTCCTCGGAATGGTCCGGGTCCGCAGGACGGTTCGGGTCCTTCGGCTCGTCGGGGTCGGCAGGGTCGTCCGCTTCGTGCGCTTCGTCGGGATCGGCAGGGCCTTCCGGGTCTTCAGGGCTCTCCGGGCCCTCCGGGGCTTCGGGGTCAGAAAGCCGGCGGGTTCAGTTCGACGGAGCGGAGGGCGGCGCCGAGGGCGAGGCCGTCGCCCACGTCGAGCGCCGTGTCCGTGAACTTGATGGTGTGGTCGTCGCCGTGGGCGGCGGCCCGCTCGAAGACCTCCTCGGGGCTCAGCCCGGTCCCGGCGTACGGGGCGGCCTCGCGCGGCGTGTAGGCCGCCGTCACCGCGGCCGCCGCCGCCCAGGCCGCCGCCACGCTCGGCGCCCACAGCTCGCGGGGGAGCGCCGGCAGGACCCGCAGCACCGCGTTCGGCGCGGTCGCCGCGTGCACCAGCATGATCGGCTCACCGTGGCCGTGGGAGGCGTACCGGTGCGTCGCCGCCGCCACCAGCTCGGTGAGCAGCTCCTTCGCCGCATTGGGGTCCGGAGCCCCGCCCCACACCGGGAACGCCGTCAGCTGCGCCAGCCGGGCCCGGATCCCGCCGTCCTGATCCGGAACCGGCGGCACGGCGTTCAGCGCGGCCGCCGCCGTCGGTGCCGCGGCCAGCGGGGCGAGCGGCGGGAGCGGCTGGTGGCGGGCCGCCCAGTAGCCGAGGGCGTGCGCCAGCTCGGCGCGGCGCGGCGCCGTCTCCTCCGTGCCGAGCAGGGTCCGTACGGCGTGACCGGTACGGATCACCGGGTGCGTCGCCCCGCCCGCGATGCCCGGCAGCAGCCGGGGCCACCACTCGGCGAGCACCGAGCGCCAGGGCCGGTCCGCCAGCTCGCGGGAGAAGTAGCGGGTCCAGTCGGTGATCCGGGCCGGGTCGCCGAGCGCCTCCCGCCAGGTGGCGGCGGTGACCGGGGTGTGCGGGGCGGGCGCGTCCTCCAGTTTGGGCGCGTAGTGGTCGAGCCAGCGGTGGACGGCCGGGGCCTGGCCGTGGTGGACCAGGGCCTCGACGGCCATGGGGGCGTGGTTGGTGAGCCAGCCGTTGCGCTCGGGTCCCGTGGTGTGGAGCCGTTCGAGTGCCTCGTCGAGGGTGCCGGTGGTGTCGGTCATGGGGGCGACGCTAGGCCGGGGCGGTGGCGGGGCGGAACGGGCTGGGGACCTAGGCCGCAGGGCGGAGGGACGGGACCGCTCCCCCGAGGCAACCGTGGGTCGCGTCCCGGCGTCTGAAGGGGTGGCGCCGCATGTGATCGCGGTCTCACCGACAGTGTGGTCGGGTGCTCCCGCGAGGGGCGCCGTTTCACCCTCCGTGCCCGGTCTGACCTGCACCTCCATGGGTGCCCGCGGTATGCCTGCGGGGGCGGCGGCCGCGCAGGATACTGCATGATCGCGAAAATCCATGTGCCGGGTGGGAATTCTGTCCTGATTCCAGTCGTTGTTTCCGTCGGATGCAGGGCACCCGGAAGGGTGTCGCGACCTACTCAGCAAGGGAGCACGCATGGCAACCCGTGCCGTCGCCCGTCGTCAGACCTCCGCCAAGAGCGGGGCCGCACGGGCAAGCAGCGTTCGCGCCGTGGGCGGGGAGATCGCCGACCGCGACCTGGTCGGCATGTACCTCGACGAGATCGCGCGCACGCCCCTGCTCGACGCCGCCAAGGAGGTCGAGCTCTCCCAGACCATCGAGGCGGGCGTCTACGCCCAGCAGATCCTCGACGGAGAGGTGGACAGCGGCGGGGGCGGGGCGACCCGTGAGGAGCTCGAAGCGCTGGTCGCCGAGGGCGAGCGTGCCAAGGACCTCTTCATCAAGTCGAACCTCCGGCTCGTGGTGGCCGTCGCGCGGCGCTATCCGCGCAGCGGGCTGCCGCTGCTCGACCTGATCCAGGAGGGCAACGCCGGCCTGGTCCGCGCGGTCGAGAAGTTCGACTACGCGAAGGGCTTCAAGTTCTCCACGTACGCCACGTGGTGGATCCGGCAGGCCATCACCCGGTCCATCGCCGACCAGTCCCGGACCATCCGGCTCCCCGTCCACCTGGTGGAGGAGCTCGGCCGGATCCGTCGGGTGCAGCGCGAGTTCAACCGGGAGAACGGCCGGGAGCCCGAGCCCGCCGAGATCGCGACCGAGCTCGGCTCCACGCCCGAGCGCGTCACGGACGTCCTCGACTGGGCGCGGGACCCGGTCTCGCTGAACATGTCGGTGGACGACGAGGGCGAGACCCAGTTCGGCGACCTGCTGGAGGACACCTCCGCGATCTCGCCCGAGCAGTCGGTCCTGACCCTGCTGCGCAGCGAGGAGCTGGACGACCTGATCGACAAGCTCGACCACCGGACCGCCTCGATCATCCGCATGCGGTACGGGATCGAGGACGGCCGCGAGCGGACGCTGACCGAGGTCGGCAAGGAGCACGGGCTGACGCGGGAGCGGATCCGCCAGATCGAGAAGCACGCGCTGCTCGAGCTGAAGAAGATGGCGCGGGATACGGGGTTCGACGCGGCGGCCTAGAGCGGCCGGCGGACCCGGTGGGGCGCGCCCACGCGCCGTGCTGGGCGGTGCCCCACCCCGTGTGGGCAATCGTCCCTCCCCCAGACTTCGTCCGGGGGGACCCCCAGGGCGGGACGGGTGGGCACACGGGACGGCGCCCTCTCGCGGCGCC
>NZ_JBEOVH010000052.1:0-37063 GCF_040295385.1 Streptomyces sp. NPDC002825
CCGTCGAGCGCATGATGCGCGACGCCAAGATCACCCAGATCTACGAGGGCACCAACCAGGTCCAGCGCATCGTCATGGCCCGCAACCTCCCGTAAGGCAGCACGAAGAAGGGGCGCTCTCCGCAGAGGAGGAGCGCCCCTTTCCCGCATCCGTCAGCGGTCGGACTCGACCGTGACCGGCTCGTCGTTCTTGATCTGCTCGACGAGCTGCTTCACCTTCGGCATGTCCCACTTCAGGGAGTTCTGCGGCGCGGTGCCGGCGAGCGGCATGTTCATGGACTTGCCGTCGCCGCCGCTGATGCCCTTCATCGCGAAGAACATCTTCCCGAGGTCGTACAGGGACATGTCCTTGTCCACGATCAGCGTGTCCAGACCGGCGCCGAGCGTCGGGTACAGCGCGAACGGGTTGAGGATCGTGCCCGGCGTCGCCGCCTGGTTCGCGAGGGCGGAGAGGAACTTCTGCTGGTTCTTCGTCCGCTGGAGGTCCGACTGGGCGAAGGCGTACCGGGTGCGGACGAAGGCCAGGGCCTGCTCGCCGTTGAGGGTCTGCTTGCCCGCCTGGAAGTCGGCGCCGGACTTCTTGTCCTTGAAGCCCTTCTCGATGTTCAGCTCGACGCCGCCGAGCGCGTCCACGATGTTCGCGAAGCCGGCGAAGCCGATCTCGGCGTAGTGGTCGATGTGCAGGCCGGTGTTGTACTCGACGGTCCGCACGAGCAGCTCGGGGCCGTCCATCGCGTAGGCGGCGTTCAGCTTGGAGCCGCCGCGGGCCGGGTACGACTTGCCCGACTCGGAGCCGACGAAGTTCGGGATCGTCACCCAGGAGTCACGGGGCAGCGACACCATCGTGTTCCCGCTGGAGCAGGCCGCGAGGATCATCATCGAGTCGGTCCGCTTGCCCTCGGCGGAACCGGTGTGGAGCTTCTTCTTCTCCTCGGCGGACATGCCCTCACGGCTGTCGGAGCCGACGATCAGATAGGTCGTGCAGTCGCCCTCCTCCGGCCGCTCGATGACCTTGGAGAGATCGACCTCGTTGCGCATCTGCGAGCTGGCCCAGGCGTAGGTGCCGATGCCCCAGGCGAGGACGCCGACCACGAGCACGATCGAGCCGACCTTGATCCGCTTGCGCCAGTCCGGCGCGGGACGGCCGGGACCGGACGGCGCGTACTGCGGAGGGACGCCGCCCCGGCCGCCACCGCCGTGGTTCTGGGAGCCGCCGTACACCTGGCCGGAGCTGTAACCGGAGTCGTACCCCTGGTTCCGCGCCTGGGTGAAGTCCGGGTCGTACCCCTGGCCACCACCCTGGGGGCCCTGGCCGTAGCCCTGCTGGGAACGCGGCGGCTGCTGCGGAACCTGCGGGCGCTGCACATGGCTCATCCGGCGGGGTCCCTGGGGCTCATCAGGCCAGTCATTCATGTGGACCAGTGTGCCGGGAGGCCCATTACGGGCGACAGTCCGGGTAGAAGATCGGACCGCTGCTGTTGCCAAGCTGATGCAAAGCGGACCGAACGGCGACCGCGTCAGGACCCGGCATATGGTGGAGGGCATGACAGATCAGGGCGATACCCCGGGCGACATCCCGGGCAAGCCGACCTCCGCCTCCCGCACCACCCTCAGCCACATCATGACGAGCCACGACACCAACCTCCTGGGGACGGTGCACGGCGGCGTGATCATGAAGCTGGTCGACGACGCGGCGGGCGCCGTCGCGGGCCGGCACTCGGGCGGCCCTGCGGTCACGGCCTCGATGGACGAGATGGCCTTCCTGGAGCCGGTCCGCGTCGGCGACCTCCTCCACGTCAAGGCCCAGGTGAACTGGACGGGCCGCTCCTCCATGGAGGTCGGCGTACGGGTCATGGCCGAGCGCTGGAACGAGTCCACGCCCGCCACCCAGGTCGGCTCCGCCTACCTCGTCTTCGCGGCCGTCGACGCGGAGGGCAAGCCCCGCCGGGTCCCCCAGGTCATCCCGGAGACGGAACAGGACAAGCGCCGCAACCAGGAAGCCCAGATCCGCCGCACCCACCGCCTGGCCCGCCGCCAGGCCATCAAGGACCTCCGCGAACGCCGAGCAGCAGAGGGCTACGAGGACTGACGCCCCCGACCGGGGTCACGGGCACACCACCTGGTCCCCGGTGACGGCGTCGAACGGCCGCCCGCCTTCCTCCGCCCGCACCGCCCGAACCCCCTTGTAGTCCCCGCCCACAGTGACCCGCAGGGTCCCACCCCGCCCGGCCACCGCCCGCAACTCCGCCCCCGGCAACGCCGCCGCGAGCGACGTGGCCGACCGGTCCCACCGGGGGTCGTACTCGACGACCGTCCGAGCCCGCTCCTTCCCGGCCCCCGTCATCGGCGTACGCGTCGTGTCGAACCCCGTCGCCCGCAGCGCGTCGTCCACCTTCCGCCCGAGCCCGTCGGTCCGGGTCCCGTTGTAGACCTGGACGCGGATGGTCCGCGGCGGCACGTCCACGACGACCGCCCCGGGCGCCTTCCCGGAGGTCTCCGACGGGGCCGCCTGGGCCAGCGGCCGGTCGTCCCGCAGCGACTGGAACAGCTTCTGCGCCTTCGCCGCGTCCCACTTCACCGTCGAGCCGATGCCCTTCACGGGGAAGCTCATGTCGCCGATGGGCACGGACACGAACTCCGACGAGGCCGGGGTGAAGCCGTGCATCGCCTTGGCGAGGGCGAGCAGCTGATCCGTACCGAAGTCCTCGTCGGCCCGTACGGACCCCAGCATCGTCGTCGCGACCTCACGGAACCGCACCGGGTTGAGCAGCACCCCGCCGTTCGTCATCCGCTCGATGAGCGCCGCGAGGAACCGCTGCTGGCGCTGCATGCGGCCGATGTCGGCGGCCCCGTCGATGTGCCGGGAGCGCACGTACTGCAGGGCCTGCCCGCCGTCGAGCTCATGGGTGCCGGGGGAGAGGTCGAGCCCGGTGTACGAGTCCTTCAGGGGGCGCTTCGTGCAGATCTGCACCCCGCCGACCGCGTCCACGGTCCGCATGAAGCTGGTGAAGTCGACCTCCAGGTAGTGGTCGATCTTGACGCCCGTCATGGACTCGACGGTCCGCACGGTCAGCCCCGGCCCGCCCTCGGCGTAGGCGGCGTTCAGCTTCACCGGGTGGGCCCGGTGCTTCCGGCCGCTGTTCATGTCGGTGTGCTCGGGCATCTCCGCGTACGAGTCCCGGGGCAGGCTGACGACGCTCGCCCGCTCCCGGTCCTCGGAGATGTGCACGAGCATGACGGTGTCGGTGCAGTGACAGGGCGCACCGCCGAGCCGGTACTTCGCCTTCTCCTCGGGAGTGATCCGGTCGCGCCCGTCGGTCCCGACGACCAGCACGTTCATGCCGTGGCCCGCCTGGGGCCGGTTCTTCATGTCCTTGAAGGGGTCGACGCGGGTGATCCCGGTGTCGAGCCCGGTGACGACGGCGTGCCCGATCCCGCCGGCCGTGAGAACCGCCACGGAGAGCGCCGTCGCCATCCGCATCCCCCACCGTGGGCGCCTCCGCCGCCGACGGACCGGTACGCGACGGGCGGCGGGCCGGGGACGGGGCGTGCGGGGCGGTGTGGGCACGGACGGACACCTCCGCGGTGGGACAGGGGAACCGTGAGCACGGTAGGCCCATACGATCAGCGCAAGGGCGCACCACCCGCTCGGCGCGCACCGCTGTCCCCCGTTCGCGGTAACGTGGCGGCCGATGAACGCCACGCCCCCCGTCTCCGTGATCATGCCGGTCCTCGACGAGGAGCGGTATCTGCGCACCTCGGTCCGCCACATCCTGGAGCAGGAGTACGACGGGGAGATGGAGGTGGTGATCGCCCTCGGCCCGTCCACGGACCGTACGGACGAGATCGCCGCCGAGCTCGTCCGCGAGACCGCCTCGGGCAGGCGCCGCGTCATCACGGTGCCGAACCCGACCGGCCGGACGCCCGCCGCGCTCAACGCGGCGATCCAGGCCTCCCACCACCCGGTCGTGGTGCGCGTCGACGGCCACGGCATGCTCTCCCCGGACTACATCGCCACCGCGGTGCGGCTCCTGGAGGAGACCGGCGCGCAGAACGTCGGCGGTGTGATGCACGCCGAGGGCGAGAACGCCTGGGAGGACGCGGTCGCGGCCGCGATGACCTCGAAGATCGGCGTGGGCAACGCCGCCTTCCACACGGGCGGCGGGGCCGGCCCGGCGGAGACGGTCTACCTGGGCGTGTTCCGGCGCGAGGCGCTGGAGCGGCAGGGCGGGTACAACGTGGAGTTCGTCCGCGCCCAGGACTGGGAGCTGAACTTCCGCATCCGCGAGGCGGGCGGTCTGATCTGGTTCTCGCCGGAGCTCCGCGTCCAGTACCGCCCGCGGCCCTCGCTGAAGGCGCTCGCCAGGCAGTACAAGGACTACGGCCGCTGGCGGCACGTGGTGGCCCGCTACCACCGGGGCTCGATCAACCTGCGCTACCTGGCGCCGCCGGCCGCCGTCTGCGCGATCGCCGCGGGCCTGGTCGTGGGCGCCGCCCTCACCCCGCTCGGCCTCGTGATCCCGGCGGGCTACCTGGCCGCGATCACGGCGGGCTCGGTCCCGGCCGGCAAGGGCCTGTCGCTGAAGGCCCGCCTCCAGATCCCGGTGGCCCTCGCGACCATGCACATGTCCTGGGGCTACGGCTTCCTCACCAGCCCCCGCTCCCTCGCGAGGAAGGTCATCGCGAGCCGCCGGCCGGCGGTGCCCGCGGAGCGCGTCTGACCGAACCGTACGCACGACGGCCGGACCCCTTTCCGGGGCCCGGCCGTCGGCACGTTCAGCGGGCGCGCGAACTCAGTAGGTGGTCGGGCTCTTCCCGTCCCACTTGTAGGGCGAGAAGACCTGCATGCAGCCCTTCTCGTCGCCGCGGACGACGTCCGCGCCGTCCGGGATGTCACCGGCCTCGGAGGACGGCTTCTTGTAGACCGTTCCCTCGCGCCAGTCGGCGCCGACGACGAGCGTGAGGCCCTGGGCCTTCGCGTCGGCGCGGACGGCCGAGTCGGGCAGCCCGAGGGCCTTGGCCACGGACTGGGCGTTCGCCTTGCCCTGGTCGCCGTCCGCCTTGGGGTAGGTGACCACGGTGTCCTTGCGGCTCGCGGCGTCCTTGGAGGACTCGGCCTGCGTGAAGCCCTTGCCCTGGAGGAGCTCGGTGATCGTGCGGGCGCGGCCCTCGGCGGCGGGCTCGGTGTCGCTGCCGGTGCCGTTGAGGACCGTCACGCCGAGCGAACCGGGCGCCTCGGCGGTGGCCTTCGGCTTGTCGGAGGGCTTCGGCTTGGGCTTCGCGTCGGCCGGGTCGCCGTTCTTGTCGAAGGCGACGTCGTCGCGGAGCATCGCGAACATCTTCTCGGCGGAGTCCTTGACCAGGACGTTCTTGTTCTCGTCCTTCGACCACTGGGCGGTCGGGATGTTCGCCGTGGTGAGGCGGTCCAGCTTCACGTTCTTGAGCTGCATCGCCAGATCGAAGAGGCCCTTGACCGACTTGATCTCGTCGGAGACCTGCAGTGCGCTGGTGGCGGTCTCCGCCAGACCCGTGAGGCGGCCGGTGTCGGTCCAGGCGTTCTGCTTCTGGAGCTTCTCGACCATGCCGTTCATGTACATGTGCTGGGCCTTGGCGCGGTTCTGGTCGCTGCCGAACGCGTGCCGGGTACGCAGCCACTGGAGCGCCTGCTTGCCCTGGACCTCGGTGGTCCCGGGCTTCAGCTTCAGGCCGGAACCGCCGGGCTGCAGCCTCGTCGGGTGGTCGTAGACCCCGGGGTTCACGCAGACCGGGACACCGCCGACCTCGTCGGCCATCGCCACCACGCCGGCGAAGTCGACCATGATCCAGTGGTCGATGTAGACGCCGGTGAGCGTCTCCCAGGTGGTGAGGGTGCAGCCGGGTCCGCCGCGCATCAGCGTCTCGTTGATCGGCTTCTCGTCGGTGGCCGCGTAGGTCTTGCTGCCGTCCTCGCTCTTGCACTCGGGGATGTGCAGGATCGTGTCGCGCGGGATGGAGACCACCGAGGCGTTCTTCCGGTCCGCCGAGACGTGGAGCAGCATCTGCACATCGGCGAGCGGCGGGTTCTTGCGGAGGTCCTTTCCGCCGCCCAGGGCGACGTTCTTCGCGTCCGCGCGGCTGTCGGAGCCGATGAGGAGGATGTTCAGCGGGGTGTCGCCCAGCGCGTTCGGCGCGGCCTTCTTCACGCCGCTGTCGCCGCCCGCCCGCGCCCCGCCGCGGATGTTGCCGTTCAGGTGCTGGTAGTACAGGTATCCGGCGCCGGCCGTGCCGAGTATCAGCAGCGACAGCGTGATCGCCGTCCAGCGCAGCACCTTGCGTTTGCCGGTCTTCTTGGCCCGCCGGCGCGCGGCGGCGCGCCCGCCCGCGCCACTGCCGCCGCCTCGGCGGCGCTCGGCGCGGGTCGGTGTGGAGGAGGCCTCCTCCTCGGACCCGGCGCCCCCCGCGCCGGTCGCTTCGCCCGCGCCGTACAGATCGTCGTCCCAGCCCA
The DNA here is from genome assembly GCF_040295385.1 of Streptomyces sp. NPDC002825. Lineage (NCBI taxonomy): Bacteria > Bacillati > Actinomycetota > Actinomycetes > Kitasatosporales > Streptomycetaceae > Streptomyces > Streptomyces sp. NPDC002825. Next base: position 6,484 of record NZ_JBEOVH010000052.1, read on the forward strand.
GTTCACGGGCGCGCGGAACGCTCTTCCGCGTTCCCTCCCCACGCACGCTGCTCTGTCCCACCCCAGGTCCCCTCGTCAGGTCAGGAGTCCGTCAAGTCCCGGTGTTTCCGGGTCACTTGGCGCACACCTGCTTGTCAGCTGCTACCTTCTCCAGATCCTTCGGCGCCTTTGCCGGTCCGGTGATGGGCACCCCCGCGCCCTTGAAGTCGGCGCCGAGGACGAGCGTCATGGGCTCGCGTTCCCCGGCGTCCTGCGTGCCCGGCTTGAGAGCCGTGGCCGGCAGACCCATCATGTCCGCGAGCTTGCGGGCCTGATCGGCCTGGTTCGGTGCATAGGTGAGCGTGGTCTTCGCCGCCTTCTCGGGGGCGTTGCTCTTGTTGGTGGAGCGGTTCACGCCCTGGTCGTTCTGCAGCCAGTTGATCGTCGACTGGGCCGCGCCCTGGATGCCGCTGCCGTTGTAGACGTCGACGCGCACCTCGGCGGCGGTGGACCGCGTGCCCTTGAGGAGCGCGGCCTGCGCGTTCTTGGCGTCCTGCTGCTTCTTCTTCACCTCGGTGAGCGAGGTGTCGGACTGGAGCATCGCGAACAGCTGCGGCGCCTTGACCGGGTCGGGGACGACCGTCGCCCTGATCCTCTCGGCGGGGTTGTCGATGACCGGGAGGGTCGTGAACGCGATGTTCTTGGTGTCGATCGAGGACAGCTCGCGGGCCAGGGCCTGGAGCTTGGTCAGGTCGCCTATGCCGGAGTCGACGGTGAGGGCGCTCGTCGCCGCGTTGGCGAGGTCGAGGAGCTTGCCCGGGTCCGTCAGCGTGTCGTCCGACTTCATCTGGCGGATCATCGAACTCAGGAACTGCTGCTGGACCTTGATGCGGTCCAGGTCGCTCTCGTTGCCGAAGCTGTGCCGGGTGCGGACGAAGGCGAGGGCCTGCTCGCCCTGGATGACCGACTCGCCGGCGGGCAGCTTCAGATGCGACTTCGGGTCGTTGACGGCCTTCTCGACGCAGACCTTCACGCCGCCGACCGCGGTCGTCATCTCCTTGACGGCGTTGAAGTCGGCCATCATGAAGTGGTCGACCGTCACGCCGGTCAGCTCCTCGACCGTACGCATGACACAGCCGGGGTCGCGGCCGCTCTGCCCGAGGCTCACGTTGAAGCGGACGTCGGACTCGCCGGGGATCGTCTTGATGGTCCCGTCGGTCTGGCGCGTCTGGCAGTCGGGGATCTCCGTCTTCATGTCGCGCGGGATGGACAGCGCCGTGGCGTTCGTCCGGTCCTTCGAGACGTGGAAGAGGATCGTGGTGTCGGCGTGGCCGGGGCTGTTCTTGTCGCCGTAGCCCGCGTTGCCCTCGCCGGTCCGCTTGTCGGTGCCGATGACGAGGATGTTGAAGGCCTTGCCCTTGGCGAAGCCGGCGTTGGTGTTCTTGCCGACGACGTCGACGACGTCGAGGTTGTTGTTGAGCTTGTTGTAGAGGGCGTACGCACCGGCGGCGCCGCCCACGAGCACGAACGCCATCGTGCCGCCGGTCCACAGCAGGATCTTCTTCTTGCGGCTGGCGCCCTGCTTGCGCTTGCGGCGGCCCTGCGCCGGGATCTGGCCGCCGGCGGGCTCCTCGGGGGCCCTGCGGCGGCGCTGGCCGGGGACGGGCGCCTCGGCGGGCGCCTGTGCGGGTGCGGCGGTGGCGGATCTCCGGGGGCGGGACGGGGCCTGCGGCCGCGACTGCCCAGCGGAGCGGTCCAGTCGCAGTTCGTAGTTGCCCGTCTGCGGGTTCAGGACCCACTGGTCGGCGGGGTCGATCTCGTCCGCCCGTCCACGGCTGTGCGCGTCCACGGTTACTCGAGTCCTCCGTCGGTGCCACGCGAGGCGCCTCCCCCACAGGGCGCCGCTCTCTCGGTCGTTCGATCCTTGCTGAGTGCGACCACGCGGTCGGGTGCACCGGATCGCGTCACACTATCCGCCCAGTTCAGCGTGGGGCGACGTCCGTGACAAATTCCACGCCCCTTACAACCGGGCAATTTGCCCAAACCTCATCGCTCCCCGCGCTCCCCTTGGCCCGCGCTTTACTCACACACCCCTTCCGCCGCGTTCCGCCCCGTGAAGGTCGGCGTCGCGGAGGGCGGCGACCCCGGGTCGTCGGGCTTCCCGTCGTTCTCCTTCTCGGGCGTCACCAGGACCGGCCTGTCCTCCCGCAGCTGCTTGAAGAGGTCGCTCGCCGCGGGCTGTACGAGTTCGTCCCGGTTCGCGTCGTATCGGTAGGACCGGCGCGGCACGGTGAGGAACTGCACCTTCTCGGTCGGGATGGACCGCATGTTCCGCGCGAGGTCGTACAGGTCCCGCAGCGAGTCGAGCCCCGGGTCCGTGGTGACCGCCTTCGTGGCCGCGTCCAGGACCGGATAGAGCTTCGTCGGGTTGAGCAGCACCCCGTCGCTCTGCACCTTGTTGACGAGGGCGCCGAGGAACTGCTGCTGGCGGTCCATCCGTTCCGTGTCGCTGCCGTTGCCGATCGACTTGCGGGCGCGTACGAAACCGAGGGCCTGCTCCCCGTTGAGCGTCTGGCGGCCCGCGGGCAGCTTGAGCTTCGCGTCCCGGTCGTTCACCGGCTCCTTGAGGCAGACCTCCACGCCGTCCACGGCGTCCACCATCTTCTTGAAGCCCCGGAAGTCGATCACCATGTGGTGGTCGACCCGGATCCCGGTCAGCTTCTCGACGGTACGGATCGTGCACGCCGTCCCGCCGAACTCGAAGGCCCAGTTGAACTGCGCGAACTGCTCCCGCGTGCGGGTCCCGTCCGGTTTGCGGCAGCTCGGGATCGTCACCATCAGGTCCCGGGGGAGCGAGACGGCCGTCGCGCTCGACTTCCCCGCCGCGAGGTGCAGCAGGATCGTCGTGTCGGAGCGCTGGGTGCCCTGGTCCCTGCCGTACTTGCGGTTGCCCTCGCCGGCCCGCGTGTCCGAGCCGATGAGCAGGATGTTCCGGGCGGCCGAGGTGCCCGCCGGCGGGCGCTCCTTCTCGTACTTCTCCAGCTCGGCGGCGGCGGTGGTGTCCGTGGTGATGTTGTCGTCGAGCTTCCGGTAGAACCACCAGCCGACCCCGGCGGCGGCCAGCACGACGACCGCGCAACCCAGGGCCGTCCAGCGCAGCCAGTGGCGCCGGCGCGGCTCCTCGCCCCCCGTGGCCGGGGGGTCCGGGTCGGCGGGCGTGCCAGCACGGTCCGTCACGTCAGCGTCCGTCCTTCGAGGCGTCGGCGGCGCGCCGGGCGTCCACCGGTCACCGAAGGAGACGGCCGAACCCGACGCATGGTTGTGCGGAAGGAGTCGACTCCCCCCGGGCCGATCATGTACCGCCGAGGGCACGGGGACCCGGGGACTCGGCGCGGTACTAGGCCGAACGGTGCACTAACCGGGGTGGGGGCGGGACGGTGGGGCGCTCGGCCGGTGTGGAGGGGCCGGTGCCGGCGTGGGGGTGGACCTGTGTGCTCGTCGCGCGGCTCAGAGCGCCGTGTGCGTGACGCGCTCGCTCTCGATGCGCTTCTCCAGACCCTCCGCGCTCAGCTGGTCCAGGTTCCGGCACAGCACCACCGAGCCGCCCGCGGCCAGGGGTGCGTACAGGCCCGACGAGAGGCCCTCCCAGGTCCCGTAGCCGAGGCCCGAGAGCAGGCGGGAGCCGGGGGCGAGGCCGAGGGTCGCCGCGTCGGCGCGGGCCTGCTCGACGAGCTCGGCGCCGCTGCGTTCCGTACCGTCGACGACGAGCGCCGGAGCCTCCGGATCGACCGGTACGAACGGGGCGAACCGGTCGCCCTGGCTCGGCACCTCCACCGCGTAGTCCGCGTATCCGGCGGGCGCGGCCGGGAAGCGCCGGCCCAGCGGGGCGAGGGAGAGCGCGATCCGCTCCCCGGAACAGGCGAGACCCGCCTCCAGGGCGTCAGGACCCGCGACCACCACGTCCGCGGCCGCCGGGTCCCCGCCGATCTCCGCGGTCACGCCGACGGACGAGCAGGCCAGCAGCCAGACGGCGCTCTGCCAGTGCGCGGGCAGCAGCAGCGCGAGCCGGTCGCCGGGTCCGGCGGACAGCTCGCCCTGGAGCAGATTCGCCGTCTTGGCCACCCAATTGGCGAAGGTGGCGACGGACAATTCCACGCGCTCACCGGTGGCGTCGTCGTAGAAGGTGACCAAGGGGCGGGCGGGGTCCGCGGCGAGCGCGGATCGCAGCAGGTCGGCGGGGGTGCGGTCGCTGGCGTTCACGCCCGACAGCGTACGCGGGCGGGCGCGCGCGGGTCCGCCGTACCGGTGACGGCGTCCTCCGGTCGGACCGACGGCCCGTCAGTTTCCGGGCCCTTTCCCGGCGCGCGGAACGGCCCGGCGATCCGCACGATCGGCCCATGCGTGCCTCACTCGCCTCCTCGATCGCCGTCACCTGCGCGGCGGTGCTCGCCCTGCCGGTCTCCCTCACCGCGCCGGCGGCGGCCTCGGCGCCACCGGCGGCCGCCTCCGCACTGCCACCCGCGCCCGAACTCCCGGGCACCACCCAGTCGCTGCCGCTCGAACCGCTCGGCGCCGCCACGCGGTCCCTGGTCGGCGCGGCGACAGGCTCGGGCGAGCAGGGGCTCACCCGACGCGACGTCAGGCCCTTCTCACTCGTCGGCGTCGTCTGGGACGACCCGACGGCCCCGCTGCACGGCACCGTCCAGGTCCGCACCCGCGCCACCGGCGGCGACGCCTGGTCGGAGTGGCAGGACGTGGAGACCCACAACGACGAGCACGGCGCCGACCCCGACACCGCCGAGGGCTCCGCCAAGGTGCTCCGCGGCTCCACGGCCCCGCTGTGGGTGGGCGACTCCGACGGCGTCGAGATCCGCGTACGGGGGGAGGAACCGCTCCCGGCGGGCCTCCGGCTCGAACTGGTGGACCCGGGCGAGGCCCCGGCCCAGGACGCGCCGGCCGAGCCCGAGGCCCCGGCGCCCCACAGTCGCAGCGCCAGGATTCCGGCCGCCCTGGCCGGCCTGAGCGCGGCGGAGGCGGCGGCGAGCGGGGTGAACGCCCAGCTGGCCCCGTACGGGGCGGCCTGGATCCCGGCCCTCTCGAAGGAGGAGACGGAACTCACGGCGAGGAGCATGCCGCAGCAGGAAGCGGCGGAGGTGGCGGAAGGAGCCCGGCCGGCCCAGCCGCCTCACACTGCCCAGTCCGCCGCGGCCGCCGCACAGGCCGCTCCGGCCGCGCTCGCGGCCAAGCCGTACATCGGCCCCCGTCCCAAGATCATCACCCGGAAGGGCTGGGGCGCGGACGAGAGCATCCGCGAGAAGGGCTTCGTCTACACGAAGACCATCAAGGCGGCCTTCGTCCACCACAGCGCCACCGGCAACAACTACACCTGCAAGCAGGCCCCGTCCGTCCTGCGCAGCATCTACCGCTACCACGTGAAGAGCAGCGGCTGGCGGGACTTCGGCTACAACTTCGCCGTCGACAAGTGCGGAAACATCTACGAAGGCCGGGCCGGCGGCGTCGCCAAGCCGGTCATGGGCGCGCACACCCTCGGCTTCAACACCAACAGCATGGGCATCGCGGTCCTCGGCACCTTCAGCAAGAGCAACCCGCCTGCCGCGGTCGTGACGGCCGTCGCGCGGCTGACGGCCTGGAAGCTCGGGTTGCACGGGGTGAACCCGAAGGGCACGTCGTACCTGATCTCAGGCGGCGGAAACCTGTACAAGAAGGGCAAGAAGGTACGGTTCAACGCCATCGCCGGACATCGCGACGGATTCGCCACGGAATGTCCGGGCGGACGTCTGTACGGCAAGCTCGGCACGGCCCGTGCGACCTCGGCGAAGTACCAGGGAAGGCCCTGATGGGGTCTCGGATGCGGTCAGGGAGGCAACCATCTGCATAAACTGACCGGTCATATCGCACGGACGACCGAGACGGGCGAGCTGACCGGCCCCGAACAGGAAGCAGAGACGACAAGGTGACAGAAGCGATCCTCCTGGTCGGTGGCAAGGGCACACGGCTGCGACCCCTCACGGTCAACACGCCCAAACCCATGGTCCCGGCGGCCGGCGTCCCCTTCCTGACGCATCAGCTGGCCCGGGCCCGCGCCGCGGGCGTCGAGCACATCGTGCTCGCCACCTCGTATCTGGCCGAGGTCTTCGAGCCGCACTTCGGTGACGGCTCGTCCCTCGGTCTGAGCCTGGAGTACGTCACCGAGGAGGAGCCCCTCGGCACCGGCGGCGCGATACGCAACGTCGCCTCGCGGCTGCACTCGGGCCCCGACGAGCCGGTCCTCATCTTCAACGGGGACATCCTCACGGGCCTGGACATCCAGGCCCTCGTGGAGACCCACTCCTCCTCCGGGGCGGACGTCTCGCTGCACCTGACGCGGGTCGAGGACCCGCGCGCGTTCGGCCTGGTGCCGACGGACGAGACGGGCCGCGTCACGGCGTTCCTGGAGAAGCCGCAGACGCCGGAGGAGATCGTCACGGACCAGATCAACGCGGGCGCGTACGTCTTCAAGCGCTCGGTGATCGACTCGATCCCCACGGGCCGCCCGGTCTCGGTGGAGCGGGAGACCTTCCCGGAACTCCTCTCCGGCGGGGCGCACCTCCAGGGCATGGTGGATTCCACCTACTGGCTGGACCTGGGCACCCCGCAGGCCTTCGTACGGGGCTCCGCGGACCTGGTCATGGGCCGCGCGCCCTCCCCGGCCGTCCCGGGCCGCTGCGGGGACCGCCTGGTCCTGCCGACGGCGCGGGTCGCCCCGGACGCGAAGCTGACCGGCGGCACGGTGGTGGGCGCGGACGCGGTGGTGGGCGAGGGCGCGCGGGTGACGGGCTCGACGCTCCTCGCGGGCGCGATCGTCGAACCGGGCGCGGTGATCACGGACTCCCTGATCGGCGCGGGGGCGCGGATCGGCGCGCGGACCGTGGTGAGCGGGGCGGTGATCGGGGACGGGGCGCAGGTGGGCCCGGACAACGAGCTCCGGGACGGCGTCAGAATCTGGTGCAACACCACCCTCCCCCCACGCGCGGTCCGCTTCTCCTCAGACCAGTAACCACCGCCCCCGCCGTTGTGGGCCTGCGTTCCGCCGGGGCGGTGCCCACCCGTTGTGGGCAGGCGTTCCGCGGGGCGGTGCCCACCCGCGACGGAACGGCGCCCCACCCGTTGTGGGCAGGCGTTCCGCAGGGGCGGAACGGGTGGGCACAACGGACGGCGCCCTTGCCGGCGCCAGAGGCTTACGCGCCTGAACCCGCACCCCGTGCACCGAGCGAGTGGTGCGGGTCACGGCACGGAACGCGGAGGCGCCGCTAAGGGCGCCGTCCCGTGTGCCCACCCGTCCCGCCCTGCGGGACGATTGCCCACACGGGGACGGACCGGGACACCGCCCGCCCGGGCGCGGGCCCACACGGGCAGCGGGGCACCGCCCGGGCGCCGGCCCACGCGGGGGCCGGCCGAGGCGCCGCCCAGCCCGGCGCGGGCCCGGGCAGGAGGCGCACCCGGCTACGCTCATACGCATGGCCGGCCGCTTCGAACCCCACCCCACCCGCACCACCATCCGCGGCGGCCACATCCCCCTCCCCTTCCCCGTCACAGAAGACGCCCCCCTGGACCTCGGCCTCACCCTCGGCCCCCTCCGCCGCGGCCCCGCCGACCCCACCTTCCGGGCGACCCCCGACGGTTCGATCTGGCGGGCCAGCCGCACCCCGGACGGCCCCGGGACCCTCCGCATCGACGCGGGGAAGGCCGAGGCCTGGGGCCCGGGCGCGGGCTGGCTCCTGGAGAGCCTCCCGGGACTCCTGGGCGCCGAGGACGACCCCACCGCCTTCGTCCCCCGCCACAAGCTGGTCCTGGCGACCCACCGCCGCCGCCCGGGCCTGCGCCTGACCCGTACCGGACTGGTCCTGGAGTCCCTGATCCCGTCGATCCTGGAGCAGAAGGTCACGACCCACGAGGCGTACGGGTCGTGGAGGGTGCTCGTGCGGAAGTTCGGCGAGCCGGCCCCGGGCCCGGCCCCGGACGGCCTGTACGTGATGCCGGACGCGCGCGCGTGGACCCGGATCCCGTCCTGGGAGTGGCACCGCGCGAACGTCGACGGCAAGCGCTCGGCCACGATCGTCCGCGCGGCGAGGGTCGCGGCCCGCCTGGAGGAGGCGGCGCTGATGGACGGCCCGGCGGCCCGGAAGCGCCTGGAGCTGGTCCCGGGCATCGGCCCGTGGACGAGCGCCGAGACGATCCAGCGCAGCAACGGCGCTCCGGACGAGGTCACCACCGGCGACCTGCACCTGCCCGGCATCGTCGGCTGGGCGCTCGCGGGCGACCGTACGGCGGACGACGAGGCGATGCTGGAGCTTCTGGCGCCGTACGCGGGCCAGCGCCACCGCGCGGCCCGCCTGATCCTGCTCAGCGGCCGCGTACCGCCCCGCAGGGCACCCCGTATGACACCCGGGAACATCACGGCCCTCTGAGGAACCGAGCAGAAGCGTGGCCAAGCAACGCGTCACCGTCTGTCTGCCGCCCTGCGCGCCCGACGACCTGCGTCCCGCGCTCGGGGCGGCCATGGCCCCCTTCGAGTACGACGCGCAGATCGGCAGGAGCGACGAGGAGTGGCAGGGGGAGTGGGACTACTGGTACGTCTCCTCGGGCGGCCTGGAGTTCACCGTGCGGCGAGGCCACGAGGACGATCCGCTGATCGTCCGGGACGGCCAGGAGCCCGAGGACCCGCCGCGTCCCTCCTGGCTGTGCGACGGTGGCCCGAAGGGCCTGCTCGACCTGGAGACGGGGCGCGTGCGGGCCGCGGAGGAGGCCGCCCGGCAGTGGCGGGCGTGGCGCGCCTTCGCCGCCCTGCACCCGCCGAGCCTGCCCTACACGCACTTCCGGCAGAGGGCGCACGACGAGCCCGGGGCCTACACCCTCGCGCGGGCCACGGAGGACTTCGAGAGCCAGCCGGCGATCCTCGCGCTCCGGGACGACCCGGCTCTGGGGGAGCGGTTCGGGTGGGACCCGGAGGGGTGGTTCGGGGCGGACCGTGGCTTCTTCGTCGAGCGGGCGGTCCAGGACGTCCTGCCGACGGCCGCGCTCCTCACCCTCGACGGCCGCTGGCTGGAGGGCGGCTCGCACGGGCACAACGTGCGCTTCAACGCGTACGTGGACGGCCTCCCGGACGAGACGATCCTCGTCCGGGTGCTGTACCACTCCTGACCGAAGGCCCTACCTGACCTCGATGAACGCCGAGGCGAGCCGCGCGGGCCGGTCCTTCGGCGGGGCGGCCGGATGTCCGATCGCCACGGCGCCCATCGGGTCCCACTCCTCCGGCAGCCCGAGGACGTCCCGTACGACGTCCCGGCAGAACATCGTCGAGGACACCCAGGCCGAGCCGAGCCGCTCGCCGGCGAGGGCCACGAGGAAGTTCTGCACGCCCGCGCCCGCCGCGACCACGAACATCTCGCGCTCGGCGGCGTCCCGGCGCGGGTCGCCGTAGTGGTGGGAGCCGTCCATGACGAGGCAGGGCACGGCCAGACAGGGCGCGTCGCGCAGGACGTCCCCGCGCCGGACCCGCTTCGCGACGGACTCCTCGGACTTGCCGTCGCGCCGCAGGTCGGCGATCCACGCGTCCCGCATCGCGTCGAGCAGCCGCGTCCGGGACTCCGCCGACTCCAGGAGCACGAACCGCCACGGCGTGGTGTGGTGCGGCGCGGGGGCCGTCACGGCGGCGGCGACCGCGCGCCGGACCGCGCCCGGATCGACCGGCTCGTCGGTGAACTCCCGTACGGTCCGCCGCAGCGTCACCGCCTCGCGCACGGCCTCCGAGGTCCCGAGCCGGAACATGTCGTCGGCGGCGCCCCGTACGAGCGCCCGCGCGCCCTCCTCGGCGTCGCCGCCCACCACATGGGGCAGTCCGCGGACGACGGCGACGGGAAGCCCGGCCGCCTTGCCCTTCACCAGGTCTCCGGCGGCGGCGAGTTCGTCGGCGGTGGCGACCACGGTCGCGCTCAGCGGGTTGCCGTGCGCGTCGGTCCCGCCACGCAGGTCGTCGAGGACCCGCACGCCGGCCGCCCCGATCGCCACGTCGGTGAGCCCGCTGCGCCACGGCCGCCCGAAGGTGTCCGTGACGACGACGCCCACGTCGACGCCGAGCGCCTCGCGCAGCCCCGAACGGATGCGCCGCGCCGAGGCGTCGGGGTCCTCGGGCAGCAACAGCACGGTCCCGGAAGGGGTGTTGGAGGCGTCGACCCCGGCGGCGGCCATGACGAGCCCCTGCCGGTTCTCGACGATACGGAGCGTGCCGCGGCGCGCCACCACCCGTACCGTCTCGGCGTCGATGGCCTCCTCGCGGTCGTCGGCCGCGATCACCCGCCCCTCGGCCTTGCTGACGATCTTGGAGGTGACGAGCAGGACGTCCCCGTCGGCGAGCTCCGGCGACACGGAGGCGATCAGCTTGGCGAGATCGTCCCCGGCGGCCACCTCGGGCAGCCCGGCGAGCGCCCAGACCCGGTACGAGGGGGCGGCGCCGCTCACCCCCGTACCTCCTCGGCCAGCGCCAGCGCCTCGCGCGCCATCGCGGCCGTCGCGTCCACGTCCGTCATCATCAGCGGCACCGCACGGCACGCGATGCCCGCCGCCTCGACCTCCGCGACCGCGCCCGCGTCCACGGTGTCCACGAGCCAGCCGCCGACGAGTTCGGCACCGTAGTGCAGGGCCACCGCCGCCGCCGTGGACTCCACGCCCACCGCCGCGAGGACCTTGTCGGCCATCCCGCGCACGGGGGCGTCGCCGACGATGGGGGAGAGGCCCACGACGGGCGCCCCGGCCGCGACGACCGCCTCGCGGATTCCGGGCACGGACAGGATCGTCCCGACGCTCACCACGGGGTTCGACGGCGGGAAGAGGATGACGTCCGCCCCGGCGATGGCCTCCAGGACGCCGGGCGCGGGCTTCGCGGCCTCCGCGCCGACCGCCACGACGGCCTTCGCGTCGACGGAGGCGCGCAGCTTCACCCAGTACTCCTGGAAGTGCACCGCGCGCTGCTCGCCGTCGACCTCGATCGCCACATGCGTCTCGACGCGGTCGTCGGACATGGGGAGGAGGCGCACGCCGGGCTGCCAGCGGGCGCACAGCGCCTCGGTGACGGCGCTCAGCGGGTAGCCCGCGCCGAGCATCTGCGTACGGACGATGTGGGTGGCGAAGTCCCGGTCGCCGAGGCCGAACCACTCGGGCCCGACCCAGTACGCCGCGAGCTCCTCCTTGACGGTGAAGGACTCGTCCGTGCGTCCCCAGCCCTGCTCCTCGTTGATGCCACCGCCGAGGGTGTACATCACCGTGTCCAGGTCGGGGCAGACCTTCAGCCCGAAGAGATGGATGTCGTCACCGGTGTTGCCGATGACCGTGATCTCCGCGTCCGGCGCGGCCTGCTTGAGGCCGCGAAGGAAACGGGCACCACCGATGCCGCCGGCCAGAACCACAATGCGCATGCGGACAGTCTGTCAGCCGAAGGCTGATCGTATGAGGGGTGGTGGTCGGGAGACGGGCGGGCGTGTCAGGCGACGATCAGTCCGGGGGCCGCCGGGGCGCACTGCGCCTGGAGCGACTCGTGCATCGGCATCTCGGTGAGGCCGGGGAAGTAGACGTGCAGGCTGACGGCCGGTTCGAGGGAGTCGTTGACGACCTCGTGGACGTACCCCGGGGCGAAGACCCGCTGCGCACCGCCGTCGAGCGTCCGTACGCCCCGCTCCGTACGCTCCGTCAGCTCGCCCTCCAGGACGGTCAGCACGCCGGAGGAGACGCCGTGGTCGTGGAGACCGCTGCCCTGTCCGGGCACCCAGGAGAGCAGCCACACCTCGTAGCCCGGGCCGGTGCGCAGGCGGTGGTACCAGCGGGTGGTGGCGTCGTACTCGACGTACGGCGCCCACTGGGAACGGTCCTCGGCGATGGAGCGCGCGAGGCCGGCGAACTCGGCCACGGTGACGGGGTGGGCGCGCTCGGGCTGGAGCAGGTGCGGGACTTCGAGGATGTCGCCGGCGATCTGAAGGTCGCTGTCCATGTTCATGGGATGGGGAGGTTCCTCAGCAGAAACAGAAGCGGTGGGGGGTCACGGAAGAGAGGTGACACGGGTGACGCAGGGTGACGCTGGGAGAAGAAGCTGGAGCTCTACGGCATCAACAGCTGGGACAGCAACAGCAACAGCGCGCCTGGACAGCGCGGCGGAACCCACGGCTGTGGGTCGCGGAGGGCGCTGTGGTCGCTGGCATGCCATCAAAGGTGGCCGGAGGGGTACCCGACTGTCAACTCAATGCCCGATTTGGGGGTAATGTTTCACCTCATCCGGTTACAGTCCCCGGAGAAAGGTTTGTTCAGGCGCGGACCAGGAGAGATGGCGCTTCGACCGCGCCCGTAAACATGGGCGGGCGTGATCGGACTGTGATCCGGATCGCTTCCATGGCTGGATCGCAACAAGATCCAAGTTTCGGACGTCCTCTCCTGTGAAGGCGGCTCGGCGCGGTCACGCCAGCGGCATGTGTCACGTTTTTTGGTGATTTGAACACTTTCCGCATAGGCTTGGTTCCGCAGAGTGAATACGGGGCCCAATAGCAGATCTCGGCTTGACTCGCACAGAGCACGAACTTCTAATTTCACTCGTGTCGTTCGGCCGGGTTCGCCCGGCACCACCACGGGGACGCACAGAACAGACGAGGGGCGCACATGACCGAGTTGTTCCAGGAACTGCTGGTCGAGGACGCGGACGAGGAACTCGGCTGGCAGGAGCGCGCGCTGTGCGCCCAGACCGATCCCGAGTCCTTCTTCCCCGAGAAGGGCGGCTCGACCCGCGAGGCCAAGAAGGTCTGCCTCGCCTGCGAGGTCCGCTCCGAGTGCCTCGAATACGCCCTGCAGAACGACGAGCGGTTCGGCATCTGGGGCGGTCTCTCCGAGCGCGAGCGACGCCGCCTGAAGAAGGCCGCGGTCTGAACCGGCGAGCGGCCGGAAACCGCCCCCGGCGAAGACCCCCAACGGTCCGTCTCCCCAGACACAGGAGACGGACCGTTCTCGTACCCCCACGTCGTCGGCACACGTTCCGCAGGGGCGAGAGGGTCCCCCTGCACGGGCGGAGCCCGGAGCTCCGGGAAGGGTGGGCACAACGGCCCCAGGACGGCGCCCGACCGCCCGCACCTCCACCCCCGGAACCAGCACCGGCCCGCCCCCGCACCCGCAGCCGTTAGTGTGGGCCTCCGTCCGAGACGCTCCCCACGCCCCCCGCGGGCGACCCCGGCCGGAGGGCCCGTAGCTCGATGTCCTCAACTCCTGAGTTTCCGCGACACGTCGTCACCGCCGTGCTCGTCACCCACGACGGCGCCCGCTGGCTGCCCGACGCACTCGCCGGGCTGCTCGCCCAGGAGCGCCCCGTGCAGGCCGTGGTGGCGGCCGACACCGGCAGCGCCGACGACTCGGCGCAGCTCGTCGCCGACGCCATCGGCGCCGACCGCGTCCTGCACCTCGCGCGCCGCACCGGCTTCGGCGCCGCCGTCGAGGAGGCCGCCCGCACCGCGCCCCTGCTCGGACCCGAGGACCTGCCCTATCTGAAGCGCCCCAGCGGCTGGGACCCCGTCAGCCGCACCTGGAACGACGAGGCGTACGACCTCCCCGAACTCCCGCACGGCGAACCGGTCCAGTGGCTCTGGCTCCTCCACGACGACTGCGCCCCCGAGCCCGGCGCCCTCGCCGAACTCCTGCGCGTCGCCGAGACCGACGGCGAAGCCGCCGTCATCGGCCCCAAGCTGCGCGGCTGGTACGACAGGAAGCAGCTCCTCGAAGCCGGCGTCAGCATCGCCCGCAGCGGCCGCCGCTGGACCGGACTCGACCGCCGCGAGCAGGACCAGGGCCAGCACGACCAGGTCCGCTCCGTCCTCTCGGTCTCCACCGCCGGCATGCTCGTCCGCCGCGACGTCTTCGAAGGCCTCGGCGGCTTCGACCGCCGGCTGCCCCTGATGCGCGACGACGTCGACCTGTGCTGGCGCGCGCACTCCGCCGGCTTCCACGTCCTCGTCGCCCCCGACGCCGTCCTGCGCCACGCCGAGGCCTCCGCCCGCGAGCGCCGCACCGTCGACTGCGCCGGCCGCACCGCCGCCAACCCGCACCGCGTCGACAAGGCCGGCGCCGTCCACACCCTCCTGGCCAACAGCCGCGGCCTTGCCCTCCCGTACGTCCTCGTACGACTCGTCCTCAGCACCCTGCTCCGCACCCTCGCCTACCTCGTCGGCAAGGCCCCGGGCCAGGCGGTCGACGAGGTCATGGGCCTCCTCGCGACCCTGCTGCGGCCCGAGAAGATCCTCGCCGCCCGCAAGCGCCGCAGGAACCCGGCCGTCCCCGACAGCGACTTCCGCTCCCTCTTCCCGCCGCCCGGCGCCACCGTCCGCGCCACGGCCGAGCAGCTCGCCTCCCACTTCGGCGGCGCCGAGGCCGACACCGGCGGCTCCCGCCACGGCGTCGTCGAGTCCGGCCCCGGCGGCGACGACGCCGACTACCTGGAGATCGAGCAGTTCGCCCGGCTCAAGAAGATCGCCCGCAAGCCGGGACCGGTCCTCTTCGCCCTGCTGCTCCTGGTCTCCCTGGTCGCCTGCCGCAACCTCTTCGCCGGCGGCTCGCTGGCCGGCGGCGCCCTGCTGCCCGCCCCCGACACCGTCTCCGGCCTCTGGTCGCGGTACGCCGACGCCTGGCACGCCATCGGCACCGGCGGCACCCAGACCGCCCCGCCCTACCTCGCCGTCCTGGCCGCGCTCTCCGCGCTGTTCCTCGGCTCCACCTCCACCGCGCTGACCCTGCTGCTCGTCTGCTCGGTCCCGCTCGCCGGCTTCACCGCGTACTTCGCCGCCCGCAGCCTCGTCGAGTCCCGGCTCCTGCGCGCCTGGGGCTCCATCGCGTACGCCTTCCTGCCCGCCGCCACCGGCGCCCTCGCCGCCGGCCGGCTCGGCACCGCCGTCCTCGCGATCCTGCTCCCGCTGATCGCCCGCGCCGCCGTCGCCGCCCACGGCTTCGACCGGGCCGACCGCGGCAGCTGGCGCGCCACCTGGGCGTACGCCTTCCTGCTGACCTTCGCGATGGCGTTCACCCCGGTCGTCTGGCCGCTCGCCGTCCTCCTCGGCCTCGGCGTCCTCGCCGTCCGCCGCTCCGACCTCACCGCGTACGGGCTCCGCTTCCTCGCCGCCGTCGGCACCCCGGTGCTCGTCCTCGCCCCCTGGTCGCTCAGCCTCCTCACCGACCCCGGCGCCTTCCTGCGCGAGGCCGGTCTCGACATCCGTACGGGCACGGCGACCGCGCTCGACCTGCTCGGCACCAGCCCCGGCGGCCCCGGCACCACCGGCGGCCTGCTCCTGATCGGCCTCGTCCTCGCCGGGCTCGCCGGACTCCTGCGCGAGGAGCGGCAGCTCGCCGCCCGTACGGCGTGGGCCGCCGCCCTCGCCGCACTCCTCTTCGCCGTCCTCACCAACGGCGCGGGCGGCACCGGCTGGGCCGGACCCGCCACCCTCGTCTACGGCGCCGCCCTCATCGCCGCCGGCATGATCGGCGCCGAGGGCGGCCGCACCCGCGTCGCCGCCCACGGCTTCGGCTGGCGCCAGCCCGTCGCCGCCCTCATCGCCCTCGCCTGCGCCCTCGGCCCCGCCGTCGCCGCCGCCGGCTGGATGATCGGCGGCGCCGACGGCCCGCTGACCCGCCGCGACCCGGTCCAGGTCCCGGCCTTCGTCGCCGAGGAGAGCGGCACCCGCGACCAGCCCCGCACCCTCGTCCTCGGTGCCGGCGCGCCCGGCGAGGTCGCCTACACCCTGGTCCGCGGCTCCGGCGCCCGCCTCGGCGACGCCGAACTCACCGCGACCGCCGAGGCCGACCCGCGTCTCGACGCGGTCGTCGCCCACCTCGTCGCCGGCTCAGGCGCCGACCAGACCCAGGAACTCAGCGGCTACGCGATCCGGTACGTGCTCGTACGGGACGGGGCGCCGCGCCAGATGAGCCGCGTCCTCGACTCGACGCCCGGCCTCAGCCGCCTCAGCCAGCTCGACGGCAGCGCGCTCTGGCGCGTCGACCGCGAGATCGCCCGCCTCATGATCGTCCCGCCCGCGGCCAAGGGCACGGCGGAGGACAACGCCAAGGAGAAGACCGCCAAGCCGGTCGCCGTCGCCGCCGGCCCCGTCGAGGCCCACACCCAGGTCCCCGCCGGCCCCGCGGGCCGCGTCCTGCGCCTCGCCGACCGCGCCGACGAGGGCTGGACCGCCACCCTCGACGGCAAGGAGCTGACCCGGACCACCGTCGACGGCTGGGCCCAGGGCTTCGAGCTCCCCACCGGAGGCGGCCGCCTCGACCTCACGTACGACGAGCCGCTCAGCCACACCGCGTGGATCTGGGCCCAGGCCGGCCTCGCCGTCGTCCTGCTCGTCCTCGCCCTGCCCGGGCGGCGCCGCGAGATCGACGACGACCTGCCCGAGGAGGAGCTCGCGATCCCCGCCCAGGCGACCGAGGGCGACGGCCGCCGCGCCCGCCGCCTGCGCGCCGCCGCGGAAGCCGAAGCGGCCACCGAGACCGCACCCGGCATCCCCGGCACTCCCGAAGCACCCGACACCTTCGACGCCTTCGGAACGGCGCAGGGCTCGCCCGCGCCGATCCCGGAGCAGCAGTCCTACGAGCCCCAGGGGCAGGACCAGGAAGGCGCCGCCGGCTACGACCCGGCCTACGCGCAGCCGGGCACGCAGGCGTACGCCGACCAGGGCTACTACCAGGACTACGCGGCCGACCCGTACCAGCAGCAGCCGTACGCGTACCCCCAGCAGAGCTACGACCAGCAGGGCTACGACCAGCAGGGGTACGAGCAGCAGGGGTACGACCAGCAGGGTTACGGACAGCAGGGGTACGAACAGCCCCAGCAGCAGTACGACCCGCAGCAGTACGGGCAGCAGCAGTACGACCAGTACGGCGGCGGCTACGGCTACGAATACCCCCAGGGCCACGAGACCGAGCAGCGTCCCGACGGGAGCAGCAACCAGTGAAGCGCACGACCCTCTCCCTGATCGCGGCCGCCACGGCCCTCGCCGCCGTCACCGGCTTCGCGGCCCTCACCGCCCCCGACGGCACCACCGTCGCCGAGGCGAAGGCCACCACCCGGCTGCCCGTGGAGCGCGCCGGCCTCGTCTGCCCGGTGCCCAGCACCTCCGAGGTCGCCGAGACGCGCTACACCTCGTACACCCCCACGGGTACGGGCTCCGCCACCGCGGGCTCCGGCAAGGCCGAGCCGCCCACGGCGCTGCTGCGGCCCGCCGCGAGCGGCCCCGTGGCGGGCGGCACCGGCAAGACCGGCAAGAAGCCCAAGGCCCCGAAGGTCCCGGCCACCGTCACCGCGCCCGGCAAGCCCGTCACCGCCCAGGCGGACGGCGGCTCCGTGCCCGCGCTCACCGGCGCCGCGACCGGCACCCTGGCCCCCGGCTGGACCGTCCAGCAGACCACCGTCGTCCCCGCGGGCGGCGCGCGCGGTCTGCTCGGCCTCGGCTGCGGCGCCCCCGACACCGACTTCTGGTTCCCGGCGGCCTCC
Organism: Streptomyces sp. NPDC002825; assembly: GCF_040295385.1. Classification (NCBI taxonomy): domain Bacteria; kingdom Bacillati; phylum Actinomycetota; class Actinomycetes; order Kitasatosporales; family Streptomycetaceae; genus Streptomyces; species Streptomyces sp. NPDC002825. Next base: position 24,029 of record NZ_JBEOVH010000052.1, read on the forward strand.
ACCGACAAGGACCGCCAGGACTACGTCCACCTCACCAACCCGGACGACACGGCCGCCGTCGCCGACATCGAGCTGTACGGCCCCGAGGGGGCCCTCAAGTCCCAGTTCACCGAGGGCATCCCGGTCCCCGCCCGTTCCACCGTCCCGGTGCTCCTGTCCACCCTCACGAGCGAGGCGGGCCGGAAGGACGTCACCGTCCACGTCACCACCCGCAGCGGACGCGTCGGCGCCGCCGTGGCCGCGGCCGACGACAAGCTCGGCAGCGACTGGATCGCCCCGGCCGCCGACCCGGCGGGCAGCGCCGTGCTCCCCGGCATCCCGGCCGACGCCACCTCGGTGCGGCTGGTCGCCTTCGCGCCCGGCGACGACGACGCCGACCTCAAGGTCCAGCTGGTCACCCCCAGCGGCACGATCGTCCCGGCGGGCGCGGACTCCCTCCACGTGAAGTCCGGGATGACGGCCGCCGTCGACCTGCCGAACCTCACCCGCGGCGCGGTGGGCTCCCTGCTGCTGACCCCGAGCGACCCGAAGAAGCCGACGCCGGTGGTGGCGGCCCTCCAGGTCGTGCGCGGCAAGGGCGAGAACACCGAGATCGCGTTCATCCCGGCGACCGCGGCCGTCTCCGCGCGGGCGACGGTCGCCGACAACCGCGCGAAGGCCTCGACGCTCGCCCTGACGGCCCCCGGCGCTGAAGCCCGGGTCAAGGTCACGGCCTCGGCCGGTTCCGAGGGGGGTGCGCCGGTGTCGAGGACCGTCACGGTCAAGGCGGGCACGACGACGGTCCTGACCGACCTCGTCCCGGAGGGCCTCAAGGGCTCCTACGCGCTGACGGTCGAACCGCTCTCGGGCGGCAAGATCCACGCGGCCCGCACCCTCGCCCTCCCGCAGGACGGCATCCCGATGTTCACGGTCCAGCCCTTCACGGACGACCGGGGCACGGTGGAGGTCCCGTCGGCCCACCAGGACCTGGGGGTACTGGGCTGAGCGGGGGGCTTCGCCCACGCCCCGTGTGGGCAATCGTCCCTCCCCCAGGCTTCGTCCGGGGGGACCCCCAGGGCGGGACGGGTGGGCACACGGGACGGCGCCCCGTGCCGGGCCCGGGCTTTCGCGCCTGGACCCGCACCACGACGGCGCCGTACCCGCGGGCGCGGGCTCAGTCCTGCCCGTACCGAGGATCGACGGACTCGGGCGAGAGCCCGAGCAGCTCCGCCACCTGCTCCACCACGACCTCGTGGACCAGCAGCGCCCGCTCGTCCCGGCTCTTGGAACGGATCTCGACCGGCCGCCGATAGACGACCACCCGCGCGGGTTCGTTCTTCTCGGCCGGCGTCGAGCCCCCCAGCGGCACCGTCTCGCCCGGCACGGGCGGCGGCACCTCCATCACCAGGAAGTCGACGTCCGCCAGCTGCGGCCAGCGCCGCTCGAGGCGCTCGACGGAGTCGAGGACGAGATCGCGGAAGGTGTCGGCCCGGCTCGCGGAGAGCGGCACCTGCGGCGGCGCGACAGGTCCCCGCATCCCGCGGCCGTGCCGGTCGCGGCGGCGGACCCGGGGCTCGGCCGGGGGCTGCGCGGGACGGTGCGAGGGGCTCGGCGGCACAGGACTGTCCATCACTGACGCAGCGTAACCCTCATCCGTCCCAGCGCACCGTGGCGCATCCTCGCCACCTTTCCGGCGTCCTCGCCCCGCCCGCCCCCCGACTTGTCGAAACCTGAACATTCCGGCCAACCGCACGCCCGATTCGACAGTCCGTCACGATCGGCCATCTGGCCCTGGTTGACCGGATTTGTATCCCAAGGTGTCCGGATAGCCCCCTGCCCCCACCTCCGTGCACCCCCTCCCGCGCAGGTCAGAGCCATCACCACTCGAAGGGGGGTGGCGGAGGTCACACCGCGACACGGTGGAGTGACCTGAGGGAGAGTCGTCGCGGCCCGCTCAAGAGTGCGGTACCGTCCAACGTCGTGAGCCCTGTACGTCGCTGTTCGCGCACCGCGTGCGGCCGCCCTGCCGTCGCGACACTGACGTACGTCTATGCCGACTCGACTGCGGTCCTCGGCCCGCTCGCCACCTACGCCGAGCCCCACTGCTACGACCTGTGCGCCGAGCACAGCGAGCGCCTCACCGCCCCGCGCGGCTGGGAGGTGGTGCGGCTCTCCGACGGATCCGCCCCCACCCGCCCCAGCGGCGACGACCTCGAAGCGCTGGCCAACGCGGTACGGGAGGCGGCCCGCCCCCAGGAGCGCGCGGCCGAGGCCGGCGGCAAGGGCGGCGGAGGCCGCGGCGGCGACCCCATGGAGGTCGGTCGCCGCGGGCACCTCAGGGTGCTCCGTTCGCCCGACAACTGACGCAACCGGCCACCGTCCGCGTATCCCCGACTGCGCTCCGGGTAGTTTTGGCGTTCCGTACACGCGCCGCACACGCGTGTGGAGAACTCAGGAGGGTGGATCCGTGACTGCCGATCTGTCGCAGATCGTGAAGGCGTACGACATCCGCGGAGTCGTACCCGACCAGTGGGACGAGACGCTCGCCGAGCTCTTCGGCGCCGCCTTCGTTCGGGTGACGGACGCGGACGCGATCGTCATCGGCCACGACATGCGGCCCTCGTCGCCTGGCCTCGCTTCCGCCTTCGCGCGCGGCGCGGCCCGCCTCGGTGCCGACGTCACGCTCATCGGGCTCTGCTCCACGGACCAGCTGTACTTCGCCTCCGGCAGCCTCGGCCTGCCGGGCGCCATGTTCACCGCCTCGCACAACCCGGCCCAGTACAACGGCATCAAGATGTGCCGCGCCGGCGCCGCCCCCGTCGGCCAGGACACCGGCCTCGCCGACATCCGCGCCCTCGCCGAGGAGTGGACGGAGACGGGCGCCCCCGAGGCGGCCGCGAAGCCGGGCACGATCACGGAACGCGACACCCTCGCGGACTACGCCGCCCACCTCAGGAACCTCGTCGACCTCACCGCGATCCGCCCCCTCAAGGTGGTCGTGGACGCGGGCAACGGCATGGGCGGCCACACCGTCCCCACGGTCTTCGAGGGCCTGCCGCTGGACACGGTCCCGATGTACTTCGAGCTGGACGGCACGTTCCCGAACCACGAGGCCAACCCGCTCGACCCGAAGAACATCGTCGACCTCCAGGCCCGCGTCCTCGCCGAGGGCGCCGACATCGGCCTCGCCTTCGACGGCGACGCCGACCGCTGCTTCGTCGTCGACGAGCGCGGCGAGCCGGTCTCCCCGTCCGCGATCACGGCCCTCGTCGCCGCGCGCGAGCTCGCCAAGAGCCCCGGCGGAACGATCATCCACAACCTGATCACCTCCTGGTCGGTGCCGGAGGTCGTCCGGGAGCAGGGCGGCGAGCCGGTCCGCACCCGCGTCGGCCACTCCTTCATCAAGGAGGAGATGGCGAAGACCGGAGCGATCTTCGGCGGCGAGCACTCGGCGCACTACTACTTCAAGGACTTCTGGAACGCGGACACCGGCATGCTCGCCGCGCTCCACGTCCTCGCGGCCCTGGGCGGCCAGGAGGGCACCCTCTCCGACCTGGTCGCGGCCTACGACCGGTACGCCTCCTCGGGCGAGATCAACTCGACGGTGGCGGACCAGGCGGCGAGCACGGCCAAGGTGAAGGCGACGTACTCCGGCCGGGAGGGCGTCACCTTCGACGAACTCGACGGCCTGACCGTGACGTCGGCGGACTGGTGGTTCAACCTCCGACCCTCCAACACGGAGCCGCTGCTCCGCCTCAACGTCGAGGCCCGCGACGAGGCCACGATGGCCGAGGTCCGCGACGAGGTCCTCGCCCTGGTGCGGGCGACCGACTGACCCCGTCCGTCCCGCCGGGGAACGGGGGCGTGCCCCGTTCCCCGGCGGTAGGCTGACCTGGCCCGATCCGTCTGTTCGAAGGGACACCCCATGCCGCTCGAAGCCGGCCTCCTGGAGATCCTGGCCTGCCCGGCCTGCCACGCTCCACTGAACGACCGCACGGCGGACGAGACCCCCGAGCTGACCTGCACGAGCCCCGACTGCGGCCTCGCCTACCCGGTCCGCGACGGCATCCCGGTCCTCCTCACGGACGAGGCCCGCAAGCCGGAGTAACGGCGCCTGGTCGCGGGCGGCGCCCCCCCCGTGTGGGCAATCGTCCCGCTGGGGCGCTGCCCACCCTCAACGGGCGTCGCCCACCCTGTTGTGGGCAATCGTTCCGCAGGGCGGAACGGGTGGGCACAACGGACCCGCGCCCTGCCGGCGCCACAGGCTTATGCGCCTGAACCCGCACCGCACGAGGCCGCACCCGCAGAAGGCAGCACCCGCACAAGCCGCGCCCCACACCAGCCGCGCCCCGCAGGGAGGCCGCACATGCTCGACGAGACCCTCCTCGACGCCCCGGACGACCTCGCCCTGGCCGACCGCCGAGGCCTCCTCCGCGGCGCCGCCGAGGCAGGCGCACGGGTACGGACCGCCGCCCGGCACGCCGCCGAGGCCGGCATCGCGGACCTCCGCCCCGAGGGCCGCCCCCGCGCCGTCCTCGTCGCGGGCCCCGGCACCGCCGCCGCCGGCGTCGCGGACCTGATCGGCGCGCTCGCCGGTGCCGCCGCCCCCGTCGTACGGCTCCAGCCGACCGGCGTCGCCCCCGCCGCGGGCGCCCTGCGCTGGGCCCTGCCGGGCTGGGCGGGCTCGGTGGACCTGCTCCTGCTGCCCACCACGGACGGCTCCGAACCGGGCCTCGCCCTCCTCGCCGAGCAGGCGTACCGCCGCGGGATCACGGTCGTCGCCGTCGCCCCGAAGGCCTCCCCGCTCGCCGAGACGGTGAACGGCTCGCACGGCCTGTTCGTCCCGATGGCGATCGCCCCGAACGAGACGCCCGACGAGTACGCGGAGAGCATCGCGGCCAGCCCGGGGGCGCTGTGGGCCCTGTTCACCCCCCTGCTCGCGCTGTTGGACCGCGTCGGCCTCATCGAGGCGCCGCCGGAGGCCCTGGAGAAGGTCGCCGACCGCCTGGACCGCACGGCGGAACGCTGCGGCCCGGCCATCGCCACGTACAGCAACCCGGCGAAGACCCTCGCCGCCGAACTCGCGGACTCGCTGCCGCTGATCTGGACCGAGGGCAACGCCGCCGGCCCGGCCGGCCGCCGCTTCGCCGCCGTCCTCGCCGAACTCGCCGGACTGCCCGCGCTCGCCGCCGAACTCCCGGAGGCGCTGCCCGCACACGGGGTGCTCCTGGCGGGCGACTACGCGGCCGGCGCCGACCCGGACGACTTCTTCCGCGACCGCGTGGACGAACAGCAGGCGCTCCGCGCGCGCGTGGTGCTGCTCCGCGACCGCCCGGCGGACGGCCTGACCGCGGCGCCGGCCGCACGCGAACTGGCCCTCGGCCACGAGACGGCGATCAGCGAACTGGAACCGGAGGAGGGCGGCGACCTGGAGACACTCGCCGAACTGCTCGCGGTGACGGACTTCGCGGCGGTCTACCTCAACCTGGCCACGGCGGCCCGCACGCCCCACTAGCGACCGCACGACCCACCCCGCACCAGCGACCGCACGACCCGCCTCCCCCACCGCCGAACAAGAACACCCCAGGCACCCCCGGCCCACACCCGCCCCACCACCAGCCCAGCGCCCCAAGGACACCCCCCGGCACCAGCCCCCACAGACGAAGGCGCAGGGCAACCCCCAGGACCGCGCAGGTACACCCCAAACCCCCCGACCCGTCACCCGCCCCCTGTCACCTGTCTCCCGACACCCGCACGATCCGTCACCACCCCGAGGAGCTGGCAGGCACCATGGACCGCCTCGTCAACACCGTCCGCCCCTACGCCTGGGGATCCACGACGGCCATCCCGGAACTGCTCGGAACCGCCCCCACCGGCGAGCCCCAGGCCGAGATGTGGATGGGCGCCCACCCCGGTGCCCCGTCCCGCACCGACCGCGGCGCGCTGAACGAGCTCATCGCCGCCGACCCCGTACGCGAACTGGGGGAGCAGTCCGTCGAGAAGTTCGGGCCGCGGCTCCCGTTCCTCCTGAAGCTGCTCGCCGCGGGCGCCCCGCTCTCCCTCCAGGTCCACCCCGACCTGGAGCAGGCGAAGGCCGGGTACGCCGCCGAGGAGGCCGCCGGCATCCCGATCGACGCCCCGCACCGCACGTACAAGGACGCCAACCACAAGCCCGAGCTGATCTGCGCGCTGACGCCCTTCGACGGCCTGTGCGGCTTCCGCGACCCCGTCGAGGCCGCCGACCTGATCGCCGCGCTCGGCGTCGACTCGCTCAAGCCGTACGTGGACGTCCTCCACGCCCACCCCGAAGACGCCGCGCTCCGCGAGGTCCTGACGGCCCTTCTGACCGCCGACCGCGAGGAGATGGCGCACACCGTCGCCGAGGCCCATGCCGCCGCCGACCGGCTCGGCGGCGACCACGCCCCGTACGCGAAGCTGGCCCACCACTACCCGAGCGACCCCGGCGTGATCGCCGCCATGCTCCTCAACCACGTCCGGCTCCAGCCCGGCGAGGCCCTCTACCTCGGCGCCGGCGTTCCGCACGCCTACATCGACGGCCTCGGCATCGAGCTCATGGCCAACTCCGACAACGTGTTGCGCTGCGGCCTCACCCCCAAGCACGTCGACGTCCCCGAACTCCTCCGCATCGTCCGCTTCGAACCGAACGAGCCGGCCGTCCTGCGCCCCGAGGCCTCCCCCTCCGGCGAGGAGGTGTACGAGACCCCGAGCGACGAGTTCCGCCTCTCCCGGTTCGTCCGACCGGAAGGCGCCGCGCCGACCGACGTCACCGCCGCCACGCCGCAGATCCTGCTCGCCGTCGCGGGCCGCCCGCAGGCGGGAGGCGTCGCCCTCGGTCCCGGCGAGTCCGTGTTCGTACCGGCGGGCGAGCCCACCGAACTGTCGGGGGTGGGCACGGTCTTCCGCGCGACCGTCGTGGCCTGATGCGACAATGACCGGCCGAACCGCGGCGATCGAGCCGGAGCACCGACGAAGGGAACACGTACACCCATGAGCGCGTCAGGCGGAACCAAGGCGATCGTGGCGGCACTCGCCGCCAACCTGGCGATCGCCGTAGCCAAGTTCGTGGCGTTCCTCTTCAGCGGTTCGTCCTCGATGCTCGCCGAGAGCGTCCACTCGCTCGCCGACTCCGGCAACCAGGCCCTGCTGCTCGTCGGCGGCAAGAAGGCCCAGCGCGAGGCCACGCCGCAGCACCCGTTCGGCTACGGCCGCGAGCGGTACATCTACGCCTTCCTCGTCTCCATCGTGCTCTTCTCCGTCGGTGGCATGTTCGCCATCTACGAGGGCTACGAGAAGATCAAGCACCCGCACCCCATCGAGGCCTGGTACTGGCCGGTCGGCGTGCTCGTCTTCGCGATCATCGCCGAGAGCTTCTCCTTCCGCACCGCGATCAAGGAGTCCAACGAGATCCGCGGCGGCCTCTCCTGGAAGGAGTTCGTCCGCCGCGCGAAGGCCCCCGAGCTCCCCGTCGTCCTCCTGGAGGACCTCGGCGCCCTCGTCGGCCTCGTTCTCGCCCTCGGCGGCGTCGGCCTCGCCCTGGCGACCGACAACGGCGTCTGGGACGGCATCGGCACCCTCTGCATCGGCGTCCTGCTGATCGTCATCGCGCTCATCCTGGCCGCCGAGACCAAGTCGCTCCTCCTCGGCGAGGCCGCGGGCGTCGACGACGTCAAGAAGATCGAGACGGCCGTCGTCGACGGCGAGACCGTCACCGGCCTCATCCACATGCGTACGCTCCACCTCGGCCCCGAAGAACTCCTCGTCGCCGCCAAGGTCGCCGTCCGGCACGACGACACGGCCGCCCAGGTCGCGAACGCCATCGACGCCGCCGAGGAACGCATCCGCGCCGCCGTCCCGATCGCCCGGGTCATCTACCTGGAGCCCGACATCTACAGCGCGAAGGCCGCCTCGGCGGGCCCGAACCCGGCAGCGACCCCCGGCGGCCCGGGCCACTGACCCACGGGCGAGCCCGCCCCACCCACCACAGGCCCCCGGGACCGCACGTCCCGGGGGCTTCGTACGTCCGTACGGGGCACGGGCACCGGACGCGGGAAGTACGGGCGGCGGGCCCCATGCGGACTGTGGCCGCCGCACCGATCGGTGTAGATTCGTGACCAGCCAGACGTCGCTGCTGATGGCGGTCGGGCGGTCCGCGGACCGACCGAGGGAGAGAGGGCCTCCGACGACGGCACCGAGCAAGCGCCCGGGCATTCGTGTGCCCAGGGGGCGTTCTGCCGTGGTGCCAGGCGCCTCAACCGACCCTCGCACTCTCAACACACGAGGAGCAGCCCAGTCATGACGACTGCCGCCCACCAGGACTTCAAGGTCGCCGACCTCTCCCTGGCCGCCTTCGGCCGCAAGGAGATCACCCTCGCCGAGCACGAGATGCCCGGCCTGATGTCGATCCGCCGCGAGTACGCCGAGACCCAGCCGCTCGCCGGCGCGCGCGTCACCGGCTCCCTGCACATGACCGTGCAGACCGCCGTCCTCATCGAGACCCTCGTCGCCCTCGGCGCCGAGGTCCGCTGGGCCTCCTGCAACATCTTCTCCACCCAGGACCACGCCGCCGCGGCCATCGCCGTCGGCCCGAACGGCACCCCGGAGAACCCCCAGGGCGTCCCGGTCTTCGCCTGGAAGGGCGAGACCCTGGAGGAGTACTGGTGGTGCACCGAGCAGGCCCTCACCTGGCCGAACACGCCCACCGGCGGCCCGAACATGATCCTGGACGACGGCGGTGACGCCACCCTCCTCGTCCACAAGGGCGTCGAGTTCGAGAAGGCCGGCTCGGCCCCGGACCCGTCCACCGCGGACAGCGAGGAGTACGGCCACATCCTCCGTCTCCTCAACCGCACCCTCACCGAGAACCCGCAGAAGTGGACCCAGCTGGCGTCCGAGATCCGCGGCGTGACCGAGGAGACCACCACCGGCGTCCACCGCCTGTACGAGATGCAGCAGGCCGGCTCCCTGCTCTTCCCGGCGATCAACGTGAACGACGCCGTGACGAAGTCGAAGTTCGACAACAAGTACGGCTGCCGCCACTCCCTCATCGACGGCATCAACCGCGCCACCGACGTCCTCATCGGCGGCAAGACGGCCGTCGTCTGCGGCTACGGCGACGTCGGCAAGGGCTGCGCCGAGTCCCTCCGCGGCCAGGGCGCCCGCGTCATCGTCACCGAGATCGACCCGATCTGCGCCCTCCAGGCGGCGATGGACGGCTACCAGGTCACGACCCTCGACGAGGTCGTCGAGACCGCCGACATCTTCATCACCACGACCGGCAACAAGGACATCATCATGGCCGCCGACATGGCCAAGATGAAGCACCAGGCCATCGTCGGAAACATCGGCCACTTCGACAACGAGATCGACATGGCCGGCCTCGCCAAGATCCCCGGCATCGTCAAGGACGAGGTCAAGCCGCAGGTCCACACCTGGACCTTCCCCGACGGCAAGGTCCTCATCGTCCTCTCCGAGGGCCGCCTGCTGAACCTCGGCAACGCGACCGGCCACCCCTCCTTCGTGATGTCGAACTCCTTCGCGGACCAGACCCTGGCCCAGATCGAGCTCTTCACCAAGCCGCAGGAGTACCCGACCGACGTCTACGTCCTCCCGAAGCACCTGGACGAGAAGGTCGCCCGCCTCCACCTGGACTCGCTCGGCGTCAAGCTGACGACCCTCCGCCCGGAGCAGGCCGCCTACATCGGCGTCGAGGTCGAAGGCCCCTTCAAGCCGGACCACTACCGCTACTGATGCCCCGGCCGGCGGCGCCCGCGCGCTGACGCGGCGCCGTCCCGGACACCCGTAGAGGTTCAGGCAGGCCCCCCGCACCCCCGTGCCGGGGGGCCTGCCCCGTCCCGCCCCCCGCTACCGCACCGGGTAGCCACCCGAGGACCCCGAGTACCCCGAGGACCCATGCCCCGCGGCCGCTATTCGCTCCATGACCCGCACGATCACACCCCCCTCGGCGAAGAACACTTCCACTGCGCGCCCGGCCCCTCCGGCTGGCGCTACGTCTCGCAGATCACCACCCCCGCGGGCGACCACCGGGGCTCCGTCGACCTGGCCGTCGACGAACTCGGCCGCCCCATCCGACTCGAACTGCACGCCGCGAGCTGGCAGGTCCGCGGCGCGGCCCTCGACGGCGTCACCTGGGTCCGTACGGACCCCACCGGAACCCACGCCACCGAAGGCAATGTGCGCGCCCACGCCTTCACCGGAACGTCCCCGGCGTTCCTCGTCGCCCTCACGCGACTCCTGCGTCTCACCCCCGATTCCCCCGAGACCCGTGTCAGGCTCGTCGCCTTCACGGACCCGGTGCTCGCCCCCCTCACGGTCGACCAGTCCTGGGCCCTGCTGAGAAGTGAAGCGCACAGCACTGACAACGGTGTGCTGATGGTGGACGAGTACCAGGTCAGCGCCCTGGACACGGGCGAACGGCATACGGTCCACATCGCCGGCGACGTCGTGCTTTCCGCGCCGGGCATCGAACTCGAAGCCTTGGAAACCCCGCCGTCGGTCTTCCCCTGACGCAGCACGTCAGGGGAGGGTGCCTCAGGCCGAAGCGCCTCAGGCCGGCGGAGCGAACCCGGTGGGACGAGCCGCGGGCTCCGCGACGGGGTCGACGACGGGGGAGGGCGACACGGGGGAAGACGACCCCGGAGGAGCGCCCACCGACGACGGAACAGCACCCGTCGGAACCCCGGACCCCGAGGGCACTCCAGGCCCCGCGGACATCCCAGCCACTGCCGAGGGCACCCCCGACCCCGAGAAAGGCGCCGACACACCCGCCCCCGCCCCCGCTCCCGGGGCGAAGGCCCGCCGCGCGTCCCGCGCCTGCCGCTCGGCCACCACGCCCGCCAGATAGGCATCGGCCGGCACCCCCGCCGGCGGAGGCGTACCGGTACGCGTCACGAGCTCGTCGGCCAGGCGTTCCGCGAGCCGCCGCCCCACGACCGGGTCCAGCTCACGCGCGCGCGTCAGGTACTGACGTATCTCCAGCCACAGCGTCTCCGGCACCGCCGAGAGGTCGAGCCCGGCGAAACGCCCCACCAGCCACGGCGGCGGCGGAGGCACCGCCGGAACCCGCGCCGCGGGTATCCGCTCCCGAACCACCAGCGTCCCCGCGAAGACGTCCCCGAGCCGCCGCCCCCGCTCGGACACCAGCGAGGCGACGCAGGCGACGACCCCGAAGGTCATCAGGATCTCCACGACCCCCATCGCGCCCCGTACCAGCGCGTGGCGGAACCGGACCGGGCCCCCGTCGTCCCGGACCACCCGCAGCCCACAGGCCAGCTTCCCGAGCGAGCGCCCGTGCGACAGCGTCTCCACGGCGATCGGCGCGCCCACGAGCACCAGCAGGAAGGAGGCGATGGACACCGCCATGCCCGCGGCGTCGTCGAGGGACGCCGTCGCGACCGCGAGCCCCAGCGAGATCAGCAGATAGGCGGCCCACACGACGACCAGGTCGATGAGCACGGCGAGCGCCCGACTCGGCAGCCGCGCCGGCTGCAACCCCAGTACGACGGCGTCCCCCGTCACCAGCCCACTCACGGCACCCACCCTTCTCCGACCTTCCCGACCCCTCCGAACGCCAGTCTGCCAAGCTGGCCCGCAGCGCGCCGCAGTAGTACGGACCCGTCCGCAGCCAGTGCCTGGAGCAGCAGCCGATCATGGACCTCGACGTCTACGTGACCGCCCACCGCGCCGAGTGGGAACGCCTCGACCACCTCCTGCGCCAGGGCCGCAAGCTCACCGGCGCCGAGGCCGACGAGCTCGTCGCGTTGTACCAGCGCACGGCCACCCACCTCTCGATCGTCCAGTCCAGTGCCCCGGACCCGATGCTCACGGCCCGGCTCACCCAGCTGGTGGCGCGCGCCCGGGCCACCGTCACCGGCACCCGACGCTCCTCCTGGCGGGACGCGGCCCGCTTCCTGACGGCCGGCTTCCCCGCCGCGGTGTACCGCTCGCGCCACTGGTGGATCCCCACGGCCGTCCTGTCCACCCTGCTCGCGGTCCTCATCGGCTGGTGGATCGGCACGCACCCGGAGGTGCAGGCCTCGATCGGCGCCTCCACCGACCTCCGCGAGATGACCCGCCCCGGCGGCCAGTACGAGACGTACTACTCCAGCCATCCGGCGGCGTCCTTCGCGGCCCAGGTCTGGACGAACAACGCCCAGGCCGCGGCCATGTGCCTGGTCCTGGGCGCGTTCCTGGGCATCCCGGTCCTCTGGATCCTCTTCCTGAACATGCTGAACCTGGGCGTCGGCATCGGCCTGATGTCCTCCGCCGGCCGCCTCGACGTCTTCCTCGGCCTGATCCTTCCGCACGGCCTGCTCGAACTGACCGCCGTCTTCGTCGCCGCCGGTACGGGCCTCCGGCTCGGCTGGACCGTCATCGACCCGGGCCCCAGGACCCGCCGCGCCGCCCTGGCGGAACAGGGCCGGTCGGCCGTCGGCATGGCGATCGGCCTGGCCCTGGTCCTCTTCGTCTCGGGCCTGCTCGAAGGCTTCGTCACCCCCTCGGGCCTCCCCACCTGGGCCCGCATCACGATCGGCGTCGCCGCCGAGCTGGCCTTCCTGGCGTACGTCTACGTCCTCGGCGGCCGCGCCGCCCGGGCCGGCGACATCGGCGACCTGGAGGAGCCCGACCGCAGCGCCGCGCTCCCCACGGCCGCCTGATGTGCGTCACCCCCTCCTGAGCTGCTAGTCTCCTCCGGTGCTCGCGAAACCCGTTGACACGGGGCTCGTGGGGAGGTAGATTCAAACGGTTGCCTAGAACTGGACAGTTCGGTAGCGACCGGGTAGAGTCTCACTCACTCCGGCAGGGATTCGATTCCACGGAGTCACCCCGATTCTTATTCGAATCACGAAAGCCACCGATTAGGTCGGCCGAAATGAATCTGATAAAGTCGAAATCGCCGGAAGGGCCCGGAGCGAAAGCGAAAGGGACCGGAAAGCACCGAGGAAATCGGATCGGAAAGATCTGATAGAGTCGGAAACGAAGGAAGCGCCCGGAGGGCCTGGAAACAGGAACGAAGGA
>NZ_JBEOVH010000053.1:0-32065 GCF_040295385.1 Streptomyces sp. NPDC002825
CAGCGCGAGCTGGCGGCCAAGTACCCGGTGATCCTCGGCGGCGCCGCCCTGACCAGGGCGTACGTCGAGCAGGACCTCCACGAGATCTACCAGGGCGAGGTCCGCTACGCCCGCGACGCCTTCGAGGGCCTGCGCCTCATGGACGCCCTCATCGGCGTCAAGCGCGGCGTCCCCGGAGCCGTACTCCCGGAGCTCAAGCAGCGCAGGGTCGCCAAGACCGCCACCGCCGCCCTCCAGGTCGACGAGCCGGAGCCCGGCGGCCGCTCCGACGTGGCCATCGACAACCCGGTGCCGACCCCGCCCTTCTGGGGCACCCGCGTCGTCAAGGGCATCCCGTTGAAGGACTACGCGTCCTGGCTCGACGAGGACGCCCTCTTCAAGGGGCAGTGGGGCCTCAAGCAGAACCGGGCCGGCGACGGACCGGCGTACGAGGAGCTCGTCGAGACCGAGGGCCGGCCCCGGCTGCGCGGCTGGCTGGAGCGCCTCCACACGGAGAACCTCCTGGAGGCGGCCGTCGTCCACGGCTACTTCCCCTGCGTCTCCAAGGGCGACGACCTGATCATCCTGGACGAGGAGGGCAACGAGCGGACCCGCTTCTCCTTCCCGCGCCAGCGCCGCGGCCGCCGCCTCTGCCTCGCGGACTTCTTCCGCCCGGAGGAGTCCGGCGAGACCGACGTCGTCGGCCTCCAGGTCGTCACCGTCGGCTCGAAGATCGGCGAGGCCACGGCCAAGCTCTTCGATTCCGACTCCTACCGCGACTACCTGGAGCTGCACGGCCTCTCCGTCCAGCTGGCCGAGGCCCTCGCCGAGTACTGGCACGCCCGCGTCCGCGCCGAGCTCGGCTTCGGCGGGGAGGACCCGGCGAACGTCGAGGACATGTTCGCGCTGAAGTACCGCGGCGCCCGCTTCTCGCTGGGCTACGGCGCCTGCCCGGACCTGGAGGACCGCGCCAAGATCGCGGACCTGCTGCGGCCGGAGCGGATCGGCGTCCACCTCTCCGAGGAGTTCCAGCTCCACCCGGAGCAGTCCACCGACGCCATCGTCATCCACCACCCCGAGGCGAAGTACTTCAACGCACGGTGACCGCGCCGTGACGGGGCGCGCCAAATCCGCGCGTTTCCGGTGATCGCGACGTACACTTGTCGGTCCAGTACAGGCCGGTCTACCTCCCCGTACCGAGGAGGAAGATCGGCCTTCTCGTCCCTCCATGGAGGTGTGCCGGATGACCAGTACGGTCCCCGCGTCCCTGTTCCGTACGAACGGCAGCTCCGCCCTGCAGGCGGTCTTCCTCGACATGGACGGGACCCTCGTCGACACCGAGGGGTTCTGGTGGGATGCCGAGGTCGAGGTCTTCGCCGACCTCGGGCACCGTCTCGACGAGGCCTGGCGGGACGTCGTCGTCGGCGGCCCGATGACCCGCAGCGCGGGCTACCTCATCGAGTCCACGGGCGCCGACATCACCCTCGAAGAGCTGACCGTCCTGCTCAACGAGAAGTTCGAGCAGCGGATCGACCGGGGCGTCCCCCTCATGCCGGGGGCCGAGCGACTGCTCGCCGAGCTCCACCGGCACTCCATCCCCACCGCCCTGGTCTCCGCCTCGCACCGGCAGATCATCGACCGGGTCCTGGCCTCGCTCGGCCGCGACCGCTTCTCCCTCACCGTCGCAGGCGACGAGGTCGTCCGCACCAAGCCCCACCCCGAGCCGTACCTGACGGCCGCCCAGGGCGTCGGCGCCGACCCCGCGCTCTGCGCCGTCATCGAGGACACCGCGACCGGTGTGGCGGCCGCCGAGGCGGCGGGCTGCCGGGTCGTCGCGGTGCCCTCCGTCGCCCCCATCGCGCCCTCCCCGGGCCGAGTCGTCGTGCGCTCCCTCGAAGAGGTCGACGTACCGTTCCTGCGGACCTTGATCACGGGAATTTGAGCTTTCTCTGAGGAAAGCGATCCGGCTAAAGCGAACGGGCCATTCACCGAAAAGCACTTACGTGACGTTGGTCACTCAGAGTGCCGGACGTGGGGTGGCCCGTTCCCGTTCCGTGTCTCAAAAGCGGATGTTCCGACGCCCCCTGTGTCCTGATTGGGTCACCGTCGTCCGCAACGTCCGGCGCATGGTTATCGAGACCGACGCATTCATGATCACGCTGCGATTACGCCCCTGTACGCCCCCGGTCAAGGGATACCGGCGCCGCGCACTAATCTTTCGCGAGTACTTCGCCGCATATCCGCGTGCACCGGCGCATACCCAAGTCGCCGTGAACACAGGACCGATCGCAACACCCGGCCCGATCGCTCCCGCCCCGACCGGGCGGCAGGCGGCGGAGTTCCACTGACCGCTGTACCCAGTGCCGGATGAGGAGATTGTCCCCCGATGAACCGCAAGACCCTGGTGCTGCCGGCCGTGGCCGGACTGCTCGCCCCCCTGCTCGCCGCCTGCGGCGGCGGGGAGGACGCCAGAGCGATAACCGTCGGCACCACGGACCAGTTCATCGTCACCGAGGACGCCCCCGCCCCGTTCGACCCGGCCTACGCCTACGACACCGGCGCCTGGAACATCCTGCGCCAGACCGTCCAGACCCTGCTGCACGTGCCCCGCGGCGGCGGCGAGCCCGTCCCCGAGGCCGCCAAGAGCTGCGGATTCTCCGACAAGGCCAGCGAGAGCTACCGCTGCACGCTCCGCGAGGGCCTCACCTTCGCCGATGGCACCCCCCTCACGGCCGAGGACGTCAAGTACTCCATCGAGCGCGTCCTGAAGATCAAGTCGGACAACGGCACCGCCGCCCTCCTGGCGAACATCGACACCGTCGAGACGCAGGGCACCGACGGGATCGTCTTCCACCTGAAGACCCCCGACGCCACCTTCCCGTACAAGCTGTCCACCCCCGTCGCCGGCATCCTCAGCAAGGACAAGTACCCCGCCGACAAGCTCCGCGACGGCTTCGACGTCGACGGCTCCGGCCCGTACACCCTGAAGGTCGAGCGCGAGGGCGACAAGGCCACCCGCTTCGTCTTCACCAAGAACCCCGCCTACAAGGGCGACGTCACCCTGCGCAACGACCGGGTCGAACTCCGCCCCTACGCCGACGCCGGCGCCATGGGCGCGGCCCTGGACGGCGACGCCATCGACATGATGGCCCGCTCCCTGTCGCAGAAGCAGATCAAGGACCTCACCGAGACGCCCAAGGAGAACATCCGCGTCACCGAGGTCCCCGGCCTCGAGATCCGCTACCTCGGCTTCAACACCAAGGCCCCCTCCGTCCAGGAGAAGGCCGTGCGCCAGGCCATGGCCGCCGTCGTCGACCGCGGCGCCCTCGTCAGCCTCGTCTACGGCCCCACCGCCGAGCCGCTCTACTCGCTGATCCCCTCCAGCATCACCGGCCACGCCACCCCCTTCTTCGACGAGTACGGCGAGCCCGACCCGGACCGCGCCGCGAAGATCCTCAAGGACGCGGGCGTCAAGACTCCGGTCAAGGTGACCCTGAACTACACCACCGACCACTACGGCGCCGAGACCGCCCAGGAGTTCGAGGCGTTGAAGAAGCAGCTCATCGCCAGCGAGCTCTTCGACGCCAGCGTCCAGGGCGCCGAGTGGTCCAAGTTCCGCACCGCCCAGAAGCGCGGCGACTACGCCGTCTACGGCCTCGGCTGGTTCCCCGACTACCCGGACCCGGACAACTACGTCGCGCCCTTCCTCGACAGCGACAACTTCCTCAACACCCCGTACGTGAACAAGACCGTCCGCGAGAAGCTCATCCCGCGCTCGCGCCGCCAGGCCGACCGCAACGCCGCCAGCCCCGTCTACGCGCAGATCCAGAAGATCGTCGCCGAGGACGTCCCCGTCCTGCCGCTGTGGCAGGGCAAGCAGTACGTCGCCGCCCGCGACGACCTCAACGGAGTCGAGTACGCGCTCAACACCTCCTCCGACCTGCTGCTGTGGGAACTGGGCCGCGGCACCGCCTGACCCCTTCGTTGTCCCGGCCGCGCGCCCCGCGCGGCCGGCCTGACAAGAGATCAAGAGGCAAGTTCTGTGAAGGCAACCAACAAGTGGCTGACGGCCCCGCTCGCCGCCGGCCTGTCCGCCGCGCTCCTCAGCGGCTGCGGCACCGAGCAGGGAAGCGGCCCCGGAGGCACCGGAGGCGGCGTACGCGTCGGCATGTCCGACGAGATCCTCGCCACCGACCCCGCAGCCGGCTACGACCCCGGCTCCTGGCTGCTGTTCAACAACGTCTTCCAGTCCCTCCTCGCCTTCCCCAAGGGCGGCTCCGAGCCCGAGCCCGACGCCGCCGACAAGTGCGACTTCTCCACCGGCAGCAAGGTCTACACCTGCACCCTGCGCGAGGGCCTCACCTTCTCCAACGGCAACAAGCTGACCTCGGAGGACGTCAAGTTCTCCTTCGAGCGGGCCCTCAAGATCGCGGACCCCTCCGGCCCGGCGCCGCTGCTCTCCACCATCGACACCATCGAGACCCCCGACGAGCGGACCGTCGTCTTCCGCCTCAAGGTCCCGGACGCCACCTTCCCCAGCAAGATCGCCTCCGGCGCCGGCTCGATCGTCGACCACCGCGACTACCCCGCCGACGCGCTGCGCACCGACGGCAAGGCCACCGGCTCCGGCCCGTACAAGCTGGACTCCCTCAGCGACAGCGAGGCCACCTTCTCCGCCAACGCCGGCTACAAGGGCAACGCCAAGCTGAAGAACGGCCGGGTCACCCTCAAGCTCTACCAGGGCGACCGCGCCGCGCTCTCCAAGGCCTTCGCCGACGGCGACATAGACGTCGCCTACCGAGGCCTCTCCGCCGACGACATCGCCACCCTCGAGAACTCCGCCTCCACGGCCGACAAGGGCATCGAGGTCGTCCAGGGCAGCAGCGCCGAGGTCCAGCACCTCGTCTTCAACATGAAGGACCCGGTCGTCGGCAAGCTCGGCGTCCGCAAGGCCATCGCCCACCTCGTCGACCGCGAGGCCCTCGTCGAGCACGTCTACAAGTCGACGGCCACCCCGCTCTACTCGATCGTCCCGGCCGGCATCGCCGGACACAACACCGCCTTCTTCGACACCTACGGCACCCCCGACACGGCCAAGGCCAAGAAGGCCCTCCGCGCCGCCGGCATCACCGACAAGGTGAAGCTCACCCTCTGGTCCACGCCCAGCCGCTACGGCCCCGCCACCGACCAGGAGCTCAAGGCCATCGCCGAACAGCTCAACGCGAGCGGCCTCTTCGACGCCGACGTCAAGTCCGTCGCCTTCGACCAGTACGAGAAGGACATCGCCGCCGGCAAGTACGGCGTCTACGTCAAGGGCTGGGTCCCCGACTACCCCGACGCCGACAACTTCACCAGCCCCTTCTTCGGCGAGGGCAACGTCCTCGGCAACAACTACGAGAACACCGCCATCACCGGCACCCTCATCCCGAAGACCGCCGGCATCGCCGACCGCGCCGCCACCGTCGACGCGTACGGCGACGTCCAGGACCTCGTCGCCGAGGAGCTCCCCGTGCTGCCGATCTGGCAGGGCAAGCAGTACGCCGTCGCCCGCGACGACGTCACCGGCCTCGAATGGACCCTCGACGCCTCGACCGTCTTCCGCTTCTGGGAGATCCGCAAGGGCTGACGCCCCCGCTCCACACACGAGGGCCCGGTGCGCACCACGCGCACCGGGCCCTCGTCGTCGCCGCGGCTACTGGCCGCCGGCTCCCGGCCGCACCAGACCGCTCTCGTACGCGTACACCGCGGCCTGCACCCGGTCCCGCAGGCCCAGCTTCGTCAGCACATGGCCCACGTGCGTCTTCACCGTCGTCTCGCTGACGAACAGGTCCGCCGCGATCTCCGCGTTCGACAGACCACGCGCCACCAGCTTCAGGACCTCCACCTCACGGTCGGTCAGCGTGTGCAGCGTGTCCGGGACCTGCTCCTCGCCCGTCGGCAGATGCGCCGAGTACTTGTCGAGCAGCCGGCGCGTGATCGACGGAGCCAGCATCGCCTCGCCGGCCGCCACCACGCGGATCGCCTGCACCAGCTCGTTCGCCGGAGCGTCCTTCAGGAGGAAGCCGCTCGCCCCCGCCCGCAGCGCCTCCACCACGTACTCGTCGAGGTCGAAGGTCGTCAGGACCAGCACCTTCGCCGGCCCGTCCCGCCCCGGACCCGTGATCTGCCGGGTCGCCTCCACCCCGTCCATCCGCGGCATCCGGATGTCCATCAGGACCACGTCCGGCTGCAGCGCACGCACCTGCTCCTGCGCCTGCAGACCGTCCCCGGCCTCACCCACCACCGCGATGTCCTGCTCCGCCTCCAGGATCATCCGGAAGCCGGTCCGCAGCAGCGGCTGATCGTCGACCAACAGGACGCGGATCGTCACAAGGGCTCCTTCAAGCAAGGGCTGGGCTCAGGAAGACGGCTGGGCCGGGTCCATTCTGCCCTGCCCGGATTCACCCGACTCCGGCGGGCGCGCGGAAACGATCTTCAACGGATAGACCGGGGGAGTCCCCCCGAACTCGGGACAGACCGCCTGATGGTCGCACCACCCGCACAGCTTCGTCGGGCGCGGCCGCCAGTCACCCGACTCCGTCGCCAGCCGGATCGCGTCCCACAGCGCGTGCAGCTTCCGCTCCACCCGCAGCAGATCCGCCTCCACCGGGTCGTACGTCAACACCTCCCCGCTGCCCAGGTACACCAGCTGCAGCCGCCGCGGGATCACCCGCTTCAGCCGCCACACCACCAGCGCGTAGAACGTCATCTGGAACAGCGCGCCGTCCCGGTACTCCGGCCGCGGCGCCTTCCCCGTCTTGTAGTCGACGATCCGCACCTCGCCCGAGGGCGCCACGTCGACCCGGTCGATCACGCCGCGCAGCCGCAGCCCCGACTCCAGCTCCGTCTCCACGAACAGCTCACGCTCGGCCGGCTCCAGACGCGTCGGATCCTCGAGCGTGAACCACCGCTCGACCAGCTGCTCCGCCTCGGCCAGCCACCCCGCCAGACGCTCCCCGTCCGCGTCCTCCGCGAACAGCTCGCCCAGCTCCGGCTTCGCCTCCAGGAGCCGGTCCCACTGCCCCGGCACCATCGACCTCGCCCGCGGCGCCGTCCGCTCCGCCGCCGGATCGTCGAACAGCCGCTCCAGGACCGCGTGCACCAGCGTGCCCCGCGTCGCCGCCGCACTCGGCTTCTCCGGCAGCCGGTCGATCACCCGGAACCGGTACAGCAGCGGACACTGCATGAAATCGCTCGCCCGCGAGGGCGACAACGACATGGGCGCCCGCGGCTCCGCCGGCGGCTGCTCGCTCGTACTCATGACGAAGACCCTACGGCCCGCCACCGACAACCAGGGCCCGTCCGGCGCATCACGGGCGGGTCCGCGGCGCCGCCCGACCCTGATCCGCCGGAGACCACCCGGCGGCATACCATCGACCTGGGACCCCGTCGCACTGCATGATCGAACCGTGACGCACCGACGCGGGGCCACACCACGCGACGAAAGGAACCCGTGAACCAGGACGAGCCCAAGCCGCAGCGGACCGAGGAGCCCGGCGGCGGGATCCTCATGGGACGGCCCTTCGGCGTGCCCGTCTACGTCGCCCCCAGCTGGTTCCTCGTCGCCGCCCTCATCACCTGGGTCTTCGGCGACCAGATCGACCGCGTCCTGCCCGAGCTCGGCGCCGCCCGCTACCTCGTCTCCCTCTTCTTCGCCGTCGCCTTCTACGCCTCCGTGCTCGTCCACGAACTGGCCCACACCATCGCCGCGCTCCGCTTCAAGCTCCCGGTCCGCCGCATCCAGCTCCAGTTCTTCGGCGGCGTCTCCGAGATCGAGAAGGAGACCGAGACCCCCGGCCGCGAATTCGTCCTCGCCTTCGTCGGCCCCCTCCTCTCCCTCGTCCTCGCCGGCGTGTTCTACCTCTCCCTGTACGCCGTCGAACCGGGCACCGTGCCCGGCGTCCTCCTCGCCGGCCTGATGATCTCCAACCTGATCGTCGCGATCTTCAACCTGCTCCCCGGCCTGCCCCTCGACGGCGGCCGGATGCTCCGCGCCGTCGTCTGGAAGATCACCGGCAAGCCCATGAGCGGCACCGTCGCCGCCGCCTGGGTCGGCCGCGCCCTCGCCGTCCTCGTCCTCGTCGGCCTGCCCCTGCTCACCCGCACCGGCCTCCTCGGCAACTCCACCGACGACATCAGCGGCTTCGAGACCGTCACCGACGCCCTCCTCGCCGCGATCCTCGCCGCCATCATCTGGACCGGTGCCGGCAACAGCCTCCGCATGGCCCGGCTCCGCGAGCACCTCCCCGAGCTCCGCGCCCGCGCCCTCACCCGCCGCGCCATCCCCGTCGAACCCGCCACCCCGCTCTCCGAGGCCCTCCGCCGCGCCAACGAGGCCGGCGCACGCGCCCTCGTCGTCGTCGACGCCACCGGCGAACCCACCGGCATCGTCCGCGAGACCGCCATCGCCGCCGTACCCCAGCACCGCCGCCCCTGGGTCGCGGTCAGCACCCTCGCCCAGGACCTCACCGACGGCATGCGCGTCCCCGCCGAGCTCACCGGCCAGCCCCTCCTCGACCACCTCCGCGCCAGCCCCGCCACCGAGTACCTCGTCATCGAGGAGACCGGCGAGATCTACGGGGTCCTCGCCACCACCGACGTGGAGCGGGCGTTCGTCAAGGCCATGGCACGACCGTCGGCGTAACCCCGGTACTCTGTTCACATGTCCGAACCGACCGGTGCCGCCCGCCGACGCGGGCCCTTCAAGGTCGGGGACCAGGTTCAGCTGACCGACCCCAAGGGCCGTCACTACACGTTCACGCTCGAAGAGGGAAAGAACTTCCACACCCACAAGGGTTCTTTCCCGCACGACGAACTGATCGGCGCCCCCGAGGGCAGCGTTGTCCGTACCACCGGAAACGTCGCCTACCTCGCGCTGCGCCCCCTGCTCCCCGACTACGTCCTGTCCATGCCCCGCGGCGCAGCCGTGGTCTACCCCAAGGACGCGGGGCAGATCCTGGCCTTCGCCGACATCTTCCCCGGCGCGCGCGTCGTGGAAGCGGGAGTGGGCTCGGGATCGCTGAGCAGCTTCCTCCTGCGCGCCATCGGAGACAGCGGCATGCTGCACTCCTACGAGCGCCGCGAGGACTTCGCCGAGATCGCGAAGGGCAACGTCGAGCGCTACTTCGGCGGCCCCCACCCGGCCTGGCAGCTGACCGTCGGCGACCTCCAGGACAACCTGTCCGACACCGACGTCGACCGCGTCATCCTGGACATGCTCGCGCCCTGGGAGTGCCTGGAGGCCGTCTCCAAGGCCCTGGTCCCCGGCGGCATCCTCTGCTGCTACGTGGCCACCACCACCCAGCTCGCCCGCACCGTGGAGTCCATCCGCGAGTTCGGCTGCTACGCCGAGCCGCAGCCCTGGGAGTCCATGATCCGCAACTGGCACGTCGAGGGCCTCGCCGTCCGCCCCGATCACCGCATGATCGGCCACACCGGCTTCCTCGTCACCGCCCGTCGCCTCGCGGACGGGGTCGAGCCCCCGATGCGCCGCCGCCGCCCGGCCAAGGGCGCCTACGGCGAGGACTACGAGGGCCCCAACAAGAGCTAGTCCCGAAACGCAGCCCTCCCCTTCCGGAGGCTGACGTTCCGACATCCACACAGCGCCGCCGCCGAGTTCCCCGCCCACGCGGGAGAACTCGACGGCGGCGTCCTCATGTTCGCCGCCCAAGACCGCCCGGCCGACCCCACCCCAGCTGTTCCGTCCCCCTGTGACGTGTGGCACGATGCCGGGAACCCCGTCGCACCACCCCACAGGAGACGTCTCGCGTGCAGCACTCCGCCGCCCCGGACCTCGCGGACCTCGCCCACACCCACGCCCGGCCGGCCCACTGGCTGGCCACCGCCACCGCGACCGCCGCGGTCGTCGCCCTCGCCGGACTCCTCCAGCCCGGCCCCGCGGGAGCCGCCGGCACCCACGCCGCCGCCCCGCACCCGGCACCCGCTCCTGAGGCCGCCGGAGCCGACTACCCCCTGGAGTGCGGGGGAGGACCCCGTACGGTCGCCAAGCGGGCCACCGGAGACCTCGACGGCGACGGGAACCCCGAGACGATCGCGGTCGTGCACTGTGAGGCCGGCTCCGGCACCCCGCCCAGCGGCGTCTACGTCCTCACCCGGGGCAAGGAGAACGGCAGCCCCGCGCGCGTGGTCGCCACGCTCGTCGCACCCGACCAGCACCGGAGCGTCACCGAGCTCGCCGTACGCGACGGGGCCGTGCGCGCCACCCTGCTCGGCTACTCGTCCCCCGACGTGCCCAGCTGCTGCCCCGACGAGAAGGAGCAGGTCAGCTGGCGCTGGCAGAGCGGCGCCTTCGTCCGCGGCGACCAGACCGACGCACGCGGCGTCTGACACCCGCCCCGCGGATCGAAGCACGCCCGCCCCGCGGATCTGACGGGCGCACGCGCCCCGCGGATCTGACGGGCGCACGCGCCCCGCGGATCAGGCCCCGGCCGTCACTCGGCGTCGGGGCCGTACACCTCGACCTTGTCCGCGACCCGGCGCACATGGATGCAGTCGCCCGGGCACTCCTTCGCCGAGTCCACCACGTCCTGGAGCAGCGGGAGCGGCACCGGCGTGGTGGCCCCCGCGTCCTGGAGCAGCTCGTCGTCGGCGCTCTTCACATACGCGAGCCCGTCGATGTCGAGCTCGAAGACCTCGGGAGCGTACTGCGCGCAGATCCCGTCCCCGGTGCACAGGTCCTGGTCGATCCAGACCTCCAGCGCCTCCTCGGCGCCCGTCGCCGGGGCCTCGTGCTGCACGGTCATATCTCCTGCCGTTTCTGCTTCGCGCGATAAGTCGGGCCACCCCTGACGGGTGTTGACCAATGACGACGATACAACCGCCCGCTTTCAAGCGGTGAAGGGTGGGTATTCAGCTGGCGAGAGGGGAAGCGCAAGGGTGAAGATCGGACACACCCCGGAGTCTTTTTGATCTAGGGGTTTCAATCACCACCCACGCAGGTAGGGTCAGGAAGCGTCCAGCTCCCCTTGGAGGAGGTGAGGACCGTGGCAGCCCACGACGACGACATCAACCGCGGCATCCGGCCGGGGCGGGGGTCTGAAGACCCCGCCGGTCAGGTTGCCTATCTCGAGCAGGAAATCGCCGTCCTGCGCCGCAAGCTCGCCGACTCTCCGCGCCACACGAGGATTCTCGAAGAGCGGATCGTCGAGCTGCAGACCAACCTGGCCGGCGTGTCCGCGCAGAACGAACGTCTGGCGAACACGCTCCGTGAGGCCCGCGACCAGATCGTGGCCCTCAAGGAGGAGGTCGACCGGCTCGCGCAGCCGCCGGCCGGCTTCGGTGTCTTCCTGCAGGCGAACGAGGACGGCACGTGCGACATCTTCACCGGGGGCCGCAAGCTCCGGGTGAACGTCAGCCCGAGCATCGAGCTCGAAGAGCTCAAGCGCGGCCAGGAAGTCATGCTCAACGAAGCGCTCAACGTGGTCGAGGCCATGGAGTTCGAGCGCGCCGGGGACATCGTCACCCTCAAGGAGATCCTCGAGGACGGCGAGCGCGCCCTGGTGGTGGGGCACACCGACGAGGAGCGGGTGGTGAGGCTCGCCGAGCCTCTGCTGGACGTCACCATCCGCGCCGGCGACGCCCTGCTGCTCGACTCCAGGTCCGGCTACGTGTACGAGGTGGTCCCCAAGAGCGAGGTCGAAGAGCTCGTTCTGGAAGAGGTCCCGGACGTCGACTACGACAAGATCGGCGGTCTGGGCAACCAGATCGAGCTGATCCGCGACGCGGTCGAGCTCCCCTACCTCTACCCGGACCTCTTCAAGGAGCACGAACTGCGGCCGCCCAAGGGCATCCTGCTCTACGGCCCGCCCGGCTGCGGCAAGACGCTGATCGCGAAGGCCGTGGCCAACTCCCTGGCCAAGAAGGTCGCCGAGGTGACCGGACAGCCCGCGGGGAAGTCCTACTTCCTCAACATCAAGGGCCCCGAGCTCCTCAACAAGTACGTCGGCGAGACCGAGCGGCACATCCGCCTCGTCTTCCAGCGTGCCCGGGAGAAGGCGAGCGAGGGCACCCCCGTCATCGTCTTCTTCGACGAGATGGAATCCCTCTTCCGCACCCGCGGCTCCGGTGTCAGCTCGGACGTGGAGAACACCATCGTCCCCCAGCTGCTCGCCGAGATCGACGGCGTGGAAGGCCTGGAGAACGTCATCGTCATCGGCGCCTCCAACCGCGAGGACATGATCGACCCCGCGATCCTGCGGCCCGGCCGGCTCGACGTCAAGATCAAGATCGAGCGTCCGGACGCGGAGGCCGCGAAGGACATCTTCGCCAAGTACCTCACGGCCAACCTGCCGCTCCACTCGGACGACATCTCCGAGCACAGCGGCTCGAAGGCCGCCGCCGCGCACGGAATGATCCAGTCCGTCGTCGAGCAGATGTACGCGGAATCCGAGGAGAACCGCTTCCTCGAAGTCACGTACGCCAACGGCGACAAGGAAGTCCTGTACTTCAAGGACTTCAACTCCGGCGCGATGATCCAGAACATCGTGGACCGGGCCAAGAAGATGGCCATCAAGGCCTTCCTCGACCACAACCAGAAGGGCATCCGGGTCTCCCACCTCCTCCAGGCGTGCGTGGACGAGTTCAAGGAGAACGAGGACCTGCCCAACACCACCAACCCCGACGACTGGGCCCGGATCTCCGGAAAGAAGGGCGAGCGGATCGTGTTCATCCGCACCCTCGTCACCGGAAAGCAGGGCGCGGACACCGGACGCTCCATCGACACGGTGGCCAATACCGGTCAGTACCTGTAAAACGCCCACCGGCTGCGGATGTCCGGAAACCGGGCATCCGCAGCCGGCGCATTCCATCCAGCATTTCCCCCGGCATCACAGGGAAAACAGGAAATACTGCAACTGATCTCCCCACCAGCGCGGAGCCGCTCTAGGCTCATCGGTACCGCCGAGTCGCGCACAGTGAGCGCCGCCGGGCAAGGAGGGCCGCATGACCGTACGGCGAGTAATGGGCATCGAGACGGAGTACGGGATCTCCGTCCCGGGACACCCGAACGCCAATGCCATGCTCACCTCGTCCCAGATCGTCAACGCCTACGCGGCGGCGATGCACCGGGCGCGCCGCGCCCGCTGGGACTTCGAGGAGGAGAACCCGCTGCGGGACGCCCGCGGCTTCGACCTCGCCCGCGAGGCCGCCGACTCCAGCCAGCTCACCGACGAGGACATCGGCCTGGCCAACGTGATCCTCACCAACGGGGCCCGGCTCTACGTGGACCACGCCCACCCCGAGTACAGCGCGCCGGAGGTCACCAACCCGCGCGACGCCGTCCTCTGGGACAAGGCCGGCGAGCGGATCATGGCGGAGGCGGCCGAGCGCGCCGCCCAGCTCCCCGGTGCGCAGCCCATCCACCTCTACAAGAACAACACCGACAACAAGGGCGCCTCCTACGGCACGCACGAGAACTACCTGATGAAGCGGGAGACCCCCTTCTCGGACATCGTGCGCCACCTGACCCCCTTCTTCGTCTCCCGCCAGGTCGTCACCGGCGCGGGACGGGTCGGCATCGGCCAGGACGGCCGGGAGAACGGCTTCCAGCTCAGCCAGCGCGCGGACTACTTCGAGGTCGAGGTCGGCCTGGAGACGACGCTCAAGCGGCCCATCATCAACACCCGGGACGAGCCGCACGCCGACGCCGAGAAGTACCGCCGCCTGCACGTGATCATCGGGGACGCGAACCTCTCGGAGATCTCCACCTACCTCAAGCTCGGCACCACCGCGCTCGTGCTCTCGATGATCGAGGACGGCTTCATCACCGTCGACCTCGCCGTCGACCAGCCGGTCCGCACCCTGCACCAGGTCTCCCACGACCCGACGCTGCAGTACCTGATCACGCTCCGCAGCGGCCGGACACTCACCGCGGTCCAGCTCCAGATGGAGTACTTCGAGCTGGCCAGGAAGTACGTGGAGGAGCGGTACGGCTCCGACGCGGACGAGCAGACCATGGACGTCCTCACCCGCTGGGAGGACACCCTGGGGCGCCTGGAGACCGATCCGATGAGCCTCGCCGGCGAGCTGGACTGGGTCGCCAAGCGGGAGCTCATGGAGGGCTACCGGCGCCGGGACGGCCTGGACTGGGACGCGGCCCGGCTGCACCTGGTGGACCTCCAGTACGCGGACGTACGCCCCGACAAGGGCCTCTACAACCGTCTGGTGGCCCGCGGGCGCATGAAGCGGCTCCTGGACGAGGCCGAGGTGGAGCGGGCCGAGACGGCGCCTCCCGAGGACACCAGGGCCTATTTCCGGGGCCGCTGCCTGGAGCAGTACGCCGACGACGTCGCCGCGGCCTCCTGGGACTCGGTGATCTTCGACCTGCCCGGCCGGGACTCGCTCCAGCGCGTTCCTACCCTGGAGCCGCTGCGGGGCACCAAGGCGCACGTGAAATCGCTCCTGGACCGCTGCCGTACGGCGGAGGAACTGGTCCGCGTGCTTTCCGGCGGCTGAACAGGGGCCCCGGCGGGGGCCTGAAATGCCCCGGCACTGGGAATCATGGAATCAGTGCCCGGGCGTTGTGGAAACTGCGGGGCCGAAGTCAGACCCGACCGATAGGGTCTGATCTTGTACGGACTCAACCGAGCGGGCCGATTCGAGCGGGGTGAGGGATATGGCGACCAAGGACACCGGCGGCGGACAGCAGAAGGCGACGCGATCCACGGAGGAGGTCGAGGAGACCACCACCGAGGCGAGCTCCGACCTCAAGGAACGCCAGGAGAAGCTGAGCGACGACGTGGACTCCGTCCTGGACGAGATCGATGACGTCTTGGAGGAGAACGCCGAGGACTTCGTGCGGTCCTTCGTTCAGAAGGGCGGCGAGTAGCCGCCCCACGCACCTGTCGTCCTCCGTCCCCGGAGCCCCGGAGAAAGCCGTGGGTCCGGGGACGGATGACAAGCGGTGGCACGGGTAAGGTCCGTGCACAGCAAGCAAGATCGGCCCGCGCGTCCCACAGCGGGCCGAATCTCCCACCCGGAAGGAATCGCGTGGAAGTCAACCCTCGTAGCACCGGGCGTCTGCCGGCGGCCTTCCTGACGCCGGGGTCGTCCTCGTTCATCGACTTCCTGGCGGATCACTCGCCGGAGCTGCTCCCGGGGAACCGGAAGCTGCCGGAGGGGATCGTCGAGGCGCCGCACGGCACCACCATCGTGGCCGCCACCTTCCCCGGTGGCGTCGTGCTCGCCGGTGACCGCCGGGCGACCATGGGGAACATGATCGCGCAGCGGGACATCGAGAAGGTGTTCCCGGCCGACGAGTACTCCGCCGTCGGCATCGCCGGCACCGCCGGCCTCGCCGTGGAGATGGTCAAGCTGTTCCAGCTGGAGCTGGAGCACTTCGAGAAGGTGGAGGGCGCGACGCTCTCCCTGGAGGGCAAGGCGAACCGTCTCTCCACCATGATCCGGGGCAACCTGGGCATGGCCATGCAGGGGCTCGCCGTCGTGCCGCTCTTCGCGGGCTGGGACGAGGGCAAGGAGAAGGGCCGGATCTTCTCGTACGACGTGACCGGCGGCCGCTCCGAGGAGCACGGCTTCGCCGCCACCGGCTCCGGCTCGATCTTCGCGCGCGGTTCGATGAAGAAGCTGTACCGCGCCGACCTGACCGAGGAGCAGGCCACCACACTGGTGGTGCAGGCGCTGTACGACGCGGCGGACGACGACTCGGCGACCGGCGGTCCCGACATGGCCCGCCGGATCTTCCCGATCGTCACCGTCATCACCGACGAGGGCTTCCGCAGGCTCACGGAGGCGGAGTCCTCCGAGCTGGCCCGATCGGTCACCGAGCGGCGTCTCGAGCAGCCCGACGGCCCGCGTGCCGCCCTGCTCTGACCCGTCGTCGCCCGTAGAAGCCCTTCAGACCGGAAGAAAGGGACGGTAGCCGGTGTCCACGCCGTTCTATGTCTCACCCCAGCAGGCCATGGCCGACCGGGCCGAGTACGCCCGCAAGGGCATCGCCCGAGGCCGCAGCCTCGTCGTCCTCCAGTACACCGACGGCATCGTCTTCGTCGGCGAGAACCCGTCCCGTGCCCTGCACAAGTTCAGCGAGATCTACGACCGGATCGGCTTCGCGGCCGCCGGCAAGTACAACGAGTACGAGAACCTCCGCATCGGCGGCGTCCGCTACGCCGACCTGCGGGGCTACACCTACGACCGGGACGACGTCACCGCGCGCGGCCTGGCCAACGTCTACGCCCAGACGCTCGGCACGATCTTCTCCAGCGCGGGGGAGAAGCCGTACGAGGTGGAGCTGGTCGTCGCCGAGGTCGGCGCCGAGCCGGAGGGCGACCAGATCTACCGGCTGCCGCACGACGGCTCGATCGTGGACGAGCACGGCTCGGTCGCGGTCGGCGGGAACGCCGAGCAGATCAGCTCCTTCCTGGACCAGCGGCACCGGGACGGCATGACCCTCGCCGAGGCGCTGAAGCTGGCGGTGCAGGCGTTGTCGCGGGACACCAACGGCACCGAGCGGGAGATCCCCGCGGAGCGCCTGGAGGTGGCGGTCCTGGACCGGACGCGTCCGCAGCAGCGCAAGTTCAAGCGGATCGTCGGCCGTCAGCTGTCCCGTCTCCTGGAGGCGGACAACGCGGCGGCGGCGAAGACGGACGAGCCCTCGGACGAGGCTCCCGAGGAGTAGTCGACGCCGGCCCCGAAGGGTCCCGGTCCACCTGGACCGGGGCCCCTCGGCGTTTCCGGGCTCAGAAGGCCGGTGCCGGGCCCGAGGAGCCGCGGGGGACCAGGGCGACGGGCAGGGTGAGCGGTTCGGGCCGCTCGCCCGCGAGAACGGCGAGGAGCGCCTCCATGCCCCGCCGGCCGAACTCCTCGGCGGGCAGCCGGACGGTGGTCAGCTCGGGTTCGAGGACGGTCGCCAGGGCCATGTCGTCGAAGCCGGTGACCGAGAGGTCCTCGGGGACGCGCAGGCCCAGCCGGCGAGCGGCCTTGCAGACGCCGGCCGCGAGGATGTCGTCGTCGCAGATCACCGCGGTGGGCCGGGAGCCGGGATCGGCGAGGGCCGTGCCGGCGGCCTCCCAGGCGTCCGCGGCGTTGAGCGGCGATCGCACGGTGCGCACCTCCGCGCCGCGCAGGGCGTGCGCGAGCACCCGGGCCCGTACGTCGAAGGTCCAGGACGGGGCGGCGGACGCGAGGTGGAGGAAGCGGCGGTGGCCGAGGGCGAGCAGGTGGTCGGTCACCCTGCGCATGCCGTCGGCGACGTCGAGGTTCACATGGGCGGCGGCGCCCGGGTCGGCCGGGTCGCTGTCGAGCATGACGAGCGGGAGGTCGCCGCCGCGGAAGGCCTTCAGGGCGTCGGTCGCCATCGAGGAGGCGATGACGCCGTCGAGGGCGGCCTGCGCCGAGGCGAAGGGGTCGCGGGCGGGGCCCACGCCGTCGGGGGAGGGGTAGAGCACGACGCCGAAGCCGTGCTCGGCTGCGGCGGTGGCGGCGCCCGTGTAGACGTGGGCGAAGAACTCGTTGGTGAGGGCCGGGACGACGAGCAGGGCCGTGCGCGTGCGTCCGAGCCGGAGGTTGCGGGCGGCGAGGTTGGGCCGGTAGCCGAGTCCGGAGGCGGCCTCCCGCACGGCCGCGGCGGTGCGCTCGGAGACGCGTCCGCGCCACTTGTCGCCGAGGACGAGCGAGACGGTGGCCTGGGAGACCCCCGCGGCCCGTGCCACGTCCCGGCTGGTGGGGCGGGAGCCGCCGAGCGGCTCGTGGGACTGCACGGGGAGCCTCCGCAGGGGACGGTGATCGGGATGCGTCGGCGCGGGGTGGACCCGCGCACAGCGGTCATGGTACGTATGACCCAGGACGTTATACGTAAAACCTCGGCACGGTCCGGGGCGGAGGGGAGACCCACATGGCCACCGAGGCCACGGCACGCGGCGGCTATCTCGACATACTCCGGGCACCGCACGCCGCCCGGCTGCTCGCCGGAACGCTCGTCGGGCGCCTGCCCAACGGCACCGGTCCCATCGCCATGACCCTGTTCGTCCGGGACCAGGGCGGCAGCTACACCCTGGCCGGCGGCCTGATCGCGGCCTACGGCGTCTCCAACGCCGTCGGGCAGCCCCTGCTCGGCCGCGCCGTCGACCTCAAGGGCCAGCCCCGCGTCCAGCTGCCCGCCGCCGTCCTGTCCGCCCTCGGCATGGCCCTCTTCGCCCTCACCGGCATCGGCCACCTGGCGCTCGCCTACGCCGCCGTCGTCGTCGCCGGACTCTTCACCCCGCCCCTGGAGGGCGGCCTGCGGGCCCTGTGGCCGAGCGTCCTCGGCCGCGAGGACCGGGTCCACCGGGCGTACGCGCTCGACGCCGTCGCCCAGGAGGTCATGTTCACCGTCGGCCCCCTCCTGGTGACCCTCCTGGTCGCCCTGCGCTCGCCGGCCGCCGCCCTCCTCGTCATCAACGTCCTGGGGGTGCTCGGCGCCCTCGCCGTCGTCCTCTCCGAGCCGTCCCGCGCCTGGCGCTCCGCCGCCCGCGAGGCCCACTGGCTGGGGGCCCTGCGCTCGCCCGGCCTCCTCGCCCTCCTCGGCTCGTTCTTCTTCGTCGGCCTCGCCCTCGGCTCCATCACCGTCGCCGCCGTCGCCTACGCCGACGACCGCGGCGCGCCGTCCGTGTACGGCTGGCTCATGGCCGCCCTCGGCCTCGGCGCCCTCGCCGGCGGCGTGCTCTACGGGGCCCGGCAGTGGTCCGGGGCGCCCGAGCGGCGGCTGAGGGTCCTCGTGGGCCTCCTCGCGGTCTGCTACCTGCCGCTGATGCTGACCCCCGCCCCCGTCGCCATGACCGGCCTCTCGGTGCTCTCCGGCGTCTTCCTCGCCCCCGCCCTCGCCTGCGCCTTCATCGTGGTCGACCGGCACGCCCCGAGCGGCACCGTCACCGAGGCCTTCTCCTGGCTCGTCACCACCTTCGGCGTCGGAGCGGCCCTGGGCTCCGCCGTCGCGGGACCGGCGATCGAACTGGCCGGAACGGTGGCCGGGTTCGCCGTGGCCGGTGCGGGCGGTCTCGTCGCGCTGCTCGTCCTGCTGGCCACCGGCAGGGTCCTCGCCGCCCCCGCCGCGGCCGGCAGCGCCGCGCGACACGCCGACGGAGAGGCGGTCCCCACCGCCGTACACGCCGAAAAGAACACGCACTGATCGGAAAATGATCGAAACGGGGACGCCCAACCCGGTTTCAGCGCACGCCCTCAGGCGTAATGTTCAGACATGGACCGCCGCATTTTCGGGCTGGAGAACGAGTACGGCGTCACGTGCACGTTCAGGGGACAGCGCCGACTGTCTCCTGACGAAGTGGCGCGCTACCTCTTCCGCCGTGTCGTGTCATGGGGCCGCAGCAGCAATGTCTTCCTGCGGAACGGCGCCCGCCTGTACCTCGACGTGGGTTCGCATCCGGAATACGCCACACCGGAATGCGACAACGTGACCGAACTGGTCACCCACGACAAGGCCGGCGAGCGCATTCTCGAGGGCCTGCTCGTCGACGCCGAACGCCGCCTGCACGAGGAGGGAATCGCGGGCGACGTCTACCTCTTCAAGAACAACACCGACTCGGCCGGAAACTCCTACGGCTGCCACGAGAACTATCTCGTCGCCCGCCACGGGGAGTTCTCCCGGCTCGCGGACATCCTCATTCCGTTCCTCGTGACGCGGCAGCTGATCTGCGGCGCGGGAAAGGTCCTCCAGACCCCGCGTGGCGCGGTCTACTGCGTCTCCCAGCGTGCCGAGCACATCTGGGAGGGCGTCAGCTCGGCCACCACCCGCTCACGGCCCATCATCAACACCCGGGACGAGCCGCACGCCGACGCCGAGCGCTACCGCCGGCTGCACGTCATCGTCGGCGACTCGAACATGTCCGAGACGACCATGCTGCTCAAGGTCGGCGCCACCGACCTGGTGCTCCGCATGATCGAGGCGGGCACGGTGATGCGCGACCTGACCCTGGAGAACCCCATCCGGGCGATCCGCGAGGTCAGCCACGACATCACGGGCCAGCGCAAGGTCCGGCTCGCCAGCGGCCGGGAGGCCTCCGCCCTGGAGGTCCAGCGCGAGTACTACGAGAAGGCCGTGGACTTCGTCGACCGCCGCGGCATCCGCTCCGGCACCGTCGCCCAGGTCCTGGAGCTGTGGGGCCGCACGCTCGACGCGATCGAGAGCGAGCAGCTCGACCGGATCGAGACCGAGATCGACTGGGTCATGAAGTACAAGCTCATCGAGCGGTACCGGGCCAAGCACAACATGACCATGTCGAACCCGAGGGTCGCGCAGATAGACCTCGCCTACCACGACATCCACCGTCGTCGCGGGCTGTACTACCTGCTCCAGAAGAACGGGCAGGCGGCCCGCATCTGCAACGACCTGAAGATCTTCGAGGGCAAGTCGGTGCCCCCGCAGACCACTCGGGCCAGGCTGCGCGGCGACTTCATCCGCCGTGCCCAGGAGCAGCGGCGGGACTTCACCGTCGACTGGGTCCACCTCAAGCTCAACGACCAGGCGCAGCGCACGGTGTTGTGCAAGGACCCGTTCCGCTCCGTCGACGACCGGGTGGAAAAGCTGATCGCCGGAATGTAGGCAGGTCGTATCGACCGGGAGGGCCCCGCACGTTCGGCGTGCGGGGCCCTCGACGTGACAGGAGGAGCGCCTAGAGTGTCGGCACAACTACTGTGCCGTCTGAGATCTGAGGAACACGTGCGCCGACTTGCCGGCCTTCTCGTCGTCCCGCTGCTGCTGCTCTCCACAGCGGCGTGCGGCAGCGACGACAAGGGCTCCGATTCCGCCTCGATGAAGAACGGGCTGCCCGCCATCACCGCGGGCGAGAAGTTCGGGGAGAAGCCGACCCTCTCCAAGGGCGAGGGCGACCCGCCCAAGGAACTGAAGGTCAACGTCATCAGCGAAGGTGACGGCGCGGTGACGAAGAAGGGCGACGCGCTCCAGGTGAACTACCTGGGCCAGGCCTGGGACTCCACCACCCCCTTCGACAACAGCTTCGACCGCGGTCAGCCCTTCGACCTCACGCTGGGCGCCGGTCAGGTCATCAAGGGCTGGGACCAGGGCCTGGAGGGCCAGAAGGTCGGCAGCCGCATCGAGATCGGCATCCCGCCGGAGCTCGGTTACGGCGCGCAGGGCCAGGGCGACATCAAGCCCAACGCCACCCTCGTCTTCGTCGTGGACATCCTGAAGTCCGTGACGATCCCGAAGTCCGCCACGGGCACCCCGGTCGCGCAGGACAACAAGGACCTCCCGAAGGTCGGTACGAACACCGACGGCAAGCAGCCCTCGCTGACGGTCCCGAAGACCGACCCGCCGACCAAGCTCGTCTCGAACTACGTGCTGGAGGCCAACGGCGAGGCCGTCAAGGCCACCGACACGGTCGTCGTGAACTACGTCGCCGCCCTGTGGAAGGACGGCAAGGTCTTCGACTCGACCTACACGACCGGCAAGCCGGCCAACTTCCCGCTCTCGCAGCTGACGCTGAAGGGCCTCAAGGACGGCCTCGTCGGCAAGAAGATCGGCAGCCGCGTCCTGATCGTCGCCCCGCCGTCGGAGGCGTTCGGCAACGAGGAGAAGCAGGGGATCCCGAAGAACTCCACGCTGGTCTTCGCCGTCGACATCCTGACAAAGATGTAAGACTGTCCCGATCGCGCAGTTCATCATCGCGACGTTCATCAGTTTGAGGAGCAGTTCAGTGAGCATCGAGAAGCCCGAGGTCGACTTCCCGGGTGGCGAGCCGCCGAAGGACCTGGAGATCAAGGACATCTGGGAGGGCGAGGGCGAGGTCGCCCAGGCCGGCCAGTTCGTGCAGGTCCACTACGTGGGTGTCTCCTTCGACTCCGGCGAGGAGTTCGACGCCTCCTGGAACCGCGGCACCCCGCTCGAGTTCAAGCTCGGTGCCGGTCAGGTCATCGCGGGCTGGGACCAGGGCGTGCAGGGCATGAAGGTCGGCGGCCGTCGCCAGCTGGTCATCCCCGCGCACCTCGCCTACGGCGACCGCGGTGCCGGCGGCAAGATCGCCCCGGGCGAGACGCTGATCTTCGTCTGCGACCTCGTGGCCGTGAAGTAACACCGACCCGATCACGGT
Organism: Streptomyces sp. NPDC002825; assembly: GCF_040295385.1. Taxonomy (NCBI): domain Bacteria; kingdom Bacillati; phylum Actinomycetota; class Actinomycetes; order Kitasatosporales; family Streptomycetaceae; genus Streptomyces; species Streptomyces sp. NPDC002825. The sequence goes on from NZ_JBEOVH010000053.1 coordinate 22,095, forward strand.
CGGTCCGAGGGCCCCCGCCGTCCATGGCGGGGGCCCTCGGCTTTGGTCCCGACACCCCGGGGCGGTACGGTCGGACGTCTGACAAGCGGAACCGGCGGAAGGGTGCGGGGCGTCGATGGCGATTGCCAAGTCCGAGCGGCTGATGAATCTCGCGCTGTGCCTGCTCGGGACACGCCGCCCGCTGAGCAAGCGGGAGCTCCGCGGCTCCATCGAGGCGTACCTCGAAGCGAGCGGCGACGACGCCTTCAACCGCATGTTCGAGCGGGACAAGGACGACCTCCGCGAGCTCGGCCTGGTCATCGAGACCGTCGAGAACCTCGACGGCGAGACCGGCTACCTGGCCCGCCGCGACTCCAACCGGCTCCCGCCGATCACCCTGGACGCCGAGGAGGCCGCCGCCCTCGGCCTCGCCGCCAAGGTGTGGCAGCAGGCCCGCCTCGCCGGTGCCGCCAGCGGCGCCCTCCAGAAGCTCCGCGCCGCCGGCATGCCCGAGGCGGGGGACTCGTACGACACCCAGCCCAGCGCCCTCGAACCGCGCATCCCCGTCCACGAGGCCGCCTTCGAGCCGCTCATGCTGGCCTGCCGGGACCGCCGGCCCGTCGTCTTCGACTACCGCAAGGCCAACGCCGCCCGCCCCGAGACCCGCCAGGTCGAGCCCTGGACCCTCGAATGCTGGCGCGGCCACTGGTACCTGGCCGGCTGGGACCGCGACCGCGGTGCCGAGCGCGTCTTCCGGCTCTCCCGCATCACCGGCAAGGTCCGCTCGCGGGCCGGCGCCTTCACCGCGCCTGTGCCCGACGTCGTGACCGTCCGGGAGACCGTCGAGAGCTGGGCCGGCGAGACCGCCACCCGCTCCGCGCGGATCCGGCTGCGCACCGGCTGCGGCTACCCGCTGCGGGCCCGCGCCCAGGCCGTGACCGAGGGCACCGACGGCTGGGACGAGCTCGAGATCCCGTACGGACACGGGCTCGACGCCTGGCTCGTCGAGTTCGGCCCCGACGTCGTCGTACTGGAACCCGCCGATCTGCGGGCCGATGTGGTGGAGCGGCTGCGCGCCGTGGCCAAGGGCTGAGGGGGAGACGTACCGCATGGCTGCCAACGCGATCGACCAGACGAGGCGGATGCTCTCCCTCGTCACCTATCTCCGTGAGCGCCCCGGCGCGCACGTCGCCGACGTGGCGCGCGCCTTCGGGATCACCGAGGACGAGCTGATCTCCGACCTGGACGTGCTGCCCATGTGCGGCACCAGCTTCCGGGGCGGCGACCTCCTCGACATCGACACCGACGGCGACCGGATCTGGTGGCACAACCCGGACGACGTCGCGGAGCCGCTGCGGCTCGCCGCCGACGAGGCCACCGCGCTGCTCGTCGCCGCCCGCGCCGTCGCGACCCTGCCGGGGCTGCGCGAGAGCGACCGGGACGCCCTGCTGCGCGCCACCGCCAAGCTGGAGGCGGCGGCCGGCGAGGCCGCCGGGGCCAGCGCCCGGCTCTCGGTGACCTTCGAGTCCGAGGGCGGGGTCTTCGCCGAGGTCGACCGGGCCATCTCGGAGCGCAGACGGCTGTGGGTGCGGTACTACTCGCCCGCCCGCGACGAGCTCACCGAGCGCGAGGTCGACCCGATCCGGCTCTTCGCCGTCGGCCACACCTACATGGAGGCGTGGTGCCGGCTCTCCGAGGCGCGCCGCACCTTCCGGCTCGACCGGGTCGTCGAGATCCGGCTCCTCGACGAGCACGCGGCGCCGCCGGAGCTGGAGCTGCGCGACCTCTCCGAGGGCCTGGTCCAGCCGTCGGCCGACGACCCGGAGGTCGTGGTCGAGGTCGGGCCCGGCGGCCGCTGGGTCGCCGAGTACTACCCGCACGACCGGGCCGAGGAGCTGCCGGACGGCGGGCTGCGGATCACGCTGCGGACGCCGGACCCGGCCTCGCTGCGCCGGCTCGCGCTGCGTCTGGGCAGCGACGGCCGGATCGTCGCGCCGGCGGAGCTGGCCGACAGCGCGCGGACGGCTGCGGCCGCCGCGCTGGCCGCGTACGAAGGTGTGTGACGTTCACCGCGCCCGGGACGCTGTTACTGACGTGACGGCGCCCCGGGCGTGGTGACCGTGCGACAGGACGCTGTCGCCACCGTGATGCCAGAGTCGAGAGAGATGAGGGAGATGTCCGTGATGCACGGTCTTGCGGCGTCCATGGCCCCGGTCCTCTTCAAGGCCGCCTGCCCCGACTGCCGCTCGCGCTTCGAACTCTCCGCGAGCGCCCTGCGGCTCGCCATCGGCGCGAGCCGGCGCACCACCTTCTACTCCTTCACCTGCCCCGAGTGCGGCAGCTCCGTCCGCAAGCCCGCGGGCGAGCGCATCGTCGAACTCCTCACCGGCGGCGGCGTCCGCACCCTGCGCCTCCACACCACCGTCTGAACGATCCGTACGCGCCCAGCGTCTAGGCTCAGCACATGTTCTGGCCCATGCTCGCCATCGCCATCGCCCTCGGCTTCCTCGGCCTCGCCGTGCTCGGCGTCCTCGCCGTCCGGGTCTTCCTGGAGGTCCAGCGCCTCGGCCGTCAAGTGGCCCGCACCACACAGCGGATCCAGCAGGCCGCCGAGGAGCTCGAGACCGCCGCCGTCGGACTCGCCAGGACCGGCGAGACGCTCCGTTGAGCACGTGCCGTACGCTGCGGGAAGGGCCCGGTTAGGGCCCGCGGGACGCAATCGGGAGTATGCACGGGCATTGCCCCGCGTTTACTCCTGCGGGTTACGATCGCAGGCAGCGCGGTGGCCGGACGCATGTCCGACCCGCCGGGCACGCACTCCATGTCGCCTCGGTGAAGAAGGTAAACAGCTATGGGTAGGCTCGGCCCCACCGAGATCATTCTGATCCTCGTCGTCGTGATCCTCCTGTTCGGCGCCAAGAAGCTCCCGGACATGGCCCGCTCCCTGGGCAAGTCGGCCCGCATCCTCAAGAGCGAGGCCAAGGCGATGAAGGCGGACGACCAGCAGAGCGCCCCCGCCGACCCGCCGCACGCCGGCACGCAGGAGCCCGCCCCGCGTACCATCCAGGCCGCTCCCGGTGACGTGACCAGCGCGCGTCCCGTGACCGAGCCCTCGGACACCACCAAGCGCTGACCCGGTCCGCCGCGGCCGCCGCACCGGGCGGCGGCCTGCCGCACGAGATGAGGACGTGGGTTGCCCAAGTCTGCCCGCAAGCAGGAGAAGGATCCCGAGGGCCGGATGCCCCTCGTGGAGCACCTGCGTGAACTCCGCAACCGACTGGCGAAGGGTCTCCTCGCCATCGCCGCGGTGACGATCGTGGCCCTCGTGTACAGCGAGGAGCTCATGCAGTTCCTGACGCGTTCGGTGCCCACCTGCGCACCGAACGTCACCAGTGACGGCGGCAACTGCGCGATCGTCTCCTTCAACACGCTGATGGCGCCCTTCAGCACGACGATCCAGCTGTCCCTGACGGCGGGTCTCGTCGTCGCCAGCCCCGTCTGGCTCTACCAGCTGTGGGCCTTCATCGCGCCCGGCCTGCACAAGAACGAGAAGAAGTACACGTACGCCTTCGTCGGCGCGGCCGTGCCGTTGTTCGCCGCCGGCGCCTACCTCGCGTACCTCATCCTCCCCGTCAGCGTGAAGGTCCTCATCAGCCTCACGCCCGAGGGCTCGGCGAACATCCTCTCGCTCGGCGACGTGCTCGACTTCACCCTGCGCATGGTGCTCGTCTTCGGCCTCGCCTTCGAGCTCCCGCTCGTCCTGGTGATGCTCAACCTCACCGGAGTCCTCACGGGCCGCCGCATGGCCGGCTGGTGGCGCGGTGTGATCATGGGCGTCTTCGTCTTCGGCGCCGTCATCACCCCGACCACCGATCCCGTCGGCATGATCGCCCTCGCCGGACCCATCACGATCCTGTACTTCGGGGCCGTCCTCTTCTCCCTCCTCAACGACCGGCGACGCCGGCGCAGCAACCCCGATGCCGAGCTCGACGACGACGAGGCCTCCTCGCTCGACCTCACCCCCGAGGCGGTCGGGGCCGTCGAGCCCGTCAGCGCCTCCCGCGCCCTGCCCGAGCAGGCCACCGGGGAGCACGGCGGAGCGAGCGCGCACCGGCTCAACGGTTACGACGACATCACCTGACGCCGAAGAGCGCGACCTGACCGCGCAGGGCCCCCGGACTCGGTCCGGGGGCCCTCGTCGTTCCCCGGCACCGTGCCCGGGGGCCCGTGCCCTTGCCGGAACCGGGCGCCAGGGCCTGTGCCCTTGCGCGGAACCGTGGGTGGGGGATCCCTGTCCTTGCCCCGCAACCGTGGGCCGGGGATCCCTGCCCCTGCCCCGCAACTGTGGGTCGGGGATCCCCGCCCCTGCCCCGGAACCGAGCCCTCCGCATCCCCTCGATAAAGATCGCGTCACTGTCACAGGTGGCGGGTAGGCTCGACAACAAGATGACAGAGGACCTCACACCAGCCCAGGCGTACGCGGCCGCCCTCGCCCGCAACGCCGAGCAGCGCACCGCACTGGCCCCCTTCCGCGAGCTGTACGACTTCGGTCTGGACCCCTTCCAGATCGAGGCGTGCCAGGCACTCGAGGCGGGGAAGGGCGTACTCGTCGCCGCGCCCACGGGCTCCGGCAAGACCATCGTCGGCGAGTTCGCCGTCCACCTCGCCCTCACCCAGGGCCGCAAGTGCTTCTACACGACGCCCATCAAGGCGCTGTCGAACCAGAAGTACGCCGACCTCGTCAAGCGGTACGGCCCCGACAAGGTCGGCCTGCTGACCGGTGACAACAGCGTCAACGGCGACGCCCCGATCGTCGTCATGACCACCGAAGTCCTCCGCAACATGCTCTATGCGGGATCCCAGGTCCTCTCCGGCCTCGGATACGTCGTGATGGACGAGGTCCACTACCTCTCCGACCGCTTCCGCGGCGCCGTCTGGGAGGAAGTGATCATCCACCTCCCCGAGTCCGTCACCCTCGTCTCACTCTCCGCGACCGTGTCCAACGCGGAGGAGTTCGGCGACTGGCTCGACACCGTCCGCGGCGACACCGAGGTCATCGTCTCGGAGAGCCGCCCCGTCCCCCTCTGGCAGCACGTCCTCGCCGGACGGCGGATGTACGACCTCTTCGAGGAGGAGACCGACCACGGCGGCCGCGGCGCCTCCCGGCGAGAGGTCAACCCCGACCTCCTCCGCCTCGCCCGCACCGAGAACACGCGCACGTACAACCCGCGCGACCGGCGGCGCGGCAAGATGGTCCGCGAGGCCGACCGCGAGCGCGAGCGCCGCCAGCGCTCCCGGATCTGGACCCCCGGCCGCCCCGAGGTCATCGAGCGCCTCGACGCCGAAGGGCTCCTGCCCGCGATCACCTTCATCTTCAGCCGCGCCGGATGCGAGGCCGCCGTCCAGCAATGCCTCTACGCCGGACTCCGGCTGAACGACGACGAGGCGCGGCTGCGCGTCCGTGAGATCGTCGAGGCGCGCACGGCCGCCATCCCCAGCGAGGACCTCCACGTCCTCGGCTACTACGAGTGGCTCGAAGCGCTGGAGCGGGGCATCGCCGCCCACCACGCCGGCATGCTCCCGACCTTCAAGGAGGTCGTCGAGGAGCTCTTCGTCCGCGGCCTCGTCAAGGCCGTCTTCGCCACCGAGACCCTCGCCCTCGGCATCAACATGCCCGCGCGCACCGTCATCCTCGAGAAGCTCGTCAAGTGGAACGGCGAGCAGCACGCGGACATCACCCCCGGCGAGTACACCCAGCTCACCGGCCGCGCCGGCCGCCGGGGCATCGACGTCGAGGGCCACGCCGTCGTGCTCTGGCAGCGCGGACTCGACCCCGGCCACCTCGCCGGACTCGCCGGAACGCGCACGTATCCGCTGCGCTCCAGCTTCAAGCCCTCGTACAACATGGCGGTCAACCTCGTCGACCAGTTCGGCCGGCACCGCTCCCGCGAGCTGCTCGAGACCTCCTTCGCCCAGTTCCAGGCCGACCGTTCCGTCGTGGGCATCTCGCGCCAGGTCCAGCGGAACGAGGAGGGACTCCAGGGCTACCGCGAGGGCATGACCTGCCACCTCGGAGACTTCGAGGAGTACGCGCGGCTCCGCCGCGACCTCAAGGACCGCGAGACCGAACTGGCCCGGCAGGGCGCCGCCCAGCGCCGCGCCCAGGCCGCCAGCTCCCTGGAGAAGCTCAAGCCCGGCGACGTCATCCACGTCCCCACCGGCAAGTTCGCGGGCCTCGCCCTCGTCCTCGACCCGGGCATCCCGGCCGGCCGCACCAACGGCCACCGCGGCTTCGAGCACCACGACGGGCCGCGTCCCCTCGTCCTCACCGCCGAGCGGCAGGTCAAGAGGCTCGCCTCGATCGACTTCCCGGTCCCGGTCGAGGCGCTGGAGCGGATGAGGATCCCCAAGTCCTTCAACCCGCGCTCCCCGCAGTCCCGCCGCGACCTGGCCTCCGCCCTGCGGAGCAAGGCCGGGCACATCAACCCCGAGCGCCACCGGCGGCAGCGCGCCGCCGCGGCCGACGACCGCGAGATCGCACGGCTGCGCACCGAGATCCGCGCGCACCCCTGCCACGGCTGCGACGAGCGCGAGGACCACGCCCGCTGGGCCGAGCGTTACCACCGTCTCCAGCGCGACACCCAGCAGCTGGAGCGGCGCATCGAGGGCCGTACGAACACCATCGCCCGCACCTTCGACCGGATCGTCGCGCTCCTCACCGAGCTCGACTATCTGCGCGGCGACGAGGTCACCGACAACGGCAAGCGGCTCGCCCGGCTCTACGGCGAGCTCGACCTGCTGGCGAGCGAATGCCTCCGCGACCGGGTCTGGGAGGGCCTCAACCCGGCCGAACTCGCGGCCTGTGTCTCTGCGTTGGTGTTCGAGGCCCGGCAGGCCGACGACGCCGTCGCACCCAAGCTGCCCACGGGCAACGCCAAGGCGGCGCTCGGCGAGATGGTCCGGATCTGGGGCCGCCTGGACGCCCTCGAAGAGGAGTTCAAGATCAACCAGGCGGAGGGCGTCGGCCAGCGCGAGCCGGACCTCGGCTTCGCCTGGGCGGCCTACCAGTGGGCCTCGGACAAGAGCCTGGACGAGGTGCTCCGCGAGGCGGAGATGCCCGCGGGCGACTTCGTCCGCTGGTGCAAGCAGGTGATCGACGTCCTCGGGCAGATCGCCGCGGCGGCGCCGAAGGAGAACAGCACGGTCGCCAAGAACGCCCGCAAGGCCGTGGACGCGCTGCTGCGCGGCGTGGTCGCGTACAGCTCGGTGGGCTGACGGTCCGGTAGTTCTGAGGGCCCGTGGCGCGTGCGCTGCGGGCCCTTGGCGTGCCGTGGTGGGGTTCCGCCTCGGGGGGCTTGCGTGGGTTCGCTTCTGTCCGTCCGCCTCTGCCCGTCCGGCTCTGTGCGCCGGCCTCGGGGGATCGACCCCTGACATGTTGGCGACAGGGGTTGTCCACAGGTCGTTGTCCACAGGGGTGGCGCGGGGGACGGGGCTTCCGCTTGCATGGACTCGCAAGCAGGGAAAGTCAGTTGGGGAGGGGAACGCGGATGGCCACGCAGGCAGGTCCGGACGCCGGGACGCGAGACGAAGGGCAACGGGCGGAGGGGTTGGAGGCGACGGAGGCGACGGAGCCGACGGAGCCGACGAAGGTGTCGGAGGTGTCGGAGTCGGCGAAGGCGTCGGGCGGTGGGGCGGCCGGCGGCGGGTCCAGTGTCGTCGTCGTGGACGGGCCGCGAGGTGTGCCGCTCCTCGGCAACCTCCCCGCCTTCGGCAAGGACCCCCTGGCCTTCTTCGAACAGCTCAGGGAGCGCGGGGACTTCGTCCGCTGGCGCTTCGGCCGCGGCCCGGCCCTCTTCATCGCCCACCCGGAGAACATCGGCGAGCTCCTCACCGAGGTCGAGCGCACCTTCGACCAGCCCGACCTGGGCATCGCGTTCCGTACGCTGCTGGGCAACGGCGTCGTCGTCTCCAAGGGCGCGGACTGGCGGCGCAAGCGGTCCCTCGTCCAGCCGTCCGTGCGCCCCAAGCAGGTGCGGTCCTACGCGGCGACGATGGCCGAGTGCGCCGTCGCCCTCGCCGACCGCTGGAAGGACGGGCAGCGGGTCGACATCAAGAAGGAGATGGCGGCCCTCACCCAACTCGTCGCCGTGCGCACCATCTTCGGCGTCGACACCGCGGCCGACGCCGAATCCATCGGCCGGGCGATGGACATCGCGCAGAAGGAGATCGGGGCCGAGTTCAGCGGCATCGGAGCCCTGCTGCCCGACTGGGTGCCCACCCCGGGCCGCGCCCGGATCAAGAAGGCCACCGCCGTCATCGACGCCGAGGTGTCCCGGGTGGTCTCCCGGCACCGGGACGGCGACGGCGACCGTCCGGACCTCCTCAGCCGGCTTCTCGCCGCCCGCGACGAGACCGGGGCCAGCCTCTCCGACCAGGAGATCCGCGACGAGACGGTCACCCTCTACATCGGCGGCCACGAGACGACCAGCTCCACCCTCGTCTGGGCCTGGTACCTGCTGTCCCGCAACCCCGGGGTCCGTGACGCCCTCACGGAGGAACTGGACCGGGTCCTCGCCGACCACGAGCCCGGGTACGACGACTACGCCTCGCTCACCTACACCCAGGCCGTCGTCAAGGAGACCCTCCGCCTCTACCCGACGATCTGGCTCCTCACCGGCATCGCCAAGGAGGGCGCCACCCTCGGCGGCACGCCCGTCCCCGCCGGTACGCGTGTCTGGTCCAGCCAGTGGGCCACCCACCGGGACCCGCGCTGGTACGGCGATCCGGAGGCCTTCCGCCCCGAGCGCTGGCTGACGGGGGAGGACGGCGAACCGGCCGAGCAGATACCGGAGTACGCCTGGTACCCCTTCGGCGGCGGGCCCCGCGTCTGCCTGGGCACCCGTTTCGCCCTCGTCGAGGCGGTCCTCGTCCTCGCGGTCCTCGCCCGCCGCTTCCACCTGGACGTCACGACCGAGGAGATACGCCCGGTCCCGAGCCTGACCCTCCAGCCGGACCGGGACGTCCTGGCCACGGTGCGCACCCGGAACTGAGACCCGGCGGGGTGGGCGGCTATCGTCGCCGAATGGCTCAGGATCCCGGGAAGTTCGACAGCGCGATGGCCACTTGGCAGGAGTGGCAGGAGGCGCCCTGGGGGCGCCTGCGCTACACGCTCGCCGAGGCGAACCTCATGCGGGACCTTGACGAGGGGCCCGGGGGCGGGCCGCTGCGGATCCTCGACCTCGCGGGCGGGGACGGCGGCGACGCGATACGGCTCGCCGCGCGGGGCCACCACGTCACCGTGGTCGACCTCGCACCGGCCATGCTGGCCGCGGCCGGGGCGCGCGCGGCGGAGAGGGGGCTGTCGGAGCGGGTGACGTGTGTCCTGGCGGATGTGCACACGCTTCCGGCGGACATCGCAAGGGGCGGCTTCGACGTGGTGCTGTGCCACAACCTCCTGCAGTACGTGGACGACGTGGCCGTCACGTTGGCGACGGCGCTCGCACCGCTGAAGGAGGGAGGGCTGTTCTCGATGATGGCCATCAACCGGCATTCGGCGCCGCTGAACATCGCCGTCCGGGAACTGGATCCTGCCGCAGCCCTGGCCGCACTGGACAGCGATCTGCTCCGGAACGAGATGTTCGACTCCGAGCTGAGGCTCCACACGGCGGAGGAGATCATCCCGGTCCTCGGGGACCTCGGCTGCGGGGAGGTGCGGCACTACGGCATCCGCAGCTTCTGCGACTACCTGACGGACGACGCGCGCAAGTACGACCCCGTGTACTACGCGGACCTGGAACGCCTGGAACTCGCCACGACGGCGCGACCCCCGTACATGTACACGGCCCGCCTCTTCCAACTCACGACCCGCAAGCGACGCACGTCCTGACAACCCGCGGCCCCCGTTGTGGGCAGGCGTTCCTCCCCCAGACTTCGTCCGGGAGGTGCCCCCAGGGCGGAACGGGTGGGCACAACGGACGGCGCCCTTGCCGGCG